>NZ_OY780957.1:600000-785000 GCF_963675985.1 uncultured Roseibium sp. | reverse complement strand
ACCGGAACCGTCTGGAAAGTCGGGCCTCAGCGGGTGATAGCCCCGTACGGGTAGAAATTTTTGCAGTCCTCGAGTAGGGCGGGACACGTGAAATCCTGTCTGAACATGGGGGGACCACCCTCCAAGCCTAAGTACTCCTTGTCGACCGATAGCGAACAAGTACCGTGAGGGAAAGGTGAAAAGCACCCCGACGAGGGGAGTGAAACAGATCCTGAAACCGGATGCCTACAAACAGTTGGAGCCCGAAAGGGTGACAGCGTACCTTTTGTATAATGGGTCAGCGACTTAATTTAACGAGCAAGCTTAAGCCGATAGGTGTAGGCGTAGCGAAAGCGAGTCTGAATAGGGCGTTCAGTTCGTTGGATTAGACCCGAAACCGAGTGATCTAGCCATGGCCAGGTTGAAGGTGCGGTAACACGCACTGGAGGACCGAACCCACGCCTGTTGAAAAAGTCGGGGATGAGCTGTGGCTAGGGGTGAAAGGCCAATCAAACTCGGAAATAGCTGGTTCTCCGCGAAATCTATTTAGGTAGAGCGTCGGATGAATACTCTCGGGGGTAGAGCACTGGATGGGCTATGGGGGCTTACCGCCTTACTGATCCTAACCAAACTCCGAATACCGAGAAGTACTATCCGGCAGACACACAGTGGGTGCTAACGTCCATTGTGGAGAGGGAAACAACCCTGACCGCCAGTTAAGGTCCCTAAGTTATGGCTAAGTGGGAAAGGATGTAGGACTCCCAAAACAACCAGGATGTTGGCTTAGAAGCAGCCATCATTTAAAGAAAGCGTAACAGCTCACTGGTCTAAATAAGGGGTCCCGCGCCGAAAATGTACCGGGGCTCAAGCCATACACCGAAACTGCGGGTGTGCGTAAGCACGCGGTAGCGGAGCGTTCTGTAAGTCTGCGAAGGGAGACCCGCGAGGGCTCCTGGAGATATCAGAAGTGCGAATGCTGACATGAGTAACGATAAAGGGAGTGAGAGACTCCCTCGCCGAAAGTCCAAGGGTTCCTGCGCAACGCTAATCGGCGCAGGGTTAGCCGGCCCCTAAGGCGAGGCCGAAAGGCGTAGTCGATGGGAATGCAGTTAATATTCTGCAGCTTGGTGGTAGTGACGGATGCCGTGTATCGTATCCCCTTACTGGATTGGGGGTGCGGTGAAGGTGTTCCAGGAAATAGCTCCACCGTATAAACCGTACCCGAAACCGACACAGGTGGACTGGTAGAGCATACCAAGGCGCTTGAGAGAACTATGCTGAAGGAACTCGGCAAATTGCTCCCGTAAGTTCGCGAGAAGGGAGACCTCCGTTTGGGCAACCAGGCGGAGGTGGCACAGACCAGGGGGTGGCGACTGTTTATCAAAAACACAGGGCTCTGCGAAGCCGCAAGGCGACGTATAGGGTCTGACGCCTGCCCGGTGCTGGAAGGTTAAGAGGAGGTGTGCAAGCTCCGAATTGAAGCCCCAGTAAACGGCGGCCGTAACTATAACGGTCCTAAGGTAGCGAAATTCCTTGTCGGGTAAGTTCCGACCTGCACGAATGGCGTAACGACTTCCCCGCTGTCTCCAGCATAGACTCAGTGAAATTGAATTCCCCGTGAAGATGCGGGGTTCCTGCGGTCAGACGGAAAGACCCCGTGCACCTTTACTACAGCTTCACACTGGTATTCGTCACGACATGTGTAGGATAGGTGGTAGACGTTGAAGCCAGGGCGCCAGCTCTGGTGGAGTCACCCTTGAAATACCACCCTTGTCGTCATGGATATCTAACCGCGGTACTACAATATCCGGGACCGTGTGTGGCGGGTAGTTTGACTGGGGCGGTCGCCTCCCAAATGGTAACGGAGGCGCGCGAAGGTGGGCTCAGAGCGGTCGGAAATCGCTCGTTGAGTGCAATGGCATAAGCCTGCCTGACTGCGAGACTGACAAGTCGAGCAGAGTCGAAAGACGGCCATAGTGATCCGGTGGTCCCTCGTGGAAGGGCCATCGCTCAACGGATAAAAGGTACGCCGGGGATAACAGGCTGATGATGCCCAAGAGTCCATATCGACGGCATTGTTTGGCACCTCGATGTCGACTCATCACATCCTGGGGCTGGAGCAGGTCCCAAGGGTTTGGCTGTTCGCCAATTAAAGTGGTACGTGAGTTGGGTTCAGAACGTCGCGAGACAGTTCGGTCCCTATCTGCCGTGGGTGTAGGAGAATTGAGAGGATCTGTCCCTAGTACGAGAGGACCGGGATGGACGTACCTCTGGTGGACCTGTTGTGGCGCCAGCCGCATAGCAGGGTAGCTATGTACGGAAGGGATAACCGCTGAAAGCATCTAAGCGGGAAACCCACCTCAAAACCAGTTCTCCCTGAAGAGCCGTGGAAGACCACCACGTTGATAGGAGGCATGTGGAAGCGCGGCAACGCGTGAAGCTGAGCCTTACTAATAGCTCGTTCGGCTTGATTACTCTCATTAGTCCATGTTCATCTTTACTGCGCTCACGAGCGCAGCTCTCCGCAAGGGCGCCAAACAATTGGCGGCGCGCGGTCGCGCTTGCGAAGCCTCGCTTCGTAAAGTGCACAAAGCAAAATCATCGATAAGACCAGTTTCTATTATCTGCCCTTCGCCGGCCTGGTGGCTCTAGCGGGGAGCCCCCACCCGATCCCATCCCGAACTCGGCCGTGAAACTCCCCAGCGCTAATGGTACTGCATCTTAAGGTGTGGGAGAGTAGGTCGCTGCCAGGCCTGCAAAGCGCAGATAATAAAAATCTCTTCAACGATGAAATCCACTCCCAGCACCTAAACGCTCTCATGCACCCGGTGCTGGCACCGTGGAGCAGCCCACGCGTCGCCCGCAGGGCCAAAGGCCCGAGGACGCGCAAAACAAAAATACCGGGCTGGCCACAAAACATCTTTGGGCACCTAATCACGGCCCCTATATCTTGACGCGGGGTGGAGCAGCCCGGTAGCTCGTCAGGCTCATAACCTGAAGGTCGCAGGTTCAAATCCTGCCCCCGCAACCAAAATAAAATAACCCGGCCCCGTGCCGGGTTTTTTGTGTTTGTTACGGTGGTCGAGGGTTGTGACCTGACCAGGGGCCCACAAGAAGGCCAAAGGCCGACGCAGGGGGACAAAAACTTCAAATCCTGCCCCCGATACCAAATACATGAAAAGCCCGCTCGGTGAAAACCAGCGGGCTTTTTTGCGTCCAGGATGAAGGGCCCTGATTTTGATCCGACTAGAGTACCATGAACTACATCGAGGCCTCACCATCGCCCAAACGCCTTAAGTCATAGCCAAACTGAATAGCCCACCACGGATAGAGTTATTACTCGTGGTCGCCCGTATCGTGCCAAATGGTTGTCCTCTTCTGGATGACCCTGGAGCACTTTATGACGGACGACCTGGATGGCCTTTTGGTTGTTTCAATCGAACAAGCCGTTGCGGCGCCTTATCTCTCGGGCCGTCTGGCCGAAGCCGGCGCCCGAGTCATCAAGGTGGAGCGACCGGAAGGCGATTTTGCGCGTGAATATGATCACCTTGTTCACGGCGAGAGTGCCTATTTTGTCTGGCTGAACCGGGGCAAGGAATCTGTCTGTCTCGATTTGCGCAAAGAGGATGACAAGGGCATCCTCGAAGAGATTTTGAACAAGGCAGATGTCTTCATCCAGAACCTTGCCCCGGGGGCGATCGAGCGGCTCGGGTTCGCGCCAGATCGCCTGCGGGAGCAAAATCCGTGCCTGATCACTGTGACGATTTCCGGCTACGGCGAGGATGGCCCCTACGCCAACCTCAAAGCCTATGACCTGCTCGTGCAGGCGGAAAGCGGGTTGTCGGCAATTACCGGAAATGCCGCTGGGTCTGCACGGGTCGGTGTTTCGGTTTGTGATATTTCCTGCGGGATGACGGCGCACCAGGCGGTTTTGCAGGCGCTGATCGGCCGGGCTCGCACCGGAAAGGGGCGGCATATTTCGGTGAGCTTGTTCCACGCGCTCGCCGATTGGATGAATGTGCCTTATCTTCAATTCGCCTATGGCGGCAAGTCTCCCGACCGCAACGGCTTGTCTCATCCGACCATCGCTCCTTACGGCGTATTTTCGGGTTTCGATAACAAGCAGGTTCTGTTTTCCATTCAGAACGAGCGGGAATGGGTGCAATTCTGCGAAAAGGTTCTCGGGTTTCCGGATCTCGCGGCCGATCCGAAGTTCAACAGCAATTCCAATCGGGTGGCGAACCGCAGAGAGCTCGATACCGTGATCGAGACCGTCTTCTCTAATCATCCGCGAGATGATCTGACCAGGATGCTTCAGGCCGCCGGCATCGCCTGCGGGCAGGTCAGCACGATGGAAGACCTGGTTCAGCATCCTCAAAACCGCTACGTCAATGCCGACACGCCGACCGGTCCGGTGAAGCTGCTGGCCCCTGGCGCGCTGATGGATGGCAAAGCGCCCGCGTTCGGGCCCGTCCCTGCGCTCGGCGAGCATTCGAAGCAAATCCGGGAGGAGTTCTCGCCCCTGAAAAGCGTGGCGGAATGATCCGTCATTTTGGCGCTCTCCTCGTATTCTCGCATTCATGCCGACAGGGCTAAGGAATTTTATGGCGCCCTGATAGCAATTTCATATGCCCTGCAAACGCCCCTGAGCCCATAGCATTCCTTCAAGGAAAACATGACGGACCGCCGATGTCGTCCTTGGAAAGGCTTCAGCGGCCGCCCAATCAAAATCAGGAAATCGTCCCTTGTCTCTGCCGACCAGTTCACCCGAACAATACGATGATCTTCGCAGCGCGTTGCGCGCACTATGCGCCAAGTATCCGGATGAATACCATCGTCGGCACGCCGCAAACGACACCTACCCGGTTGAGTTCATCGATGCGCTCACGCGCGATGGCTGGCTTGCGGCGATGATCCCGGAAGAATACGGCGGTTCCGGTCTCGGTCTTACCGAGGCTTCCATCGTCATGGAAGAGGTGAACCGGTCCGGTGGCAATGCGGGCCATTGCCATGGTCAGATGTACAATATGGGGACGCTCCTCCGGCATGGTTCGGACACGCAAAAGAGCGCCTATCTACCGAAGATCGCCTCTGGCGCATTGCGTCTGCAGTCCATGGCGGTGACGGAACCGACGACCGGGACCGATACCACCAAGATCAAGACGGTCGCCAAAAAGAAGGGCGACCGCTACGTGGTCAGTGGCCAGAAGGTCTGGATCAGCCGGATCGAGCATTCCGACCTGATGATCCTGCTCGCGCGCACAACGCCGCTGGAGGAGGTCAAGCGCAAGTCGCTCGGCATGTCGATCTTCATCGTCGAACTGAAGGATGCCATCGGCAAGGGCATGGAGATCCGCCCGATCAAGAACATGGTCGGTCACGAAACTTACGAAGTGTTCTTCGACAATCTCGAAATCCCGGAAGAAAACCTCATCGGTGAGGAAGGTATGGGCTTTCGGTATATTCTCGACGGGCTCAATGCGGAACGCACCCTGATCGCAGCGGAATGTATCGGCGATGCTTACTGGTTCCTGGAACGGGCTCGCCACTACGCCAGCGAGCGGGTCGTCTTCGACCGTCCGATCGGACAGAACCAGGGGATCCAGTTTCCGCTTGCGCGCTCTTATGTGAACACGGAAGCCGCCAACCTGATGCGGTTCGAGGCCTGCCGCCGTTTCGATGCCCAGGAAAACTGCGGGGCGCAGGCCAATATGGCGAAGCTGTTGGCGGCGGACGCGTCCTGGGAGGCAGGCAATGCCTGTCTTCAAACCCATGGCGGCTTCGGTTTCGCCGAGGAGTACGATATCGAGCGCAAGTTCAAGGAGACCCGCCTCTATCAGGTGGCTCCAATCTCGACGAACTTGATCCTCTCCTATGTGGGGGAACATCTGCTTGATCTGCCGAGGTCGTTTTGAAGATGAATTCACTCGGAGCCCTGAAAGAAGATCGGCTGTTCTTTCCGCTGTTCGTTCCGGCAAGCCGGCCGCAGTTGATCGAAAAGGCGCAAGCCGCCGATCCCACCTGCGTTATCGCGGATCTCGAGGACGCTGTGGCTCCGGATGATAAGGAAGCGGCACGACAGGCTCTGGCCTCTCTGAAGGTCGCGGACGACGTACCCTTGTGCGTGCGCATCAACGCAGCCGCAACACCGTGGTTTGCCGACGATCTCGATATGGTCGCTGCCATGGCGCGCGAGGGGAGATGCGCTGGTCTTGTCCTGCCGAAGGCTGAGGATCCTGCGCATGTAAATGCCATTCGCAACGCTCTGCCGTCCGGAGCCGCCTGTTTCGGACTGGTGGAAACCGCACTCGGTGTGGCGCGGGTCCGTGAACTGGCGCCCGTGTTCGACCGCCTGTTTTTCGGCTCTCTCGACTATGCCGCCGACCTTGGTTGCGCCCATACGGTGCCGGCCCTTGCCCACGCCAGATCGGAGATCGTCCTGGCGTCACGGATTGCCGACAAGCCCGGTCCCGTGGATGGCGTCACGGCGGAGACCCGCGACATGGACGTTATCCGCAATGACGCAGCCTATGCCGCTGAGCTGGGTTTCAAGGGAAAGCTGCTGATCCATCCGGCGCAGCTTTCCCCCGCAAAGGCAGGCTTTCGTCCGAGCGACGACGAGATTGCCTGGGCGGACAGGGTCGTGTCCGCAGCAGGCAATGGGGGTGTTGCCAAGCTGGATGGCAAGATGGTCGATGCGCCGGTCATTGCAAAGGCAAAGGCCGTGCTTGCGCGTGCATCGGAAACCGCGGGGGAGTGACATGTCAAACTTGATGGACACGGTTCTGGACATTGCTGAACTGCCCACCGATGCCATTGTGCCGGAGGCTCTGACGGCAGCCCGGTTGTCCCTTTTTGACTGGCTGATTTGCGGTCTGGCCGGGGTGGAGGAACCGCTTGCGGCAAAGCTGAGGCAGATGGTGTCCGGGGAGGGCGGTGTCCCGGTCGCTTCGCTTATCGGTGGGCCCAAGGTTCCCGCTCGGGCCGCGGCGCTGGTCAATGGCGCGACAAGCCATGCGCTCGACTATGACGATACCCATTTTGCCCATGTCGGCCATCTCTCGGTCGGCCTCTATCCGGCTGCCCTTGCCGCCGGTGAAGAAGTCGGGGCTTCTGCCGAAGATGCGGTCGTAGCCTTCCTGCTCGGCTCGGAGGCGGCCATCCGGATCGGCATGGTGCTGGGATCCGCCCATTACAATCGCGGCTTTCACCAGACTGCAACGGCAGGCGCCTTCGGTGCGACGGTCGCTGCCGGACGTCTTTATGGTCTTACTCGAGCCGAGATGCGGGCAGCGCTTGGCCTGTGCGCAACGCGGGCCTCAGGCCTGAAGTCGCAGTTCGGAACCATGGGCAAGCCGTATAATGCGGGGATCGCGGCCTCGAACGGGATCGAATGCGCGAAACTGGCCAAGCTCGGGATGACCTCCTGCGATGACGGGCTCATGGGCGATCAGGGCTTTATCCCCACGCACAGCGATGCGCCCGGTTCGGAGATCGCACCGGCGGGCGCGTTCCTGTTCGGAGATATCAGCTACAAGTTCCATGCCTGCTGCCATGGCACCCACGCGATGATCGAAGCGCTGAATGAGGTTCTTCCAGACCTCGAGGGGCGCATGGAGGAGATCGCTTCACTTACCCTGCGCACGAACCCGCGCTGGCTGAAGGTCTGTAATATTCCAGCGCCCCAGACCGGTCTGGAAGTCAAATTCAGTTACCGTTGGCTCGCCGGCATGGTGCTCGAAGGCCGCAACACCGGAGCGTTCGAGACCTATTCCGATGATCTGAGCTCTGACCCCGCTCTGTCGGCTTTCGCCCAAAAGGTCGACGTGATCGGGGACGAGACGCTGACGGACATGCAGGCTGAAGGGGAAATCGAATTTGCCGACGGGTGCAAACTGGCCTTCTCTCATGACCTTGCCCGGCGTCCCACTCCGGATGCCCTTGCCATGAAGCTGCGCGTCAAGGCAGAGGCGGTTCTGGGAGACGGTGCGCACAGGATCGCTCCGATCCTGGAGAGGTTGCCCGATCTGAGTGCCGCGGACCTCGGAGATATTGTTAGAGGCGGTGATGATGTCTGAAACCAGTTCCTGGATCGGGTTTGAGCGTGAAGCTTGTGAAACCGTCACAGAGCGGCAGGTGCGGGAATTCCGCGTTACGCTGGACGGGTTTCTGGCAGACGAGAACGAAACTCCTGGTCTCCATTGGTGTCTGGCTCCGGAGATTTACCCGCCGGCTGAGTTGGGACGCGACGGACATCCACGGCTGGGCCTGTTTCTGCCGGATCTCGGTTTGCCCCGGCGCATGTGGGCGGGTGGGCGCGTGTCCTATCAGAGGGGGATCCGTGCAGGAGACACCATCACGCGGCGATCGACGATCACCGACATCAAGTTCAAGGAAGGCCGCAGCGGTAAACTCGGTTTCGTAACGCTCGACCATAGCTATCTGTGCGGGCTTGAGCTTCGGATTTCGGAGCAGCAGAACATCGTTTACCGGAAAGATCCGTCTCCAGACGCACCAACAGCCCAACCGCCCCAGGCCGAGTCCTGGGAGGTCATTCAGTCCATCGAAGTCCTGCCGACGTCGACACTGCTCTTCCGCTATTCCGCGATGACCTTCAACGGCCACCGCATTCACTACGACAAGGCCTACGCCATCGAAACGGAGGGCTATGCCGGACTGGTCGTTCATGGGCCGCTCCAATCGACCTGGATGCAGATCCTTGCGGCCCGCATCCTGAAGCGCCTGCCGAAGGACTTTACCTACCGCGGGCTGTCACCGCTGATCTGTGGCCGGCCGGCGGTCGTCGAGGCAAGGGAGACGGACGGTAAATTGGCCCTGCGCGTCCGGGATCTGGAGGCGAATATCGTGACCATGGAGGCTCATTCCAACCATCATTGATTAGGACCCATCTGACCGCATTTTCGGATCGTCCGGCCAGGAGCGTTTTGCAGGTCGATGCGGGGCATCGGCCAAGAAGCGCGACGCCTTCCGGGCGTTTCGAAAACGCGGCCTTCGGTGAACCCTATCGGCCCGCTGGACTTTGTTGCGCCGCTTGCCCGACCGGACGGTCGCGCTGCGCGTCTCGCCTCGCCAGCGAACCGATAGGGTCCATCAGATGGGTCATAATCAATGATGGTTGGTATCAGGCCGGTTGAGGGGAATTCTCTCCGTCCGTCGCGACGAGCTGGCCTTCCCAGAGTCCGCGGTCGACCATCTCCCGGGCCACCTGCAATGTAAGCTTTTCGACAGCGGCGCAGGCCCTGGTCTGGACGGCCGAGGGATTTCGCACCAGATAGACAGGGCGGGAAATCACCGGATCCACGATCGGGGCTTTCAGCAGCCGGCCGGCTTCGACGAAGTCATGACAGGCGGCGGGTGCAAAAATGGAGTAGCCCGAGCCTCTGGCGACCAGCTCCTTGATTTGCGTCATCGCATCGAGCTCCGTCGTCACGTTGAGCGTGATGCCCGCCTTGCGCGCCGCTTTTTCAATAATGCGCCGGAGCCCATGTGGTTCGCCGGGCAGAACCAGCTCCGCATTCACCAGGTCGCTCATGGCGACCGGCGCCCCGGGTTTCGACTTTAGCGGCCAGGCATCGGGAGCGGAGAAGAAGAACAGATGTTCGTCCAGGACGTGGGTCGCCTGAAAATGCTCGACGCCAATCAGGTCGTAGAGAAAACCGATTTCCACGGTGCCATCGTCGATCCAGGTCTTGATGAACCCGCTCATCGCCTCGCTGGCCCGCAGGCGCACTTTGGGCAGTTCCAGCCGGACCGTCTCCGCAAGCGGAACGGACATCACCATGGAGACCGAGGGCGGCATCCCGAATCGGACCTTGCCGCGGACCTCCCCCGACAATTCCTTGATTTCCGAAATGCAGGTGTCGACCATCCGGCAGATTTCATAGGCGTGGTTGAGAAGGGTTTCGCCTTCGTTGGTTAGCACCGATCCGCGCGGTGACCGTTCGACGAGCTTCACCTCCAGTTCCCGTTCCATATTCACAAGATGCTGGGAGAGGGACGGTTGCGCGATCCGGAGTTTATGTGCCGCCGCGGAGACGGAACGCGCCTCCGCGATCGCTATGAAATATCGGAGCTGACGAATATCCAATACGGCCTCGCGCCTGTCGTGAAGCACCGGGAAGTCCCCGGTGCCGCATTTCTTCGCCTCATAAGACCAGACTGTAAGTGAACGATCAATCGTTATAGGTCTCGTCTATGGCGCTGCGGCTTCATCGGCTTTCAACGCATGACGAACGGATTTGCCGGACCGGGGCCGTAGTCCATCCAGACGGATTTGGTTTCCAGATACTCATTGAGGGCTTCCTGCCCGCTTTCGCGCCCGATGCCGGAGGACTTGAAGCCGCCGAACGGCACCATATAGGACACTGCGCGGTAACAGTTGGTCCAGATGTTCCCGGCACGCAGTGCCTTGGCGGCGCGGAACATGCGTCCCTGGTCCTGCGTCCAGACACCTGCGGCCAGGCCGTAATCGGTGTCGTTGGCCATCCGGTAGGCCTCTTCTTCCTCGCGGAATTTGATTATGGAAAGAACCGGTCCGAAGACTTCCTGCTGGGCAATCTTCATCGCGTTGTCGACCCCGGTGAAAACCGTCGGTTCGATGAACCGGCCTTGCCCGCACTCGGGTCGTTCGGAGGGGCCGCCGCCGAGAACGCATTCCGCGCCCTCGTCGCGCGCCATCTGGATCGAGGACAGGATCTTGTCGAACTGGGGCTTGGTCGTCACGGGGCCGACCTGTGTGTCCGTCTTCATGGGGTCGCCGACGCGGGCCGTCCTTGCCAGATTCAGGAAGGCGTCGACAAAGGCGTCATGGACGTCCTCGTGCACCAGAACGCGCGAGCCCGCGATGCAGGTCTGGCCGGTTGCCGCGAAGATGCCGGAGACGACACCGCGCGCTGCACTCTCCACATTCACATCCGGGAAGACCAGCTGGGCGGACTTGCCGCCGAGCTCCAGCGTCAGCCTCTTGAAGGTGTTCATGGCCGCGCGTGCAATGTGGCGTCCGCTCCCGTCCCCTCCGGTGAAGGCGACCTTGTGAACGCCCTTGTGCTCGGTCAGCGGCGCACCAGCCTCGGCGCCAAATCCGGTGATGGCATTGATCACACCGGCCGGGAAGCCCGCTTTTTCCGCCAGCTTGCAGAACTCGAGGGTGGACGCCGAGGTGAATTCGGACGGTTTCAGC
Source organism: uncultured Roseibium sp. (assembly GCF_963675985.1). Taxonomy (NCBI): domain Bacteria; kingdom Pseudomonadati; phylum Pseudomonadota; class Alphaproteobacteria; order Hyphomicrobiales; family Stappiaceae; genus Roseibium; species uncultured Roseibium sp. The sequence continues at coordinate 773,821 of NZ_OY780957.1, read as the reverse complement.
ACCACGGTACAGCCCGCGGCCAGGGCCGGAGCCAGCTTCCAGGTGGTCAGAAGGAGCGGAGAGTTCCAGGGCGTGATCGCGGCCACCACACCCACGGGCACATGGGTCGTGTAGGTGAACATGTCGGGCTTGTCGATCGGCAGGACCGAGCCCTCGATCTTGTCGCAAAGGCCGGCGAAATAGCGGAACCACTGCGGCAGATAGCCGGTCTGGCCGCGCATTTCGGCATAGAGCTTGCCGTTGTCCTGAACTTCGATGCGGGCAAGGTGGTCGGCTTCGCTCTCCAGAATATCGGCGAACCGGTTGAGAAGACGGCCCCGCTGGGTCGGGTGCATCGTGGCCCAGTCGCCCTTGGTGAGAGCATTGTTGGCCGCCTCCACGGCGCGGTCCACGTCCTCTGCCCCGCAGCGCGGGATCCTCGCCCACACTTTGGAGGTAAAGGGATCGTCGCTTTCAAAATACTCGCCGGTTGCCGGTTCGACCCATTCGCCGTTGATGTAGCATTGATAGGTCTGGATGCCCGTGGTGCGCTCCATGATCGTCCTCTTTGTGTCAGCTGAAATCGATAACCTGGCGGATCGCCTTGCCGGCGTGCAGGCGGTCGAAACCCTCGTTGATGTCTTCCAGACGGATCTTCTCGGTCATCAGCCGTTCCACCGGCAGGCGGCCCTGGGCGTGGAGGGCAAGGAAGCGCGGGATGTCCCGGCTCGGGACGCCGGATCCAAGGTAGGACCCCTTGAGGGTGCGCTCTTCCCCGGTCAGGCCGACAGCTGGAATCTGCAGCATGGCTTTCGGGTTCGGCAGACCTGCTGTGACCGTCGCGCCGCCGCGGCGCGTGGCGTCATAGGCAAAGCGCAGGGCGTTGACGTTCCCGGTGAAATCCATCGCCGTGTCGACCCCGCCGGAGGTCAGCTCGCGGAGTTCCTCCAGTGCGCCTTCCTTCGAGGAATCGATCGTATGGGTCGCGCCGAGCTCTTTGGCGAGTTCGAGCTTGTCGGGAATAATGTCGACAGCCACGATCTTCTCGGCGCCGGCAGCATAGGCGGCCATGACGGCTGAAAGACCGACGCCGCCGAGGCCGACAACCGCGGTCGAGCATCCAGGGCAGACGTCTCCGGTGTTGAAGACGGCGCCTGCACCGGTCAGCACCGCACAGCCCATCAGGGCTGCAATGTCGAGAGGGATCGAACTGTCGATCTTCACCAGGGAATTCTGCGATATGACGGCGTATTCGGCAAAGCAGGAAACCCCGGTCATGTGATAGAGGGTTTCGCCGTTTCGGCTCAGCCGCGAGCCGCCGCCGATCAGCATGCCGGTATTGTTGGCGGCCGCTCCCGGTTCGCACAAGGCCGGCCGACCTGACCGGCACGGGCCGCAATGCCCGCAGCTCGGTACGAAGACGGAGATGACATGATCGCCGGGCTCGAACCGTTCGACGTCCGGCCCGACCGCGCGCACAATGCCGGCACTCTCGTGTCCCATGACCAGAGGCAGTTGTCGCGGCCGGTCGCCATTGACCACCGACAGATCCGAATGGCACAGGCCCGCGGCCGCGATCTCGACCAGAATTTCCCCGTCGCGCGGACCGTCGAGATCGACCTCGCAGACCGAGATCGGACGGGTTTCGGCATAAGGACCCGGACGACCGATCTCCTCCAGGACTGCGGCTTTCATTTTCATATGTCTCTCCCTTCGCACACGGCCCTAGTGAACGGCGGCGTACATGATTTTTTCTTCGGTCGCTTCCTCGATGGCGAATTCCTCGACCATGCGCCCAAGTCGTGAGACGAGGATACGATCGGATAGCGCCAGGATTTCGGGAAGATAGGAAGAAATCATGACCACCGGCAAACCGGCATTCGCAAGCTCGTTGATCACTTCATGGATCTCGGCAATGGCGCCGACATCGACGCCGCGGGTGGGTTCGTCGAGAATGATCAGCTTTGGTTTTTGAACCAGGGCCTTGGCGAGCACGACCTTCTGCTGGTTCCCGCCGGAAAGCTCGATGACCTTTGAATTGTTGTCTATCGCCTTCACGTTCAGGCGCTCGGTCCAGACCTTGGCCAGTTCGGTCATCTCGGCGTAGTTGATCACCGGACTTTCATTGAGATCCGCCCCGACCAGCCCGGAATAGATGTTCTGGGCGATCGACTTGGTTTCGAAGAAGCCCTCGACCTTCCGGTCTTCCGTGACATAGACGATGCCGTCCCGGATCGCCGGGCGCGGAACACGGTAGCGCACCGGCTTGCCGCTGAGGCGCACTTCTCCGCCATGGAAGAAGTCGCGTTTCAGAACGCCGGAAATGATCTTGAAGGTTTCGGTCCGGCCCGAGCCGACCAGGCCGAAGACCCCGGTAACCTGCCCTGAGAAAACGGAAAACGAGGTGTTGCGCACGATCGAGCCCATGGACAGGTTCTGGACCGAGAGCACGCGCTTGCCGGCAGGTCTTCCCTTTCGTTCCTTGCCTTGCTTGTCGCCATACAGCTCGTTCGTCAGGCTTCGCCCGACCATGTGGCCGATGATCTTGTCACGGTCGAAGGCCTTGACCTCGTCCGTGATGACGTGCTCGCCATCCCGCAGGATGGTGATCCGGTCGGAAATGGTCAGCGCTTCTTCCAGGGCGTGACTGATGAAGACGATCGAAACGCCGTTCTCCTTCAGGCGATTGACGAGATTGAAGAAGTGGTACTTTTCTTCAGGCGTCAGCGTAGCCGTCGGCTCGTCGAAGATGATCACCTTGGCATTGTGGCGGACCGCGCGGGCGATCTCGACCATCTGCTTTTGCGCCGCGCCGAGCTGGGAGACCAGTGCGGTCGGGTCCACCTCGAAGCTGAGCGATTGCAGGAATTGCTGCGCGGAAATCCAAAGCCCGCGAAGGCGTGTCAGGAACTGTTCGTTTCCGAGTTCCAGGTTCTGCGCGACGGTCAGCGAGGGGATCAGGCTGGTTTCCTGAAACACCATCGCGATCCCGCTTTCCAGGGCTTCCTGCGGACTGGTGAAGGCCACCTTGTTGCCGAGATAGCGGACTTCGCCGTCGGTCGGCTCATAGACCCCGGCGATCATCTTCGTCAGCGTCGATTTGCCGGCACCATTTTCTCCAAGCAGTGAATGGATCTCGCCGGGATGCAGCTCGAAGGACACCCCTTTGACCGCGGGGTTACCGTGGAATTCCTTGGTGACATTTCGAAGTTCGACCACGGGTGCCGTCATGCCGATTCTCCCTCGGTCTCAAGGTTCAAACGCAGGACTTCTCCGGACCCGCGCCCCGTGAGCCAGAGGTCGCCGTCCGCTTCCAGGGCAGACGTGATGCCGTGCCGGCGGCCGCCCGCTCGGCTATGGAAACTGCGCACCGGGATAAAGTTCTCGTCCAGTTCGATCACGAGGCCATAGGAAAGGGTCGGCGCCCATGGCTTTAGAATGCCCATCTGCTTCAAGGCGCCGCCCTGCATCGGCTCGTGGAAGGACTTGCCGCTGGAGTAGTTGGGGGCGACCCAATAATCGGAGGGCACCTCACGGAGCATGGCCTTACGGTAGCCGGGTTCTCTCAGGACGAATTCAATCAGCGTGCTGCGCGGGGCAAAGATGCACAGCCAGTAACCGCCGTCGGCGCGTGCCTGAATGCGTCCCGGATAGCCGGGAATTTCATCCAGAACGATGCGCGCCATGGCGCCGTCAGCGGCCATTTCGACCACGTGAGACGACCAGGCCTCACTGAACACGATCGCCCCGTTGGGAAGAACGGCAATGCCGGATGGATAGCGCAAGCGGTGCTTGACGATGCGGACCTCGCCGGTTGCCGGATCGGCGCGGCCGATCAGGCCGCTGCGGTTCATTTCCATCAGATCGCGGCGCCACTCGGTCGGAGCATTGCGCTCCGATCCGATGCAGAACCAGATGTGCCCATCCGGTCCGAAGGCGAGGGCGGTTATATTCCGGACATCCCGGTTCCAGTCCGGCGTCACGGCTTCGAAACCGGTGTCGAGTATCAGCAATCCGCCGGCGAGCGTCGCCACGGCCAGGGTCTCGCCATTCGTTGCCAGGGCGGTGATCTCGGACCCGAGATCGGCCTTCATTCCGTCTTGCGCGACGAGTTTTGCCCCGTCGGACCAAAGTGGCTGCCCCTGCCAGAAGACGATGCAGTCCGGCGCCTGTCCGGAAATCCCCTCCGGCAGGTCCTCCAGCCGGTTGTTCGGTTTCAGCGCGCCGTCCAGGGCCGGTACGGTCACGGCTGCAGTGCCGCGCCCGAGGAAACTGTCGAGCTTCCGCGCGATAAACGTCTGTCTCATGCCTGCCTCCGCGCCTTGTCGCCCCAGTAACTGGACCAACCGCTCCAGCTGTCGTTCATGCCTTCAAGGCGGATCCGCCCGATCCGGTTGTTGGTGATGCCGCCGAGATAGAGCCAGCCCTTGTGCTCACGCATGGACGTGATCATCGGGTGATTGGTGGCATGGCGGTCCCACATGGATTCGATGAATTCGCCCTTGTCGTTGAACCGTGCGACGCAGCCGATATTGAGGTTCGGATAGAGCCACTGGTCGGCTGCGATCCGCCGGGCCATGCGCCGCCGGAAGCCCGGCATCTTGAGGGCAAGGTCGAGGGCGGGAGCGCGCATGCCCATGATGGCGACCCAATAGGTTCCGTCAGAGGCGCGGTTGATGTTGTCGGGGTAGCCCGGCAGCTTGTCGGCGAGGATTTCAAGCTTGCCTTTCTTGGGGCCTTCCAGCCAATACCGGTTGATACGGCAGCCCCAGCTTTCCGCAAAGAGGATCGACTTGCCGTCATGGGCCGTGCAGACACCGTTCGGGAAGATCAGGTTCTTGAGGACGGTTCGGGTCTTTTTGGTTGCCGGATCGTAGCAGATGATGCGGCCGTTTCCGCGGCTCTCCAAGGCATCCACGGGCCAGTCGTGCATTTCGTAGCGGATTGTGGCTTCCGAGAAATAGATCTTGCCGTCGGGCGCGATATCGAGGTCGTCGGCCAGACGCAGACGGCTGTCGTCGACGACCGAGAAGAGCGACCGGTTGGTTTCGTCGGTCATCTTGCTGACACCTCTGTCCGCTTTGGAGACCATGTAGAGACCCATGCCGCCGACGCAGACCAGCAGATTGCCGTCCTTGTCGAAGCTCATGCCAAGGGGCGCGCCGCCGATATGGGCGTAAACCTCATGGGTTTTATAGTCGGGTGCGAAGTAGCGGATGATGTCGCCATGGCGGTTGCCGCTGTAGAGGTTGTCGTCCTCGTCCAGGATTACGTCTTCCGGGCTTTCCACTTCGCCAAGGGCGATCACGTCGACCTTGCTCAAACGGTCATTGACCTCGAACGGACCGTTATCGGTCGGGCGCGGTTCCGGCATTTCCATCAGGGTGGGCGAGACGTAAACCTTGCTGAGGAGCTTGTGGCGGTTCTTCATCCAGCGCACGTCCACGAAGACGGCAAACAAAAGGGCGAGGCCGAGGACCATGGGTCCGGACCCGCTGTTGAGGCCAAGGCGCAAGACGCCGTTGGACAGCACCAGAACGGTCACGGCGCCCATCAGGGCCTTGGGAACCGAGCCGCGTCCGCCGCCGAGCGAGTTGCCGCCCAGGATCGCCGCGGTCAGTGCCGAGATTTCCAGGCCGATACCCGTATCGGTGCCGGCCCCGCTCAGGCGTGCGGCGTAAAGAACGCCGGCCATTCCGACGAGGGCGCCGGAGATCACATAGGCCGAACAGACGATCCGCTTGACCGGAAGGCCCATGTTGAAGGCAGACCGGCGTGATCCGCCGATGGCCAGAAGACGCCAGCCGGGGCCGGACCGACTGAAGGCAATGTGGGCGATAACGGCAATGACCGCCAGCACGACGAAGCTGAAGGGGAAGATCCAGACCCCGCCGAGACCCATCATGTCCCAGAGCGGCGAGGTGTAGAACGACATCGACATGTCCTGGGCGTATTCCAGAAGCAGCAGGTCGACGATCGCACGCACGATAATCAGGGTCACCAGTGTCGTCAGGAACGCCCGGAGCCGCAGATAGCCGACCAGAAGCCCGTTGACCAGACCGACACCGGCCGTGATCAGAACCGTCAGGAGCGCGGATACGCCCACCGGGAAATGCGCCAGGTTCAGGAAATAAAGCATCAGGAAGTTGGCGAGGGCGAAGTTCGATCCGACCGAGAGATCGATGCCGCCAACCAGGATCACCGTCGTCATGGCGAGCACCACGAGGGCCAGTTCGCCATATTGGCGGGCCAGGATCGAGATGTTGCTGCCGGTGAAGAAGTTGGGAAGCAGCATCCCGATCACACCGACCACGATAATCATGAAGGTGAACGGGATCGCGTTGTCGATCCAGCTCTTGGAGAGCATCTCGCCGACGACATGATCGGGGAAAAGGCGATACCGGGCTTTCTTGATGCTGTGTACTAGCGACACGGGATCATCTCCCCCATGAATGTGGTCATTGTTCTTGTTGTTGGAATTTGCAGACGCCAGGCCACGGTCTTGAACCGTGGCCTGCGCCTTGAGCGGATGTTCCTAGCGGAGACGGCTCGCGTAGGTCTCGGAATCCCAGCAGGATGCCTTGTCCACATTGTCTTTGGTCATCACCTGGGTCGGGGAGAACACCTGGGTCTTCAGCTTGCCGCCACCGCCGTTCTGCAGGGCGATCATGATCGCAGTCCAGGCGTCGCGTCCCATGCCGGGCGCGTCGTAGTTGTAAACGATATCGAACGTATCGTCGCGGATCAGGTCGCAGGTGCTCGCAGCACCCCCGCCGGAGGTGATCACGGTGACGCTGTCGGCGAGGCCGGCCTGTTTGACAGCCGCCCCGGTGCCGATGGCCTGACCATCCCACATGTCGAGAATGGCGCAGAGATCCGGGTGCTGCTGCAGGACCGTTTCGGTGATGGCCCGGGCTTTGGAGGCATCCCAGTCGGCCGCCTGGCTCGAGACGATCTGAATGTCCTCGCGGCCATTCAGAACCTCCATGATGCCCTGGACCTGGAAGTAGCTGACGCCACCGGTGAGCACGCCCTGCACGATGGAGATCTTGTGCGAGGTATCGGTGCCTTCGCCGCATTGCTTGATCGCCGTTTCGGCAATCTCGCGGCCCATGGCGACGTAGTCCGGTCCGACAAAGGCATCGGTCTGAACGGCCCCTTGCATGTTCATCTGGATCACGGCGATGCCGAGACGGTTGGCCTGCATCATCAGACGCGCCAGTGACTGTGTGTCCGGATTCTGGGTGACGATCACGTCCGGATGTTCGGCAATCAGGGAGGTCATGCCCTGAGCCATTGCATCGGTCGACCAGTTCGGATCCTGAATCGTGAACTTCATGCCGTAGCGCTGGGTCTCTTCCTTGACCACACCGCCCCAGGCCTGCGCCAGGTCAAAACCGGCCGAGATCGGCAGGTAGGCGACCCATTTGTCTTTCAGGGCCTCGAGCGCCGGGCCGCGGAACGGATCGTTGGGTTCCTGTGCAAGCGCGCCACCGGCGATGCCGACTCCGGCGACGGCCAACAGGGCCGCTTTTTTCAGATTGGTCCAGGTCATATTGCTTTCCTCCAAGGTATTTATTCGACTGGTTATTCAGTTTTTTGTTGCTTGAACCGGATCAGATATCGCCTTGCTGTCCGGTCTGTTCGTCACGCGGATTGATGACGCTGTCTGCGACGATCGCGAGCAGAAGAATGAGGCTCTTGATCACGTTCTGGATGGTGTACTGGATGTCCATGATGGTCATGCCGTTCACCAGAACGCCGATCAGGAGGGTGCCGACGATGACGTTGCGAACGCTGCCCCGGCCGCCCGACAGGCTGACGCCACCGAGCACGACGATGAGGATGACGTCGTAAATCATGTTGGAATTGACGATGCGGGTGTTCATCGACTGCACCGCCGTCGCGGTGATCAGGCCGGCAAGATAGGCGGCCGTTCCGCTGAGCATGTACTGAAGCACCATGGTCGGGCGCACGGCGATGCCGGTGATCCGGGACGCCTGGGTGTTGTCGCCGATGTTGTAGGTGTTCCACCCGTGCTTCGAGAGCCGCAGGAAAAGGTAGACGACGATTGCCAGGATCGCGGCCAGGAGGATCGGGATCGGAACACCCAGAATGCGCCCCTGTCCGATCTGGGCCGCCCAGCCGAAATCCGCCGGCAGGTAGACGACATCCGTGCCGGTGATGAGATGGGCCCGGCCGAAACCGTAGATGAAGGTCCCCATGGCAAGCGTTGCGAAGATCGCCGGGATCTCGGCAAAGGCGACCAGGATGCCGGTGATCAGGCTCATGCCCAGGGCAAAGCCGAGGCCGATGGCGAGGGCCGCCCACAAGGGCATGCCGGTGCCGACAAGCTGGATTGTCCAGGCCACCGAAATGGCCATGTTGGCCACCATGGAAAGGTCGATGCCCCGGCCCAGGACGACAATCAGCATGCCCAGCCCCAGAATCCCGAGCACTGCGACACTTCGCAACAGAGCCAGGAGATTGTTTGTTCCTATGAAACCATCTAGGGAAAAGGCGAAGATTGCGAACATCGCCAGTGTGATCGTGAAAACGATCTTCTCCTGCGAGACATTCTTCAAACGTCCACCGAGCTTCATCTTCGATTGTCCTCCCGCTTGGTCGGCCACTCGAAGACGGCGCCGTTCCAATTGCGGCGAGTGTGACGGGCAATTGTTATTTATTGCTAATCCATAAATCTTAGTGCAGTCATAGCTTTAGGCTATGTCATGACGAAGCCCGCGTTTGCGGGACCCTGAAAGGCTGGATATCGGTTTGGGACATATCGAACATCTTTCGACGCTTTTCGATCTGAAAAACAAGGCTGTGGCCGATGTCGGGGCGGGCAGCGGGGCGTTTTCAGCACAGCTCTTTCAAGCGGGGGCCAATGTCTCGGCTATTGAAATCGACTCTGACAAGGTCGCGGCGGCCAGGGCGAAGCTGCCGTCCGATGTCACAGTTCTGGAAGGGCGTGCGGAAGCCTTGCCGCTCGCTGACGGTTCCCAGGACCTGTTGTGCTACTTCTTCTCGTTCCACCACGTGCCGCAGGAGGTTCAGGCCCTGGCACTGCAGGAGGCCTGCCGTGTCCTGAAGCCGGGCGGACGGCTGCATGTCGTGGAACCTTTTCCCTATGGCTCCATGTTCGACGTGGTCCGTCTGGTAGAAGACGAGACCGAGGTGCGCACCCGCTCGCATGAAGTCATGGGGAAGTTGGGCCAGGGGGATGGTGCGTTCGACCTGCTCGACAAGGCCGAGTACACGCTCTCGCGCTCCTATCCGGCCTTCGAGGATTTTCTGAAGCAGGTCGTCCGGGTGGACCCGGCACGCAACCGCATCTTCGAAGAAAACCGGGCGGCGATCGAAGAGCGCTTTGAAAAGTCGCTGGATCGCTCGTCGGGCGGACATCTTCTGCACCAACCCTGCGCCGCCTACCACTTCCGGAAGCAGTGAGACAGCCGGCCGCAGTCCTGTTCGCAGGACACCGGCTTGTGTCCTTACAATTTCCGCAGAAGGACTTCCTCGACCAGGTGATCTGATCCCTTCTTCAGGATCAGGTCTGCGCGGGGGCGGGTCGGCTGGATGTTTTCGTGCAGGTTCCGCAGGTTGATATTTGCCCACAGGTCCTCGGCCCGTGCCAGTGCGGCTTCTTCGGGGAGTTCGGCATAGCGATGGAAGAAGGATTGCGGATCGCGGAAAGCAGTCTCGCGCAGGCGCATGAAACGGGTCACATACCAGTCGTGGATGAGTTCTTCTTCGGCGTCGATATAGATCGAAAAGTCGAAATAGTCGGAGACGAACGGCACCATCTTGCCGTCTTCGGGCAGGTCGCGGACCTGTAGCACGTTGATACCCTCGAAGATCAGGATATCGGGTCGGTCGATCGTCACATGTTCGTCCGCGATAACGTCATAGGTGAGGTGTGAATAGACCGGGGCCTGCACCGATCGATCGCCTGCCTTGATCCGCGACAGGAAGCGCAGGACGGAGCCGACGTCGTAGCTTTCGGGAAAGCCCTTGCGGTCCATCAGGCCCTGTTCCTGCAAGGTGGCATTTGGCCACAGGAAGCCGTCCGTGGTGATCAGGTCCACCTTCGGGCTCGAGGGCCAGCGCCCCATGAGCTCCTTCAAGATACGGGCGGTCGTGGACTTGCCGACGGCGACCGATCCGGCGATGCCGATCACGAAGGGCGTCTTGATCATCTCGTCGATATTGAGAAATTGCCGGCGTTCCTGGAATAGATTGACCGACGCATCCACATGGGACGACAGAAGCCGGGAAAGGGACAGATAGATGCGACGGACCTCGTCGAGATCGACGGGGTCGTCGAGCGAACGCAGCCTCTTGACCTCGTCTTCCGACAGGGTCAACGGCGTATCGGCCCGGAACTCCGACCACTGCTGTGCCGAAAACCGGCGGTAGGGGGACAGTTTGCTGCCGGACAACTGATCCAGAGGATCAAGTTGGGTCGAAGGAAATTCTGTCGCCTGGGGCTTGTCCATGACGTCCTGGAGTGTTCGCTGAATCATCAGGTTCGGTAGAAACAGTTTTATTCCCGGGAAGGCAATCAAAATGCACAAAATTACCGGGTCCCGATGCTCTCGTTGCGATTGGTATTAAGGGGCCTGCCACCGCTCAAGGTCCGAATGCCAGTCCTCGTCCATCGCCGGCCTCCGTCAAAGCTGGCTGCCCGGGAAATACGCAATAAGGGCAAAGGGAATCCCAATAATCAATCATCTGCCGAGGGAGTGCCGGCATGTGAGGCTGTAACAGAAAAAAAATGAATTCATGAGACTTTATTCAAGCTGACGTAGAGAACCATTGTTCGATCTGATGTAGAGAAAACTGCAAGAACTTCTCACCAGGTTTTCGAAAAATATTTAAAAAATCCGCCAGAAAGAGGAAGAAGAAACTACCTTGAACATTCACACAAAGAAAAAACACGTCTCCTGCGCTGGGCGTGCCCAGTACTCTGGAGAATCTCAATTTGTGTGACCTAACCATAAGACAAAAATGACTAGTTGGCCCCAAGACACAGATCGCGATTTTATTCTCTATGCTCTGGATTGCGCCGCAATTGTGGCAATCACGGATGTGCGCGGGACGATTACTTTCGTGAACCAGAAGTTCTGCGAAATCAGTGGGTTTTCCTCGGTCGAGCTTATCGGTGCCAACCATCGGTTATTGAAATCGGGTACACATGACCTCACGTTTTTCAAAAAAATGTACCGGACTATTGCCAAAGGGCATGTATGGCATGGAGAGATCTGCAACAGGCGTAAGGATAACTCTCTTTACTGGGTGAACACCACAATTGTTCCCCAACGAAATAAAGAGGGAAAGGTGGATCGGTATGTGTCCATCCGCTTTGATATCACCGAGCGCAAGGCGGCCGAGAAAGCAATTCTTGAGAAGAAAAAGCATCTCAGGAACGTGATCGAAAGAGACGCATTAACCGGCCTTTTCAGCAGATCGGCGATTGGCAAGCATCTGGACTACCTGGCGTCCCGCCAGAGCGAAAACACGCGAATTGCTCTGTTCCTTTTCGACATCGACTACTTCAAGGCTATCAACGACCATCTTGGCTATGACTTCGGAGATTACGTTCTCAGCGTTATCGGCAAACGTCTGAACACGTTCAGCAGTCAGAACATTGCGATTGGTCGTCTGGGGGGCGACGAGTTCTGTCTGGTATTGGATGATATTCCCGACAGAGACCTATCGACGCTTGTAGATGCAATACTCGAACAAGTCAGACAGCCGATCCTCCATGGAGAGGAGGAACTCCATTGCACGTGCAGCATCGGGATCGCCAGCTCCAGCGGGAAGACGGTAAGAAGCGATGACCTTCGGAAAGAGGCCGACCTTGCGCTGCATGAGGCGAAGCGATTGGGTCGAGATCGCGCGGAGCTCTTTCACCAGGCAATGAAACGAGATTTCGAGCGAAAATATTTCGTCCTTGCGTCAGCGGAGCGAGGTCTAAAAAACCAGGAATTCTCTATTCACTTTCAACCGCAAATTCCGACCTCGGACCTCGTGGCACCAGGCCTGGAAGCGTTGCTACGTTGGAATCATCCGCAAAAAGGCTTGCTGACTGCGGTTGATTTCAGTGAAGCATTTGAAGCGCCTCGATTTGCAGCATCGGTGGGACGGTTCGTTTTGGAGGAAGCGGTCGAAGCCGCTTCCTTTCTAAGGCTGCGCAATGTGCCCTTCTCCCGCATCGCACTGAACGTGTCCTCTGCCGATTTTCACGATGACGCCTTTATTGACAGGTTCTTCGAACTTCTTGAACAAACGAGGCTCACGGCAGATATGTTCGGTATAGAGGTGACCGAAGGTATGTTTCTGGGGCGTGGGGCGGAACGAACGATGACTGCCCTGAACCGATTGCATGAAGCAGGCGCTGAAATTGCGCTGGACGACTTCGGTACAGGCTATGCATCACTCTCGCAGATGAGATATCTGCCGTTTGATCGGATCAAGATCGACAAGAGCTTCATCACGTCGCTCGAAACATCCGCCGAAGACCAGGCGATTGTCCAGGGAACCGTGGGCATAGCGATCGCCCTGGACAAGGCCGTCACCGCCGAAGGTGTGGAAAATTTCCATCAAGCGGATTTCCTTCGTGAGATCGGATGCGAACTCCTGCAGGGATGGTACTTCGGTAAAGCTCAGCCGATAGAAACAATTGCTCAAACGCTAAAGACTTCGCGCGCGTTCGCGGGACAGCAGGATATGCCGGCGCGCAATTCTCTTTCGTCCGAATTGAGAATAAAGCGCGGTCGACCTTAGGAGCAGGCCTGATATCTGGGCTTGTCGCCAGTTTTGTCGGGGGGCATCCACCGCATCAGTTCGAAATTTGCTGCTCCGAAAGTTGCGGAGCGAGCCATGATGAAGCGAGGAAACGCCGATCAGGTCGGCACGGAACCGGATTTATGTACTAAAGCCGTGTCCGCCCTCCGCCAGCAGGACCTCTGACCTGATTGCGTTGGAGAAATAGCGTCCGAGCCAGGATTTGGGCATATGACGCACGAGCGTGTTGCGCATGTGGAAGGCGAAGCGGCTTTCGGGGATGAACACGGAGGCCATGCGGCGGCTGCGCTGCTGGAGCTTCTCGATCGTCGGCCGGAGTTTGGCTTCGTGGGCTTTCAGCGCAAGGTGAATGTCCGGCTGGGCGGCCAGTTCTCGGCCGAGCAGTTCGGCAGAGGCGAGTGCCATTCCGGCTCCCTGGCCGGAAACCAGCGTCAGGCAATGGGCCGCGTCTCCGAGCAGCAGGACCCGTCCCTTCGACCAGTGCGGTAGCGTCACCATGGTCAAGCTGTCGATCACCGGCTGATCGCCCTTGCGGGCGAGGTCCAGGAACTCACGAACGCGCGGGTGGGAGGCCTTCGAGACCTCCTTCAGAAGCTCCCAGCGGTCCGTCCGGCGTTCCAGATGGCTGCGCTTGTCCCGCCAGACATGCATCGCGGCGAGGCGTCCGCCGGCGAGCGTATAATATTCGGCGAGATGTCCAGGCTCGGTATAGGATAGAAAGTCGGTGTCGAGCGCGAGCCTGTCCTCAATATCATAGACGGCGAAATAATAGCCGAGCGCCTCCAGGTGGCTGACTTCGGCTTCGAACAGGACCGGACGGATGGAGGACCGGAAGCCGTCCGCTCCGATCAGAAGATCGGCCCTGAGCGTCCCGCCTCCCGTGAGGTTCACGTCGATACCGTCCTCGCTTTCCTGCCAGTCCGTCACGGTCTCGCCGAAGCGCAGCTCTGTTTCTTCGGAAAGTGCATCGTGGATCACCTTGACGAGATCGGTGCGCCGGACAGCCAGATAAGGCAGGTTCTGCAGGAAAACCCGGTAGCGCAGGCGGAGAAGTTCCCGTCCCCTGGAATCGTAATAGAGGTTCTCATTGATGTCGTAGGAGAGTTCGGAAAGCTTCTCCTGCAGGCCCATTCGCCCCGCCGTCTCATATCCGGGGCCGGAGAGGCCCATCATGTAGCCGTTGCCGCGCAGGCTCTCCGCCCGTTCGATGATCACGGCCCGCCAGCCGATGCGGTTGAGCCAGTACGCGCTGGCAAGGCCGGTGACGCCCGCGCCGGAGATGACGGCAAGTGGGGAAGTCATGACAGGGTCTCCCTGGAAAGCGAACGTTCGATTGCCGGCTGGAACAGCAGCGCCAGGACGGCGAGAGCGGTGGCGAGCAGGAAGCTCGCGCCATATCCGGCGACGCCGCTCAGGAGCCCGCCGCCGAGGCCGCAAACCGCTGCGATCAGAGCGCTCGCGCATTGAAAGATAGTGAAGTCAACGCCGGGCTGGGACGGTGACACGAGTGTCATCAGCCGCGAGTAGAGGGTGACGAATGTTGCCGCCATGACAGCGCTCTTGGCGATGATCAGCACGACCAGACCGGAAGGGCCGACCCAGTCCGAGAAAACCGCGAGCGTCAGCATGGTCAGTATGACCGCCTGGATGAGCAGCACAAAGCGGATCGCCCTTTCTGCGCCCGCTTTTTTTACCAGCAGGCCACCGAGGGCGGTCCCGGCAAGCCCCGCGGCAACGCCGCCGGAACCGTTCAGCAGGCCGAGCAGGCCGAGGGGGACGCCGGCATCTATCAGGAACGGGCCGGAAAGAACCTGAACCAGGCGGCCGCCGGCCTCGAAGACGCAGGTCATGAGAATGCCGAAGGCGATCTCGCGCCGCTTAAGCGCGGAGAGGACCGACGGCGGTTCGTTCGTTCGCCCTGCCGACGCCACATCGGGTTCGGGCGTGAGCGCCATCGGCAGGCTGAGCACGAGCAGGAGGACGGCCATTGCCCCAGCGGCGTAGGCCCAGCCGATGACGGCGGCCAGATAGACGAAGAGAGCGCTGCCGAACACGAGCCCGAGATAGCCGCCGCCCACCTGGGCCGTGTTGCCCAGTCCGAGGTCCTTTTTCGGGATCTGTTCGATCAGGAAGGCGTCGCAGGCGATGTCGACCGTCGCCGAGATGACGGCCAGCACGAGCAATGCGCAGAAGATGGTCCAGAACGGCGCTTCGGCCAGCAGACCAACCGCGCAGAGCGCTGCCGCTGCCAGGAGTTCACCGGCAAGGATGATCCCACGTGACCGGCGCCCCGCCGCGTTGCCAGGTCGGCGAAGCCGCTCAATCCAGGGTGACCAGAGAAACTTCAGGGCCCAGGGGATCATCAGCAGCGAAACGAGGCCGATCTGTTCCAGCGGCACGCCCCGGTCCCTGAGCACCGCGGGAATGCCCATGAAACCCAGGCCGCCCACGAGGCTCTGTGCCGTGTAGATGCCGCCTGCGGCGAGCGTTACCTGCAGGGTCGTCAGGCCGGGTGCGCCTTCCTGAGGCAGTGCGGCGTCCGCCACTAGAACACCTTGCGCAGGGTCAGGCCGAAGGTCCTGCCCTGGCCGAGATTGCCGAACTCCGTGCCGCCATAGGCATAGCCGTAGGTCTTGTATTCCGTGTCGGCGATATTATCGACGTAAAGCCTGACGGTCAGATCTTCCGGAATGCCGAGTTCCAGGGACGCGTCGAAGAGCGCGTAGGCTGGCTGGCTGGCGACATTGGCTTCGTCGAAATAGGTCTCCGAAATATAGCTCGCCGCACCGTTTGCGGTCAGCGTGCCGCCGAGGAAGTCGTCGGAAAGAATATAGCTTCCGGCGATCCGCGCAGTCACGTCGGGCGCGAAGGGCACCAGATTGCCGTCGTAGCTGACGCTGGTATAGGGGTCTGTATAATCGGTGAACTGCGACCGTCCGACCGCGAGGTTGCCGGTGAGCGACAGGGCATCGGTGGCCCGCCAGGCGGCTTCCAGTTCGAGCCCGTAGCTTTCCGCCTTGCCGGCATTGCGGATGAACTGCTGGCCGGCCGGCCCAACATAGATCTGCTTGTCGGTCGAGGCGACATAGTAGGAGGCGAGCCTCAGATCGAGCGCGCCGTCCAGAAGCGACGCTTTGGCGCCGACTTCATAGTTCCAGGCGGTTTCCGGATCGTAGGGCGTCGCGTCGATCGTTGACGATATGCTGTGGTTGAAGCCGCCGGGCTTGTACCCCTTCGACACGACGCCGTAGAGCCTGAACGTGTCGGTCAGGGCGAAGCCGATGGCGACCTTCGGCTGGAAGCCCCGGTAATCGGCTTCGTTGGCGAAGGCGAAGCCGTAGCCGGTCGAATAGCTATCCTCGCGCGCCGCGTCGATGGAGGACCGGTCGTAGGTCACGCGCATGCCGGCGGTGAGATCGAGGCGGTCGGTAGCGTGCCAGGTTACCTCCCCGAAACCGGCCAGGCTGTCGCCCTTCACCTCGTTGACGCTGTCGCCGTAATAGCCGGGATAGCCGTTCTTTTCGCCCTTGAAGTCGTCATGCAGATACCAGAGGCCCGCGACGCCGTTGAACATCACGCCGTCATAACCAAGGCGCAACTCCTGGCTGAAGGTCTTGTCCTTCTGCGGCCAGATGTAGCGCGTGCCCGGTCCGGCGGAGAAGTCGCGTTCCACGTCCGTCTCCTGATAGGCGGAGGTGCCGGAGAGGGTGAACGCGCCGAAGCGGCGGTTCCAGTTGAAGGACACGCTGTCGATGTTCCTCTGCAGGAAGGGCAGATCGCCGCGTACCGACGTGTCGTAGATCCGGTCGTCCAGATCCTGTTCGAGCAGATAGAGCTCCTCGTGGGATTTTAGGTATTCGTGGGAATACTGCAGTGTGGCGTCGAAATCGCCGCCGGCCGGCTGATAGCGGAGCGCGAACCGTCCCAGGGCGTTGTCCGCCGTGTTGATGTTTTCGTCGCCGGAGATTTTTTCGTCGATGTCGCCGGCGAAATAGGAATAGGCGCCGGCGAAATCCAGGAAGAGCTTGTCAGGTACTAGCGCGACCGTGCCTCCGGCGCGGACGCCGGGTTCCTGCGGCGAAAGGCTTGTTTCCATGTAGAAACGGTTCTTTTCCGGGGTCCTGGTGTAGACATTGATGACACCGGCAAAGGCGTTGGCCCCGTAGAGTGTCCCTTGCGGGCCGCGCAGGACCTCTATCCGGTCGACATCGGCAATGAGCCGGGAAAAGGCAGAGGCCTGCTGGGGCACGCCGTCGATATAGATCTGCACCGTCGGATTGAAGAAGTCCGGCGAGGACAGCCCGCGCATCGTGACGTTCGAATAGATGCGGTTGCCTCTGGGGTCGATGGTCAGTCCAGGGACAAGCGTCTGCAGGTCGTCGACGGTCTTAACGCCGCGTTCGACCAGTTCTTCGCCGGTGATCACCGTGATGGCCCCGTCGACCCGTTCCTCCGTCTGGTCGCGCTTACCGGAAGAAACCGTGATCGTGTCGAGAACCGCGAAATCGCCCGTATCCTGAGCGAATGCCGTAGCGATAGAGCCTGCGAGCCCTGCCGTCCCGGCCAGCGCGAGCTTCAGCTTGCCTGCCATCCTGTCATGCCTTCACCTGTAAAACATGACTGTTGTATTCCACTTTTAAAAAGGGGATGCTAACGGTAATCGGGCAAGAATTAACGGTTTTGGGACTTTTGATGGATTTGGTTTCGAACGATCCGAAGCAGGACGGGGTGACGGGTGGAGAAAATTCCGTCACCGGGTGGCAGGAGGCGGTGAACCGGGAAATCGACAAGCTCGGTTGGGCCGATGTGACGCGGATGGAGGCGACCGAAAGCGGCGTCGCGCTCTACGTGGTCGATGTCTTCCCGGAAGAAGACAAGCATTTCACTCCCGAGGGACCGGCCACCTTTTCACTTTCCGTCTTCCTGAACGGTCACGGGACACTGTCGGTCGACGGAGCGGAACCCTTCACCTTTCAGCCGGGATCGGCGGTGCTGTTCACCTGCAACCGGATGACGCGCGGCTCCAACACCTTCCGGGGTGGGGGGCGTATAACCGTGATCGACATGCGTCTGGATCGGGAGCTGCTCGAACTCCTGGGCGGGGTTTCGCTGGCGAAACTCGGCGGCGAGGTGATGACCGAACACAGCCTGCCGGAACAGGATATCTTCCTGATCGGCATGCAGGCTTCGCCCGGCCTGCTCCAGACCGCGCAGGACATCCTGAAATGCGAGCTTGCCGACGGCCTTGCCCGGCGCCTGTTCCTGCACAGCAAAGTCATCGAGGCGATCAGCCTGGCGATCGGCATCCTGCACGAAGGTGGCGCGCATCAGCGGCAGATCCGGTCCCTGAACCGGGAAGAGCAGACCCGCCTCGAAAAGGCGGTCCATCTGATCGAGACCTCCTACAGCGAGAACTGGACGATCGCCCGGCTGGCTCGGGAGGTCGGGCTCAACGAACGGCGGTTGAAGGAAGCCTTCCGCCTCGCCATCGGCAGTTCGGTGCGCGCCTATCTACGCTCCGTGCGCCTGGATGCGGCGGCGAGCCTGCTGCACGAGGGGCACAGCGTCACCGAGACCGCCTTCGCCGTTGGCTTCGACAATCTCAGCCATTTCAGCAAGATCTTCCGGGAACACAAGGGCGTCTCGCCCAGCCGGTATATTGATAGCCGGCCAGGTCTCCTCTGATTGCTGGCCGACGTGGCTTCCTGCGCAATCCGTCCTGCCTCAGGCCGGATACAGTGACGGCAGCCGCGACGATGCCTCCCTTTGCGTGGAGCCGATCCTGCGATCTTCCCTTGCAAGTACGTTGAGCCAGTCGCGGGTCTGCCCTTCTGCGGTTTCCGCAGCGGGTGCGAAGGCGGCCTTTTCCAGAGCGGCAATCGCCTCCCTGGCGGCATCGCTCATGGCGGGGTTGCCTCCGGCGAGCCGACGCCAGGCCAGAACGTAGCCGTAGCATCCGCGCAGATCGCCGGATTTTTCCCTGGCAGATGCCAGGGCCAGCTGCTTGCGACGTTCGGACCGGCCGTCCGGACGGTTTTGCTTCCGCGCTTCAGAGGCCACGGGCTTGCGGGCATTTTCGCCAGGGCGCCCCGTTCGCCTGAAATAGGCGGCAGCTCCGCCAAGCGCGGCAAGAACCGCGGCGGCACCCAGCCCTGCGAGCAGATAGACCGGCAATTTCCCGCTGGCCTCCTGCTGGGTGTGCGGCGTGGCCTGCGAGGCGGGCGCAGCTTGCGGTGCCGCTGCCGCGGGCTGGCCGGCTGCCGGCACAGTTCCTTCGGCCGTGATGACTTCGCTCGGCAAGGTGACCGTCTTTGCTTTTCCGGAGACACTGTCGGTCCAGTTCACCTTGATTTCCGGGAGCGTTATCTTGCCGCCGCGTGTCGGCACGACGGACAGGAGAAAGTCCTTCCTGGCGACGGTGCCTTCGGCGGTCTGATCCTCGCCCGTCTGGACGTCGTCAAGATAAATCCGTGCGCCATCCGTGTTGTCGAAGGACAGCTCCGGAAGCTGAACCACGCTCGCGCCGAGAGCCAGAAGGCTGACGCGCCGGCTCACCGCTTCGCCTTCCCGGAAGACCGGGTGCTTGGGAGACCATGCGGCGGTCAGCCGGACGTCCTTGGCCGGCAGGAACCACTGGTGCTGCCCGGAGCCTCCGTTGGGATCGGCGCGAACCGTCAGCTTGATCGGGTCGGAGCGAACGGCAAACGGTTTGCCGGTATCGAACATGTCGTTGAACATGGACGAAGAGAACCCGGGAAACCCGCTGAACCCGAAGCCCGCGAAAGGATCGCGCCGCCGCGCGGTGGGGTCCTCGACGGAGCCACGCAAGACAAAGGGCGGTATTTCGATCGCCCCCTCCTCCTGGGGCTTGAGCATATATGTGCGCTCGATCACGTTGACCGTCTGCCCGTTCCTTGTGGCCTGACTGATCCGGTCGTCTCCACGCTGAACGAGTTCGAAGGCGCTCGAATGCGGAGCGATCAATTCGCCGCTCTTGATGGGTTCGCTGGTCTCGATACGCACGGTCAGTGGCGTTTCCTGAAAGAGAAACGGGCTGCTGTCGTCAAGGGTTGCCGTGAGGCCGATCCCGGAGGTTCCCGTGGCTTTGGGCATGGCGCCCGCATCCACCACCTTGATCGCGACAGGCGTACTGCTCAGGCTTCCCGCGCTGATCGACGGAATTTCGAGGGTGCCCTTCGATTTCGGCGACAGGGACACGATCCAGCTCACGCTTTGCGAGCGTTTTCCATTGATGATTTGCGTCGACATGGATTGCGATGTGCCGAGGATGTCGAAGTCCTTTTGCAGCGGCGCGAGATCCGGACTGGCGCCCACCTGGCCGCCGGCCGTCAGGGTCAGCTGAAAGGTGTCCCCTTCGGCCACTGTGCCACTGTTCAGGTGGGCGGCCAGCCCGCCGGCCCAGGCCGGCGCGGCAAGCGCGATGGACAGAACAGCGGCGCTGACGGTGGTTTTAAGCGTATTCAGTGTCATGGTCCTGTTTCCTCTCAGTTGGCGCCAGACCGAAGCTGGACATAATGTTGACGGATACGGGCACGCAGCAGCCCGGACGGATCGTCAGGAACCTTGCGCAATTGTTGCTCGACCGCCTGATCGACCACCGGAGCGGCGCCCGGAACGGAGGCCTCCACCGGCTCGCCGCCGGTGTCCTCGCCATTGCCGTCCAGCATGCTGGAAAGCAATTTCGACAGAGGGTTTTCACTCTCCTTGCCGGCTTCGCCGCCAGCATTCCCCGAAGCGCTTGCCTGCTGGCGAGCCTTGGCAGCTTCCTGCGCGGCGCGGTCCTCTTGAGCAAGCCCTTCGGAGCCGGCCTGGTCTTGCTGACCGACCTCGTCTTGCTTCCCGGCTTGCTCGCTGCCGCCTTCCTGGCCCTGCGGCCGGGTTCCGGAGGCTTCCTGCGTCTGCTCCTCGCCGGCGCCGGCATTCTTCTCCTCAGCCTGTGCCGCGGAGCGTTCTTCTGCGCCGGCCTCGGGAGACTGACCTTTCTTCGCGTCGGTCGAGGGCTTTGAAGCTTCGGTCGATGCCTGGTCTTCGGGTTGTCCGCCCTGCGATGCGCTTTTCTGGCCGGCCTCTTTCGCCGAACCGCTGTCCTGTCCCGGCTGAGCGGCAGACTGCTGCTGATCGCCAGACTGCTGCTGTTCGCCAGACTGGCCGGACTGCGCGCCATCCTGCTTCTGCGAGCCCTTGGAGGCCTGCTGCTGCTCACCGGACTGGCCGCCCGCGTTCTGCTGGTCCTGTTGGCCTTGAGAACCGGACTGCTTATCCTGCTGACCGGACTGGCCCTGGGATTGCTGCTGGTCCTGATTTCCGGAGTTGCCGGAGGACTGCTGTTGCTGATCCTTTTGGCCGGAACCGCCAGCTTGCTGCTGCTGGTCCTTGTTTTCGCTTTGACCGGACTGCTGCTGTTGCTGCTTGTTTTTCTCCTGCTCCTGCTCCTGCTGCTTTTTCTGTTCGTCGAGCAACTTCTGGATCAGATCGCGATTGTACTTTGCGTCCGCATCCTGCGGATCTGCCGCCAGCGCCTGATCGTATGCGCCGAGCGCTTCCTTGAGCTGGCCGGACTTAGCAAGAGCATTGCCGCGATTGTAGGCGTTGGCGGAGAAATCCTGAGCCGCCGACGCGTAGTCGCCTGCCCGGTACGCGGCACTGCCGCGCCAGGAGGGCGTCTCGAACTGGCGGGACGCGGTGTCGTAGTTCCCGGAGGCAAAGGCCTTCTGGCCTTGCTGGTCGGAGGTCGACCAAAGGTCCTGCCAGGTTCCCGCGTGGGCGGGCCGGGTCGTGATGCCTGGAGCAAAAGTCAGGCAGGCGGCCAGTCCGATGCTGAACACCAGCCCGCGCCGGAAGGCAAGGGGCAGAAGAAGCACGGGCAGGATCAGGAGCCAGTACCCCATGTCGACCCAGCTGTCGGCCTGGAAGTCCTCCGCCTTGCCGGCGGTTTCGATCCTGTCGGACTTCGGCAGGATGCGGTTGAGGTCGGCGCTGTTTGCGGTCACGCCGGAGTAGGCGCCGCCACCGGCCCGGGCGACCGCGGCAAGACCGTCGGCATCGAGGGACGTCGTCACTTTTTCGCCTTTGCGGCCGGTGATCGCCTGACCGCCAGCGGTCTGCAGCGTGGCGCCCTTCTTTGTACCGATGCCCAGAACGGAGACGGTGTACCCGGCCTTTCGCGCGTCGCTTGCTGCCTTTTCGGTTGCGGCCGTATCGCCCGCGTTGTCTGCCAGCAGAACGATTTCACCGCGCCCGGCGTCGGCCCTCTTCAGAACGGAGACCGCCTCGGAGATGGCAAGATCCGGTTGGTTGCCCAGAACCGGCATCAGGTTGGTGGAGAGTTCCGGAAGCATCTGCGAAATCACCTTCCTGTCGCTGGTCAGGGGAGACGCGACGAAGGGAATGTCCGAATAGATGACCAGTGCGCGCTCGTCCCCTTCCGTACGGGCGAGAATGTCGCGCAGCTTGTGCACTGCGTGCCGCAGGCGGCTCGGCGACAGGTCGTCGGAGTTCATGGATTGCGCCAGACTGAGGACGGCGACCACGGGCTCCCCGCCGGTGAAGGAGGGAACCTCGGCCTTCTGCCAGGTCGGACCGGCCAGCGCCGTCACCAGGACAGCCAACATGCCCGCCGCCACGGCCGGCAGGAGACGCGATGCACGGGCGGTTGCGCCGCCGATCGCCAGATGCCGCAGCAGATGGGCGTCCACGTATTTGCCCCAGTTGCCGCCTGTGGCGCTGTTGCGGGATCTCAGGACGAGCCAGAAAAGAAGGCTCGCCGGGATCAGCGCCCAGAACCATTCCGGGCGCAGGAAGTGGAACAGATGAGTTTCCATGTCAGGCTTCCTTGTGTGCGGGGCGTTGCGTGATGAGGGCCGGAACCGTCGCGATCAGCACGGAAAGCGCCGCGATGAGCAAGGCCAGACCGGCCGGCCAGAAATAAAGGGCGACTTCGGGGCGCACGTGCACCGGGTCGGCACCGATCGGTTCAAGTTTGTCGATGGCCCGATAGACCTTGGCCAGACCGTTGACGTCGGTCGCCCGGAAGTATTCCCCGCCGGTCAGCTCCGCGATCTTGCGCAACGTGCCTTCGTCGAGGTCCGCCGACGGATTGACCATCTGGCGGCCCATCGGGGTGTTGACCGCCATCGGACCGGCGCCGACACCGATGGTGTAAATCCGGATACCCAGTTTCGCGGCAAGTTCGGCTGCCTGGATCGGGTCCATCTTGCCTTCGTTGTTCGCTCCGTCGGTCAGGAGAACGAGAACGCGTCCTTCCGCCGGCCGGTCCTTCAGGCGCTTCAGGGAAACCGCGATGGCATCGCCGATAGCCGTTTTCTGACCGGTCAGACCGACTTCGGCCTGGTCGAGGAGATGGCTGACCGCCTGCCGGTCGAAGGTCAGCGGCGCCTGCAGATAGGCACGGTCCGAAAAGAGCACCAGGCCGACCCTGTCGCCTTTCCGGCCTTTGATGAATGCATCGGCCGCATCCTTGACCACGTCGAGGCGGGTGGACGGTTTGCCGTCGACGGCGAAATCCTGTTCGGCCATGGAACCGGAGAGGTCGATGGCCATCATGATGTCGCGCCCTTCGGCAGGAAGCGGCACTTCAGGCCCGACATAGGCCGGACGGGCCAGGGCCGTGACCATGAGCAACCAGACAAGGGAGGCGGCGGCAAGCTTCCACCAGGATGTGGAATTCCGGTCAGCCCGGTTTCCCAGATCTCGCGACAGGCTCGCAAAGAACGGCACTTTCAGCGCACCGCCCAACCCCTTGTCTGCGGGTTTGAGGAAATAGCGCAGCACAAAGGGCAGCGGCAGCAGAAGAAAGGCGAAAGGCCAGAGAAAGGTGATCATCCGTTCCTCCTGATCCAGGTGGCGGTTTCGGCGCGCAGCGCCTCCGGTTCGAAATTCTGATTGGCCGGCGGACCGTAAGGACCGGTGGCGAGCAGCATCGCGCTGTCGCGGCCCATCCCGTGTTTGCCTTCCATGAGGAATGTGCTCCACTCCTCACCGGTCAGAACGTCGGCACCGGCCGAGCGACGCCGGGCGACACGCCGGAGCAGGGAAGAGATCTGCGTGAGAAATTCGTCTTCCCTCTCCGGATTGATCGCCTCAAGCTCGCGAAGCGCAAGAAAACGCGCGCTCCGGCGGCGGAACCAGGTCCAGACGACGGCGGACACGACAAGCACGCAGACGAGGGCGAGCAGTGCCCACCAGCCTGGCGCGACCGGCCACCAGCCCACGGGCTCCGGCAGGTGAATATCGCGAAGCTGGTCCAGCTGGGCCAGCATCTGCGGAGAGAGTTCGGTGCTCATGCTGCCATACTCCGGTTGAGATGCGGATGGAGGATCCAGGCCGGATCGTCGGGTGTCTGCAGGAAATGGCAGACCATGCCGTGGTGCCGGCTGACCAGTTCCAGCCGCTCCCTTCGCGCCTCGAACAGCTGTGCGTAGCGTTCGAGTTTCCGCCCGCCGAGAGCCGAGACGGAGAGCGCGTGTTCGCCATCGGTGAGGCGCCCGCCGCGTGGCGGCAGCGCCGCGTCGAAGGGGTCGCTGATCTGGATGTTGGTGACATGGGCATTCACCGCCAGATGTCGCAGCTCGGTCTCCGCTTCGTCACCGAAATCGGAGAAATCGCTGATGACGAAGGCCAGCGTTCCGGGGCGGTTGCGGTGACGCAGGCGGCGCAGGGCATGCGCCAGCGTCACTTCCGTTCCCGAAGGCCGCTCCGGCCGCGTTTCTTCCGCGAGGGCTTCCAGAAGTCCGAGCACCGAGCGCCGCGTTCTGGAGGCACGGAAGTCCCGCAACCCCTCCCGCGTCATGACAAGTCCGCCGACCCGGTCGCCGCCGTCATGTCCGGTCCAGGCCATCATGGCAGCCACTTCCGCTGCCAGATTTGCCTTGAAACGGTTTCTGGTGCCGAACTGCATCATCGCGCGCATGTCGGTCAGAATGACGATGGGCCTCTCCCGCTCTTCCTGGAAGAGCTTGGTGTAGGCGTGGCCCGTTCGGGCAGTGACGCGCCAGTCGATGGATTTGACGTCGTCGCCGGGCTGATAGATCCGGCTTTCGGCGAATTCCATACCGCGCCCGCGGAAAACGGATCGGTTGGCACCCCATTGATGGGTCGCGACCCGGCCCGAGGGCACAAAGCCGGTCAGGCCGCGCTGCGGGCGCACCCTCACCAACTCAGGCAGGGTCGCGACAATGCCTTTGAGATCATGGTCTGTCATGACGGTCCCCCGTGTGTTCAAGCAACCGGAACCCTGTCGATCAGGGCGTCGATGAAGCCGTCGGCGGTCTTGCCTTCCGCTTCCGCCTCGAAGCTCAGGATGATGCGGTGGCGCAGCACGTCATGCAGGACGGCCTGCACGTCGGACGGGGTCGCAAAATCAGCACCGTTCATCCAGGCATGCACCCGCGCACAGCGGTCCAGGGCGATGGTCGAGCGGGGCGATGCGCCGTAGGAGATCAGATGGGCAAGGTCGTCGCCGTACATCTGCGGACGGCGGGTCGCCTGGATCAGCTGAAGGATGTAGTCCGTAAGCGCATCCGAGACATGGGTTTTCAAGGCCGCCTGCCTGGCGTCGAAGATCTCTCGCTGGGACACCTTGAAGGTAGGCTTCACGGTTTCGGCAAGAGCTTCGCCGCGCACGATCCGCAGCACCTCACGTTCTGCTTCGGCAGACGGAAAGTCGATCTTGACGTGCAGCATGAAGCGGTCGAGCTGGGCTTCCGGCAGTGGATAGGTGCCTTCCTGTTCGATCGGGTTCTGGGTGGCCATCACCATGAACATCTCCGGCAGACGGTAGGTCGCGCCGGCAACGGTCACCTGGCGCTCGGCCATGGCTTCGAGGAGCGCCGATTGCACCTTGGCCGGTGCGCGGTTGATCTCGTCCGCAAGGATCAGGTTGTGAAACAGGGGACCGGAATGAAACTCAAAGGTCCCTTTTTCCGGCCGGTAGACCTCCGTCCCTGTCAGGTCGCTGGGAAGCAGGTCCGGGGTGAACTGGACACGGCACGGTTCGCCTTCGATGAGTTCCGCCAAAGTGTTGACGGCCTTTGTCTTGGCAAGGCCCGGTGCGCCTTCGAGCAGAATGTGTCCGTCGCCGAACAGGCCCAGAAGCAGCCTGTCGACAAACTGCTCCTGGCCTACGATCCGCTGGTTCATGTGATCCCGGAGCGCATCGACAAGCACGTTGTTCGGGCGGGCGGCGGTGTGAAGTGCATTGCTGGTCATCAGAGTCCCTCGCAATCGGGCCCGGCGTTGTGCCGAGGCGCCGCGGTTTCAGATTCAAAACTTCGATGAAAGCGAGAAACCTGCTTGCGGGGAGCTGCAATGCCTCAGCCAGTCTTTCGGCCGGCAATGCAATCAGGGAGCTCGCTGAAGAGGAAACAGTCCTTCCAGCATCACCAACCCGGATTGGCTCTCGCTTTCACGGTTCATTTCCCAAGGTCAATGAACAGTGAGAACACTAAGCGGCGGAGTTTGAGGCAGCTTGCGGCGTTCTTTAATTATTGTTGAATTTGGCGCTTGGGGAACGACACGGTGACCTGGAGTCCCGGATGGTCGGCAGAGCCGGGATCGGTCTGCGAAAGCGCAATGGCAGCCTCGTGATGGTCGGCGACGGCCTTGACCAGTGCAAGGCCGAGACCGCTGCCCGGCTTGCTGCGGGCGCTGTCGATCCGTTTGAACAGGTCGAAGACCTCATGCCGTTGCGCGTCGGGAATCCCCTCGCCCGTGTCCTCGACGACCAAATCAAGCCTTTCGGCCCGGTCCTGAAGGCGAACCCGGATCGAAACGCCGGGGCCCCCATGCACGATCGCGTTCCCCACAAGGTTCGCGAGCATCTGCTGCACCATGTTCTTGTCGCACAGAAGCAGGCATTTTCCGGCCTCGCCGGGCAGAAACTCGAGCGTCTGTCCGTTCTCCTGTGCGAGAGGCGCGAAGAATTCGATCGTGTTTTCCACGAGACCGCCGAGGTCGTTCAACTGCATGTGCTTGCGCGGCGAGCCCGCGCGGATCCGGGTGATCCGGAGAATTGTGTCGATGATCTCGTTGAGCGCCCCCGTCTCGGTGAGCGCCCGTTCGACTTGTGGCTGCGGATTGCCGCCGGCGTCGATGGTGTCCAGGGCATCGTTCAGCACGAGCCCGACACGGGCGAGCGGGCTCTTCAGATCGTGTGCGATGGCCGTCGTTGTCGCGCGCATGCTGTCCATCAGGCGGGACAGCGCATCGAGGTTCGCGTTGATCTGGATGGAGATCCGGTCGATCCGGTCCTTTCTCTCCATGATCGGGACGCGCGCATCGGACTCGCCTCTCGCTACGCGCGCGAGAACGCCCTCAATCAATCGGAGTTTGGCAAAACTCTCGCGGCTCGCGAGAAGACCCAGAACCAGCGTCCCGAATGTTAGCAGCACGGTCATCACGACGAGGCCTGCAATCATGCGATCGCGCATCTCGTCAACGCCCTTGAGACTTCGGCCGACAACAAGCGTTGCGTCGTTGAATTTCTGGACCGACAGCACGAAACGGCCAGCGCTTCCTTTGGCGGAAACAGATTGCAGCGTGGTGTCGCGGACGCCGATGAAATTCGGCATGGCGAGGTCGGCTCCGGCAAGATTGAAGCCGTTTTCATCGAAAACCGCGGAGACCCGCTCCTGACTGTTGACGAGGTCGCTCAGCGTGCCGATTGCCGTCACCAAGCCCTTGCGTCCTTCCGCGGAATAAACATCGTTCAGAAGGACCGCTTCCTCCAGGGTCTGCTGCTCCGTCGCATCGCGCAGGGCCTGGGTGGCCGACCAAATGAACAGCGTGCCGCCCATGCACATGAGAACAAGAACACCGATCGCGACCTTCGCGGAGGTCCGAAAGGAGCTGCCCGACAGAAGATCAGTGAGGCGCACGGATCCGGTATCCCATGTTGCGAACGGTGTGGATCAAAGGTGTTTCGAACGGCTTGTCGATCTTCTGGCGCAGCTTGCTGATGTGTGTCTCGACGACGGTCGTTCCCGGATCGAAGGAAAAATCCCAGATCCTCTCCAGGATCATCGTCCTGCTCACGACTCGGCCTTCGGCTTCCATGAGGAGTTCGAGCAGGGCGAATTCCTTGTTCTGCAGATCGATGACCTGACCCTGGCGCACGGCTACCCGTTTGAGAAGGTCAAGCTTGAGATCGTGGCAGGTGAGTTCCGTCTTTTGGCTGTTCTGCTTCGGACGCCGCGCGAGGGCGTGAATGCGGGCGAGAAGTTCTGAAAAGTGAAACGGTTTGACGATGTAGTCGTCACCCCCCGCCATCAGGCCCTCGACCTTGTCCTCGACATCGGAGACCGCCGTCAAAAAGATGACCGGCAGAGAGCTGTTGGAAGCCCTGAGCGCCTTGACGAGCGATAGCCCGTCAAGCCCGGGCATCATCCTGTCGATGATTGCAAGGTCGCAGGTATTGTAGAGGCAATAGGTCAGCGCTTCGCGTCCGTCGCTCACCCAATCGACCGAAAACCCCTGTTCGAGCAGACCTCTGCGGACGTATTCCGCCATCGTCCCATCATCTTCCGCAACCAGAATTTTCATTGCTCGGGCTTTCGATCTCAACAAAATGCCTTGTCGGTGACTTAGAGCATCGCCCGATGCTCTAGTCCCTGATTCATAGCAGCGCAATCGGTATGCCGCGAGCGGGTACCCGATTTCTTTCTTGAAACGCTCCCGTTCAAGCGCGGAAAAGACGCCTCTTTTCAACGCGTGGGCGCAGGGTGTGCCTCCTTAACCTGAAACAATGTCTGCGATCGGCACTGCCAACTTGTTGGCCGCGCCTGACTTCGGCAGGTCGTTGTCTGTCAGGGCTTCCCCAAACCCGAACGCCCGATGACGGAAGGATCCGCCACGGGCGTGTTTTGTCTGAGGGACCGGCGGCGCCGGAACGCCACCTTTTCCATTCCGGGTCTGCAGGTCATCCCTGTACGGGAACCTCATCGACCGAGTAGTTTTCGACGACGACGGAGTCTTCGATGGCCTTCAAGGCAAGGTTGGCCTCGTAGTATTTCTTCTCGCCGATCAGCTTGGCCGCATCGGTGACATGGGCAAGACCGGCCTTGGCGGGGATAAGCGCTGCGGACACGGACACATCGACATTGGCGAGCTTCAGGATCTCGACAGCCTTCTTGCTATTGCCCTTGGCAAGATACTCATTGGCCTTCACCAGGCTCTGCTGCTTGTCCTGGGTGGGAACGAAACCTTCGGCAAGAGACAGCGAGGAATCGAACGGCAGATAGGAATCGCCTTCCTTCGGCGTCTTCTTGTCCTTGATGGCGTAAGTGTCCATGGCCGCCTGCGCCGCCTTGAAATCCGCCTGTGCCTTGTTGACGAATTCCGTCGCCTGATCGGGTTGACCGTTGAAGATGGCCAAACGGGCCGCACGCACTTCGCGAATGGCCTTGTAGGCGTCATTGGCCGTCTTGAGAATTGCGTTGTCTTCCGACGACTGGGTCGCGGTCGCGACGGCGTCCTTGGCCGGTGCGGCAGCCGTTTGCTCGGTTGCGGCCGGAGCCTTGCTTTCTGCAAGTGCGGGGGCAACCTGCAGAGCGCCTGCGCCAACGGTCGCCAGCAAGGCAAGGGCGGTTGCGGATTTGGCGATGCTGAATTTACGCATTTTTTTCTTCCTGTTCGCTAGGACGGACCAGCTCTCGACTGGAACGATTGCAGGATGCGCCTTCTCCTTTGTCCGCTCCTGTCGCGAAGTTTAAATTTTGTTGAGACTGACAGGTTCGAACGGAGAGACAGCCAGCGGGACGATCCTGAATGATGTGCGCTGGCGTGGCCGCGCTTATTCACGGGCTAGAATTTGGCGGCTTGCTGGCTCACAAGGCTTGCGGCAGCAATTGCATCATCAATGATCTCAACGAATGCGGCGCCGTCATATGTGTCTCGCAAAGACCTCCGCGAAAGGTGCCGCCAGACATTGACCGACACCTCTGTACGGCGCGTTGCCTGAGCGAGAATTTCTTCGGAAGATTCAAGGAATTCAAGCGTATCGCCACGCGAAGCGACAAGACAGACACAAGCCTCGCCGCCATGATCCATGCAATAGCTGCCATCATAAATGCACGATGATACTCACAAACCCTGGATCGATCTCGATAAGCGGGATCAGACCCTTGAAGATATCTTGAAGGCGAACATGCGTCTGGCTGGCGCCGACACAGGTATTCACTCCGAGGCGCGCCGCCGGGATGCCGATTTCCATAGATCCCAATTCCCGGTTGTGGCGGCGGTGCCGGCGGTGGGGCGATGCAGCAAAACTTTGACTTTGTCCGCGTGGCCCGGCATGGAACGCTGGATTGTATTTTTTGGAGCCGACTAATGGGATCCTACCGTCCGGTTGTAGCCGCCACCCGCGTCCTTGATGTTCTCGCTGCCGTCAATTGGTTCGACGGGAACGCGACCGTTGGTGACATTCACCGGCACACCGGTCTCGACAAGGCGACGATCGTCCGCATGTTGGAGACGCTGGAACATAGCGGCTACATCCTGCGCAATCCCGGTGAGCGTGCCTATCGCGTTACCGGCAAGACATTGACGCTGAGCTCCGGCTATGACCGCCACACGGTGATGGGGGCCATCGTTGGCCCGATCCTGGAGAGGTTTCGCGACGATGTTGGCTGGCCATCGGATGTCGGTCTGTTCGACAACGACGCCATGCTCGTTATCCAGACCTCGCGTCAGAGGGGGCCGCTGATGTTCAACCGCATCGCCGGCTATCGCTCACCGCTTCTGGGTGCGAGCCTCGGTCTTGTCTATATCGCGCACAGCCCCGAAGAGGTGAGACTGGAGGCCTTGAAGCGTCTTGAGGACGATCCAGCGCCCTGGAACGATATCGCGCGCGATCCCGATCATGGGGCAGCCTTCTTCGCGTCCATCCGCGAGCGGGGGTATGCCATCATGAATGAGGAATACTCCGCCAGTGAATATGGCGCGAAGGTCTCGGCGATCGGCGTGCCGGTGATGAGCGGGCCGGAAATCTATGCCTCGATGAACGTCGTTTATCTGAAAAGCGCGATGACGACAGACATGGCGGTCACCAATCTGCTCGCGCCCTTGCAGGAAACCGCCCGTAAGATGGGGCAGGCATTGGCGCAGACCCCCCCGTAATCCAGGTCGGTTTTCCGACGACACGCTTGTTGTGAACCGGGCGGCAAAAAAAGCCGCTTGCGAGCGTTCTATACTATGCGTTATAAAATATGAAATGCTATTTCATCTGATGAAATTATCTCGCATACAGCCGAAGCTGGGTGTTGGGCCGGAATTCGGATGAGGGGCTGACGGCGTTCAACAGATCCGCCGGCCGGGTTCCGACCGTCGGTGGTCGTTCGGCCGGAGACGATAAAAACCGCGCTCTGGCGCCGGCTAAAGCAGAAACGGACCGGGAGGGTTGCGTGACCGAGATTGACACGATCGTTACCGATACGGCGACGCGTTTGTTCAAGGACCTGTTCACAGCGGAGGTGATGCGTCGTGCCGAGGCTGGCGAGTGGCTTGCCGAAGCGTGGGCTGCACTTGCCGACGCGGGCATTCCCCATGCGCTCATTCCGGAAGAGCACGGCGGCTTCGGGATTTCAGAACGCGTGGCGGCCGATCTCATTCGTCTGGCCGGATTTCATGCGGTTCCGCTTCCGCTCGTCGAGACGATGCTTGGCGCAAGACTTCTTGCGACTGCGGGGCTCGATGTGCCGGAGGGGCCGCTCGCTTTTGCCGCGATAGGGACTTGCGATCACGGAACGCTTGTCGCCGAAGGCAAGGACTGGCGACTTGCAGGCAAGGCCGCGCGGGTTCCCTGGGCGCGAGAAGCGTCCGCGATCGTCGCGCTTGTGGAAGAGGGCGGCACGGCACGGCTGGTGCGTGTCGATCGGGGAGGTTGGCGTATCGAGGAAGGCGCCAATCTTGCTCTCGAGCCGCGCGATACTGTGACATTCGATACCCACGTGTCGACAGACGCTGTGGCGGATGTGTCGCTGACCGGCGACGCGCTGCGGATGCTCGGCGCGGGGCTGCGCAGCCTGCAGATTGCCGGCGCGCTCGATGCGGTCCTCACCATGACGGTTGACTATGCGGGAGAGCGCAAGCAGTTCGGGCGCCCGATCGGAAAATTCCAGGCAATCCAGCAGTCGCTTGCCATTCTTGCCGCGCAGACCGCTGCAGCTTCGGGCGCGGCGGAGCTTGCCGCTGAATGCCTCATGGGCAGCCCGAACCTGCTCCTTGCCGCGTCGGCCAAGGCCCGCGCGGGCGAGGCGGCGGGGGCCGCCGCCGCGATCGCCCACCAGATCCACGGCGCGATCGGGTTCACTCATGAACATGCCCTGCATTTCCATACCCGGCGTCTTTGGTCGTGGCGCGACGAGTTCGGTGGCGAGGCCGAGTGGACCAGACGGCTTGGCGAGGCGATGATTGCCGGCGGCGCCGACGACCTCTGGCCAACCATTACCGCCGCCTGAGCTGGCCACCTGTCGGAGATCCCCCCAATGCAGCATTTCGTCTTCTCCCCTCCCGAGATTCCGCAGGATGCCGAGGACCTGCGCATGCAGGTGCGCGCCTTTCTCTCCCGTGAGCTCGCCGGCAGCAGGCCGGTGGACCTCGCCCGATCCTGGAGCGGCTTCGACGCGGACTTCTCCCGCAAGATGGCCGCGGAAGGCTGGATCGGCATGACGTGGCCCAAACGATATGGCGGCGCCGAACGCTCGAGCCTTCACCGGTACGTGGTGCTGGAGGAACTGCTCGCCGCCGGCGCACCGGTCGCCGCGCACTGGATCGCCGACCGCCAGAGCGGCCCCTTGTTGCTGCGTTTCGGTTCGGAGGAGCAACGCCAGGAGATCCTGCCGCGCATCGTCGCCGGGGAATGTTTTTTCTGCATCGGCATGAGCGAACCGGATTCGGGGTCCGACCTGGCCGCAACCCGGACGCGTGCGCGTCCGGTCGATGGCGGCTACGTTGTCAATGGCGCCAAGCTGTGGACGACCTATGCCCACAAATCCGATTACATGATCCTCTTCTGCCGCACCGGCGATGACGAGGGGGGGCGTCACGGTGGCATGAGCCAGTTCCTCGTCGATCTGACAACGCCGGGCATCGAGATACGTCCGATCCTCGACCTTTCCGGCGCGCATCATTTCAACGAGGTGTCCTTTACCGATGTCTTCCTGCCGACTTCGGCGCTGATCGGCAAGGAAGGGGACGGCTGGGATCAGGTCATGAGCGAGCTTGCCTTCGAGCGCAGCGGTCCCGACCGCTTCCTGTCAACGTTCACGCTGATCCGGGAACTGGTCCGCGCGCTGGAGGGATGGGCCACGCCCGCGGCTTGTGAGGCGGTGGGACGGCTGGTCGCCCATCTCGTCGTGCTGCGTCGTCTGTCGCGATCGGTCGCCGGCATGCTGCAGAAGGGTGAGAACCCGACCCTGCACGCGGCGATCATCAAGGACCTGGGGACACTCCTGGAACAGGAGGTGCCGGACATCGCCCGCAGCCTGATCGCGGCCGAACCATCCCTCGAGGCGACGAACGATTTCGAGGCTGTGCTTGCGCACGCGATCCTGAATGTGCCGGCCTTCTCGCTGCGTGGCGGCACGCGTGAAATCATGCGTGGCATCATCGCCCGTGGCCTTGGGCTGCGCTGATCCGGCGGACATGAAGAAAAGGGGAGGTACCCGAATGGACAGGAGTACGACTGAGCTTGTGCTGGTCGAAAAGGACGGCGAGGGGATTGCCACGCTGACCCTTAACCGGCCCGAGAACCGCAATGCCATTTCCGACGACGACATGATTGCCGCGCTGCTAGAAGCGCTCGCCGCGCTGGAGGCTGACAATGGCGTGCGCGTGATCATTCTGACTGGTGCGGGCACGGCCTTCTCGTCGGGCGGAAACCTGAAGAAGATGGGCGCCGAGGGGGGGCTCAACGATGCTCTGCCGGCCCAGACCCGGATCAATTACCGACTTGGTATCCAGAGATTGCCACTTGCTTTCGAGGCGCTCGAAGTGCCGGTCATCGCCGCCGTCAACGGTCCGGCGATCGGCGCCGGCTGCGACCTTGCACTGATGTGCGACATGCGGATCGCTGCGCAAAAGGCCCGTTTCGCCGAAAGCTTCGTCAAGGTCGGCCTGATCCCGGGCGATGGCGGTGCCTGGCTGCTGCCGCGTGTCGTCGGCTTTTCGAAGGCATGTGAAATGGCGCTGACAGGTGACGCGATCGATGCCGACGAAGCGCTCGCCTGTGGCCTCGTCTCGCGGGTCGTTTCCGATGACGACCTGATGGCCGAAGCCTGCGCGCTGGCTCTCAGGGTGGCGGCCAATCCACCGCGCATGGTGCGCATGACCAAGCGCCTCCTGCGTGAGTCCTGCCGCACCGATCTGGCCGCGCTTCTGGAAATGTCGGCTGCCCTGCAGGCGCTTGCCCAGGCCAGCGGGGATCATGTCGAGGCTGTTGCCTCGCTTCTGGAAAAACGACCAGCCGTCTTCACAGGAAGCTGACGCACGGAATCCGAGCGTCACGCCGGCCTTTGGGCCATCGCCGAAAAAGTCGGTTGCGCGATGACAGGCATTGAGTAGAATAAAATGAAGCGATGTTTCACACAGTGAAATTCGCGTGAAATAGCGATAAGACTATCAGGAAACCCGAGGAGGATTGGACTATGATCAAACGTGTGTTGCGCCGTTGTGCGGTCGCTGTGGGAGGCATGCTGGCCGGTGCCGTTATCGCAGGTTCCGGAGCGACGTCCGCTGATGCCAGGACGCTCACCTTCGCTGACAGCTTCCCTGCCGGACATTATCTGTCCGAGCATGCGATGAAGATCTGGATGAAGCGGGTGGAGGAACTCACCAAAGGCGAGATTGACTGGACGTATTTTCCGGCTGGTCAGATCGCCAAGGCCAAGGGCACGCTGACCGCGGTCCGGGACGGTCGTATCGATGCGGCCTATGTCGGCATCAGCTATTTCGCGGACAAGCTGCCCCTCAATACCGTTTCCATGCTGCCGGGCATGACGACGTCTTCATCGGCAGGCTCCCCGGCCTACTGGCAATTGCTCAAGGACGACACGCCGCTTCGCGAGGAATTCCTCAAGAACAACGCGGTGCCGGTCTTCGGGGCGATGATCGATCCCTATCAGATGGTCATGGCGACCGGTCCGCTGATGACGCCGGAGGATTTCAAGGGCAAGAAGATCCGTTCGGCGGGCGGCGCCATGAACCTGACGCTTGAGCGTCTTGGCGCGATCCCGGTCGCCATGCCGGCGCCGGACATGTACGTGGCGATGGAACGGGGTATCGTTGACGGCACGCTCTTTTCCGTCAACAGCATCAAGCCTTATCGCGTCAATGAATTGGCAAAGTCTCTCAGCCGCAACGGCTCCTTCGGGACCTTTGTCTTTTCCATCGCGGTCAACAAGGCGACCTTCGACAGTCTGTCTCCGGAAATCCAGAAGGCTTTCATTCAGGCCGGCGATGACACGGTGAAGCATCTGTCCGCCTATGTCGACGAGAGTGTTGGCAAGAACCTCGAGGACTTCGCCAAGGAAGGCATCGAGCTCTATGACTTCCCGCCGGAAACGATGAAAGTCATTAATGGCGCGCTCGCCGAAGCGGAGCAGGACTGGGTCGACCGCATTGCCGCGCGAGGCCTGCCGGCCGAGGCGGTCCTTGTCGAGTTCAAGAAAGCAATGGGCGAATAAGCCGCAACCCATCCCGGGCCGCCTTCCAGGGAGGGCGGCCCGCTGCTGTTGCGGCTGGAGGAACCTCGTCATGCACCATCCCGAAGCTCAAGTCTCCTATCCCACGGCAGGTTTCCGTCACGTCGATCGGGTTCTGATCGGTTTAGAGCATATCGCGGTCTGGTTCGGGATCGCCGGTCTCGGTGGGATCATGCTGCTGGTCTCCGCCGATACGCTCGGACGATATTTCTTCAACGCGCCGCTGCAGTTCCAGTATGAGTTGACGAGCCACTACCTGATGGGAATGACCTCGCTTGTCGCGCTCTCCTGGGGTGTGCGCCGCGGTGCCCATATTCGCATCAGCCTCATCGATGATTTTCTGGGGCCGCGCCTGCGCGGTCTCCTGTTCGGCTTCAATTTCCTTCTGGCTGCCGCCGTTATGGCCGTCATCTGCTTCTACTCCGCAATGGAGGCTTTGCGCTCCTGGTCGGATGCGGAGGTGTTCTTCGGCGTTGTCGATTGGCCGGTCTGGATCGCTCATATCTGGGTGCCCATCGGCTGCGGCCTCCTGACCTTGCGGCTCGTGTTCGACGGGGTTCTGGTGATCGTCGATCCGGCCCATGCGACGCTTCTCCGCGCAACGGCGGATCCCGTGAACGAAGTTGACGCGGTCTAGCCGTGTTTCCGGATCCGGGAAGGGCCGCCGTGTCGGCCGATAACCTGACAAAGAGGACAAACTGGTGAGCCTTGTCATTGGAATTGGCGGATTGTTGCTGCTGCTTGTCGCCGGCATGCCGATCGGATTTGCGCTGGCAACGTCAGGCGCGCTCGGGCTGGCCGCTCATATGGGCCCCGGTATTGTCGGACCGCTTATGGCCGACAGCTTTTTCGAACACTCCTCGTCCTATCTGCTGCTCACGGTGCCGATGTTCGTGCTGATGTCGGAATACCTGTCCGCGAGCGGCATCGCCCGCGACATCGTCGTGGCGAGCTACCGCTGGATCGGCCGCCTGCCGGGCGGGCTCGGCATCGCCTGTGTCGCGGCGAGCGCGCTGATGGCGGCCGTCATCGGTTCCAGCACGGCCTCGGCCGCTACCATGTCGACCGCTGCCTTCCCCAATATGAAGCAGCTCAATTATCACCCGCGCCTGGCCGCCGGCATCATCGCCATTTCGGGCACGCTGGCGATCATGATCCCGCCGAGCGTCATTCTGGTGATCTACGGAATCATGACCGAGCAGAGTATCGGCAAGCTGCTGATCGCCGGTGTGATCCCGGGCCTTCTCACCATGCTCGGCTACATCGTGGTGATGGTCTATCTGGCATTGCGCCACCCCCATCTGGCGCCGCGCGCACCGAGTTTCGACCTCCGGACCGCGACGAAATCGTTGACCACTGTCTGGCCGGTCATGCTGTTGATCGTCGTTGTCATCGGCAGCCTGTACGGCGGTGTCGCCACGCCGACCGAAATCGGAGCGGTCGGCTCGCTCTTTGCTCTCGTCATCGTTGTCATTCTGCGCCGGATCAACGGCGAAGGCATGCGCGGGGCCATGGAGAACACGCTCCGGACCTACATGATGATCATGATGATCATCCTCGGCGCGATGGTCTTCGGCTTCTTCATGACCTACACGCAGCTTCCCCAGAAACTCGTCACTGCCGCGACGGAGTCGCAGCTGCCGCCCTGGGTGATCCTTGCCATGTTGCTTGGCATCTACCTGTTTCTCGGCTGTTTCCTCGACCAGATCGCGATCCTCGTCCTGACCGTGCCGTTGACCTTTCCGATCGTCTCCTCACTCGGCTTTGACGGTATCTGGTACGGCATCATCATCACCAAGACGGTCGAAATCGGCCTCGTGACACCGCCGTTGGGTCTCAACGTCTATGTCACGTCGTCGGTTACCGGCGTACCGCTCGGGGAGGCGTTCAAAGGTGTTCTGCCGTTCCTGCTGATGGAGTTCTTTCTTCTTTTTCTGCTGGTCGCGGTGCCGGACCTCAGCCTCTGGCTGCCCTCGCACATGCGCTAAGGAAGTCCCGCGCGCGGCGGGGATCGTTCAATGACACATATTTCGGGAGATAAGCCGTTCATGCAAACCGGTCAGATCGCGAAGCCGGAAGGGCCGTTGCGGGGCGTTCGGGTCCTTGATCTCAGCTCGGTCGTGCTGGGACCCTATGCCACCATGATCCTCGGCGATCTTGGCGCCGACGTTATCAAGATCGAAGCTCCGGACGGCGATATCCTGCGTCACATCGAGCCGGCGCGGAATCCGGGCATGGGCGCGGTGTTCCTGAACACCAATCGCAACAAACGCAGCATGGTCCTGGACCTGAAGCGGGAAGAAGCGCGGGGCGTGTTGCGCGATCTGGTCGCCGGCGCCGACGTTTTTCTGCACAGCATGCGCCCCAAGGCGATCCGCCGCCTGGGTCTCGACTATGAGGCATTGTCCGGGCTGAATCCGCGTCTCGTCTATTGCAACGCCTGGGGGTTCCGGAGCACCGGGCCTTATGGCGACAAACCCGCTTACGACGATGTCATCCAGAGCCTTTCCGGCCTGGCCGAACTCAGTTCGCGCGCTGGTGGCGACCCGCGCTATGCACCGACCGTCATTGCCGACAAGATGACGGGGATGACAGCAGCCTATGCGGTAATGGCGGCGCTGTTTCACCAGGCCCGTACCGGCGAGGGACAGGAGGTCGAAGTGCCGATGCTGGAGTCGGTGACCTCCTGCCTCCTGCTCGAGCATCTTGCGGCCGGTGTCTTCCAGCCTGGGGACGCGCCGCTGGGCTATGACCGCGTCCTGGCCGCTCATCGCCGCCCGTATGCGACGCTTGACGGGTTCATTGCGGTCATGCCCTACAGCACCAGCCATTGGCAGCGTTTCTTTCGGGCAGCCGGTCGGCCGGATCTCGCCGAAGACCCCCGTGTGACCGACATGGGCAAGCGCAGCCGTCATATCGGCGAGCTTTACGAACTGATCTCCGAGCTGATCGCGACGAAGTCGACCGCCGACTGGATCCGTTTGCTCGAGGAAGCAGACGTGCCGAGCGTGCCGGTCAAGTCGATCGATGCGCTTTTCGACGATCCGCATTTCCAGGCCACCGGTTTCTTCATCGACTACGATCATCCGAGCGAGGGACGGTTGCGCACCACGGCCGTGCCGACAGTCTTCGGCCAAACGCCTGCGGGGCTGCATCGTGTGCCGCCACGCCTGGGGGAACACACCCGCGAGGTTCTGGGAGAACTCGGCTACGATAAGGCGCGTATTGCCGCGCTGGAAACGGTCGGAGCCATTGTGCCCCAGATGGCCGGGACCAGGACCGGTGGGGCGGAAAAAGCGACGGCCGGCCTTTCCGCCGCCGGCGTCTGACAAAATCAGGAAACAAGGAACACACGAAGTGGCAAGCGAACCTCGTCTTCTCGGCCGTGGCTTCTATTGGCAGGAACTGACCCCCGGCGAGCGCTTTCGGACCTATGGCCGCACGATTACCAGCACCGACAGGTCCCTGTTCGTCGGCCTTGCCGGGATGGTG
Organism: uncultured Roseibium sp.; assembly: GCF_963675985.1. Classification (NCBI taxonomy): domain Bacteria; kingdom Pseudomonadati; phylum Pseudomonadota; class Alphaproteobacteria; order Hyphomicrobiales; family Stappiaceae; genus Roseibium; species uncultured Roseibium sp. Next base: position 734,801 of record NZ_OY780957.1, on the reverse strand, counting down.
GAGGTGCTTTTCACCAACGCGGACTATGCCCGAGACCATGCAGCGATGCGTGGCGAGGTCTGTCCCGGCGCGCTGGTCCTGTCGATTGCCGAGGGGCTGGCGTTGAACGCGACCGCGCAGGAAACCGGTCTCGCTTTCCTCGGTCTCGAGATGGACATCAAGCGGCCGGTTTTCGCTGGCGACACAATCGAGGTGGAGATCGAGGTGGCCGAGGTGCGGCCCGAAAGCAAGGGATCGCGGGGGCTTGTCCGCACGATCAACACCGTGCGCAATCAGCATGGTGAGATCGTCATGATCTACCGACCGCTTCGTCTGATGGCAGGCGACCCCGGAGCTGTCGAAGCCTGAGCAGCAGTGGCGATTTCAGGTCAAAGATTGGTGGCCAGAAGGATCTCCACCCGGATCTTCTCCTGTGAGAACAGCGTGCTGCGCTGATCGGTCATGGCTTTCAGTTTGCGAATGGCGCTTCTCGCCAGATGGCCGGGATCCTGGGTGATCAGGGCGTCAAGCAGGCCGCTTTTCAACGCGGCCTCGGTATAGGGGGTCCGCTCATGGGCAATGGTCACGAGCGGTTGCGGCAGCCGGATTTCGTCCAGGACCGTCAGCGGAACCCGCGCCTCCGACGACAGGATATAGGCCGCGACGATATCCGGCCGTTTCAGGGCGGCGGACATGATGGTGCGGGCACGGTCCGGGTAACCGTAGGTCTCAAGCGACGGCAGCGCGTGGAGATGGGGGAACTGGGAATTGATGATCCGGTCGAACCCGAGGCGCCGTTCCAGACTGTCGCGCGATTGCATGGTTTCGGCGACGATCAGGATGCTGCCGGTTTCCGCCCGAACAAACCGGCCGAGCAGGGTGGCGGCGGTTGCGCCGGCGGCGTTGTTGTCGATCCCGACCCAGTCGTCGCCGGTGCCGGTCTGGTTGGAAATGAAGGGCAGGGCCTGAACGCCCCGTTCCTGCAGGCGGTGGATCGCATCGCGCACCTGCGGCGTTTCCGGCGCCATGATCGCGACGCCGTCGACCGTGTCGGTGCTCAGGGTGCCCAGATAGGCGGCAATCCCGTGGGGGTCGTTCTCGTCGAGATGTTCGACGTAGGTGGTGACCATGTCGTTGACGAGAATGCTGTTCGCCTCGTCGATATGGCGCACGATTTCCTCATGAAACAGGTCGCCTGAGCGGGGCAGAACGAAGACGAACCGGTAGCTCTTGTTTTTGGCCAGGTTTGCGGCGGACAGGTTGCGGACGAAGCCCAGTTCCTTGATCGCGGCGTTGACGCGATCGATGGTCTTCTGCTTGACGCCTTCGCGTCCGTTCAGCACGCGATCGACGGTGGCCCGGCTCACGCCCGCAAATTTTGCGAGGTCTTTCGTGGTCGGGCGGGCCAATGGGTCGCTGAGTGCCTGGGATGAATTTTTCTTCATCTTATCAATTGCTTGTTTTCCTTCGGAAGGTGTCGCGAGCGAGACCGATTTCCGCTTCCTGTCTCTTTCCATAGCACAAAATGAGACACGTGCGTCATTTTTTTCTTGTTTTGAGGCACGTGTCTCATTTAGTGTCCCTGCAACGGAACCGCTGTGCCGGGGAGGGTATGGCCGGTCTGTTCTAGGGAGGATTGATAAAATGAAATCCAGATTTCTGATGGCCGCAGGTGCCTGCGGTCTGCTGATGAGCGGTTTTTCGAATGCTGCGCAGGCGGAGGACCTGACCCTGTGCTGGGCGTCCTGGGATCCGGCCAACGCGCTGGTCGAACTCAGCAAGGACTACGAGGCCCAGAGCGGCAACAAGATGAGCTTCGAGTTCGTGCCCTGGCCGAACTTCGCTGACCGGATGCTGAACGAGCTCAACTCGGGTGGCAAACTGTGCGATCTCATGATCGGCGACAGCCAGTGGATCGGCGGCTCGGCCGAAAACGGCCACTACGTGAAGCTCAACGATTTCTTCGACAAGGAAGGCATCAAGATGAGCGACTTCATCGATGCCACCGTGACCGGTTATTCCGAATGGCCGAAGAACACGCCGAACTACTGGGCGCTGCCCGCCTTCGGCGACGTGGTCGGCTGGACCTATCGCAAGGACTGGTTCGAACGTCCGGAACTGCAGGCCGAGTTCAAGGAAAAATACGGCCGCGATCTGGCCGCGCCCAAGACCTTTGCGGAACTCAAGGACATCGCCGAGTTCTTCCAGGGGCGGGAAATCGACGGCAAGACCGTCTACGGCGCCTCCATCTACACCGAGCGCGGCTCGGAAGGCATCACCATGGGCGCGATGGACGTGCTCTACAGCTTCGGCTTTCAATATGAAAACCCGGACAAGCCCTATGACATGGAAGGCTATGTCAACTCGCCGGGCGCGGTCGCCGGGCTGGAATACTACAAGGCGCTCTATGACTGCTGCACGCCTCCGGGCTCGTCCAACGGCTACATGAGTGAAGGCATTGACGCCTTCAAGTCCGGCCAGGTCGCCATGCAGATGAACTTCGCCTTCACGTGGCCGGGCTTCGAGAATGACGCCAATGTCGGCCACGGCAAGACCGGTTACTTCGTCAATCCGAAAGGTCCGGACGGAAAGCAGTTCGCCCAGCTCGGCGGGCAGGGGATTTCCGTCGTGTCCTATTCGGACAAGAAGGATGCCGCGCTTGACTACATCAAGTGGTTCGCAAAGCCGGAAGTTCAGGCGAAATGGTGGAAGATGGGCGGCTTTTCCTGCCTGAAGGCCGTGACGCTTGCGCCCGACTTCCCGGAAAGCCAGCCCTATGCGCAGACCTTCCTGGACTCCATGGCGATCGTGAAGGATTTCTGGGCCGAGCCGAGCTACGCGATCCTGCTTCAGGATACCCAGAAGCGGTTCCATGACTATGTCGTCGCCGGCAACGGAACGGCTCAGGAAGCGCTCGACGGCCTGGTCCGCGACTGGACCGAAACCTTCGAAGACGACGGCAAGCTCTAAGCGGCTTCCTCCTGTCAGGCGGGGCCGGTTGAGGCCTCGCCTGACGCTTCAAGACATTCCCTTTCGAACTGAGTAACCGATCATGACGGATGAAACGGATGCCCGGCCACCATCGGCACCGCAGGGGCGGTCCGCGCGCGGTATCAAGGGATTGAGCGACCGGGCGGTCGGATGGGTGTTTATCCTGCCGTCGATCCTGTTGCTGCTGGCGATCAATATCTTTCCGCTGATCTGGACGATCCGGCTCAGCCTGACCAACTACCGCGCCAACCGCACCGGTGCTGAGCTGAAATGGCTTGGTCTCAGGAACTATGAGCGGATCCTGACCGATCCGGACATCTGGAACGCCATGCAGGCGACCGCGCATTTTGTGTTCTGGACGCTGGTGCTGCAGGTGCTGATCGGCTTCACGCTGGCCTATCTGATCAACAAGAAGTTCAAGGGGAACGATCTCTGGACCACGATCATCGTCCTGCCGATGATGCTGAGCCCGGCTGTGGTCGGTAACTTCTGGACGTTCCTCTATCAGCCGCAAATCGGTCTTTTCAACTATTTCATCGGCTTTCTCACCGGCGCCGACCCGTCGTCCTTTTCCATGATCGGCGATGTGGCGCTGGCCCCGTGGGCCATCGTCATCGTCGACACCTGGATGTGGACACCGTTCGTCATGCTCATCTGCCTGGCCGGGCTCAGGTCGATCCCTGAATCCATCTATGAAGCGGCCGAATGCGACCGGGCCAGCAAATGGCGCCAGTTCTGGACCATCACGATCCCGATGGCCCTGCCGTTTCTGATGCTGGCGGTCCTGTTTCGGGGCATCGAGAATTTCAAGATGTTCGACCTTGTGGTTCAGCTCACGGGCGGCGGGCCCGGCAGCATCACGGAGCTGACATCGATCAACCTCAAGCGGGAAGCCTTCGAGAAGTGGCGCACCGGTTATGCCAGCGCCTACGCGGTGATCCTATTCGTGACCGTGTTCGGTCTGGCCTCAATCTACGTCAAGGCGTTGAATAAGGTGAAGGAACGATGAGCTTTTCCGTTACCCAGCCGTCCCTCAGGCAGAAATGGATCGCCGGCGTGCTGGTGATGGGCTATGCACTCCTGACCCTGCTGCCGCTGTTATGGATCATCGCGACCGGGTTCAAGTCGCCGAACGATTCCATTGCCTATCCGCCCAAGGTGGTGTTCGAGCCGACGCTGGAAGGCTACGTCAACCTGTTCACCACCCGGACCAGACTGTCGCCGGAAGCCCTGGACGACCTCGGTCCGCCGCAAACCTGGTATGACAAGGTCGTCCGCCAGTACGACATGGTGATCTCCGGTCCGAGCCGGTATGGCGAGCGGTTCCTGAACTCGGTCATCATCGGTTTCGGCTCGACCTTCCTGTCGGTGTTCCTGGGCACGCTCGCGGCCTACGGGTTCTCGCGCTTCAAGGTGCCGCTGAAGGACGACCTGATGTTCTTCATCCTGTCCACCCGGATGATGCCGCCGATCGCGGTGGCGATCCCGATCTTCCTGATGTTCCGCCAACTCGGCCTGTCGGACACGCATCTGGGGATGATCCTGCTCTACACGGCGGTCAACCTGTCGCTCTCCGTCTGGTTGTTGAAAGGGTTCATCGACGAGATCCCGATCGAATACGAGGAAGCCGCCCTGATCGACGGCTACACGCGGTTCCAGGCCTTCTACAAGGTGGTCCTGCCGCAGGCCGCGACCGGGATCGCCTCGACCGCGATTTTCTGCCTGATCTTTTCCTGGAACGAATATGCCTTCGCCGTTCTGCTGACCTCGGGAACGGCCCAGACGGCACCGCCTTTCATTCCGACCATCATCGGCGTGGGCAAGGACTGGCCCGCGGTCGCCGCCGGCGCCACGCTGTTCCTGGTGCCCGTCATGGTTTTCACCGTCCTGCTGCGCAAACATCTCCTGCGCGGGATCACCTTCGGAGCTGTCCGGAAATGAGAACACTTCTTCACGACTTGTCGCGGCTTCGCCGGGGACCGTGGGAAATGGTTGCCACCGTGCTGATCGCGCTTGGGGTCTTCATGCTGATGCAGCCCTTCGCCCTGTGGCTCTACACTTATTCCTTCATTGTCACTTTGGTCGGAACGGTGATGTTCATCGTCGTCAGCCATTTCCCGGAGTAGATGATGGCCCAGATCAGAATTGAACATCTGCGCAAGGAATTCGGGTCGTTCACCGCTGTGAAATCGTCCTCGTTCACGATTGAGGACGGCGAGTTTTTCATGCTGCTCGGACCGTCCGGCTGCGGCAAGACGACGACCCTGCGGATGATGGCCGGGCTCGAACTGCCGACGAGCGGAAACATCTATATCGACGACGAGGAAGTCAGCCAGAAGCGGGCGAGCCAGAGGGACATCGCCTTCGTCTTTCAGATGTTCGCGCTCTACCCGCACATGAACGTGCGCAAGAACATCAGCTATCCGCTGATCAGCCAGGGCATGTCCCGGGCGCGGGTGAAGGAGAAGGTAACGGAAGTCGCCAGGATCCTCCAGATCGAGGATCTGCTCGACCGTCCGGTCGGCGGCCTGTCCGGCGGCGACCGGCAGAGGGTTGCGCTCGGCCGGGCCATCGTCCGCGAGCCCAAGGCCTTCTTCATGGACGAGCCCCTGGGTGCGCTGGATGCGGAGTTCCGCGAACACATGGCCGAGGAACTGCGCGCGCTTCACGACCGCATGGGCGCGACCACGGTCTATGTCACCCACGATCAGCTGGAAGCCATGCAGATGGGCGACAAGATCGTCGTCATGAACCACGGCGTGATCGAGCAGTTCGGTGTGCCGCAGCAGATCTACGACTGGCCGGCCACCAAGTTCGTCGCCGAGTTCATCGGGTCTCCGCCGATGAATTTTCTCGACTTCGAGGGAACCGTTGCCAACGGCGCGACACGAGTCAGCCTCGGTGAAGCCGAGTTCGAGGTGCCGGAGCAACTGACCGGTGCGCAGGGCGCATTGACCCTGGGCGTGCGGCCGGAACACGTGACCCTGAATGACGGGGCCGCCTATCGCGGCGAGGTGGTTGCGCAGGAATATCTGGGCACCACCCAGATCGTAACGCTGGAGACGGCACACGGTGTCCTTAAGGCGCGCATTCCCTCTGACCGGCCGGTTCGGGTCGGGGAGCAGACCGGCGTGGATCTGGATGTGCGAAAGCTGACCGTCTTCGACGCGGTGACCGGCAAGGCTCTTCTGTCGAAGGCGAACGAGGAGGTCCTTCACCATGGCTGAAGTCAGACTGTCCGGGATTTCCAAAAGCTTCGGATCGACGGTTGCCCTCGACGATGTGACGATGACCGTCCCGGACGGGTCTTTCGTCGTCCTGCTCGGGCCGACGGGGGCGGGGAAAACCACGCTCCTGCGCATGGTGTCGGGCCTGGACACGCCGGATGCCGGGTCCGTGTCCATCGGCGGGCATCCCATGGCCGGCCTGACGCCGGCCCATCGCAATGTCGCGATGGTGTTTCAACAATACTCGCTCTATCCGCATATGAACGTGCGCGAGAACCTGGAATTCCCCTTGAAGTCGCCGATGCTGCGCACCCCGCAGGCGGAGATCGACCGCAAGGTGGCCGAAGTCGCGGAGATCCTGCAGATCTCCCACAAGCTCGACAACAAGGCGACAGCGCTTTCCGGTGGGGAAATGCAGCGGGTTTCCATTGGCCGGGCGCTGGTGAGAAATCCGTCCGTCTACCTGATGGACGAGCCGTTGAGTTCGCTCGACGCCAAGTTGCGGGCGGACCTGCGGGTGGAACTGAAGAACATCCAGGCCAACTCGGGGGCAACGCTGCTTTACGTCACCCACGATCAGGTCGAGGCCATGACCATGGCGACCCAGATCGGAGTTCTGGACAACGGCAGGCTGGTACAGTTCGGCACGCCGCGGGACATCTATGAGAACCCGGTCAGCGTTTATGCCGCCAGTCGTCTGGGTCAGCCGCGGATCAACATCCTGCCCGCCGACCTTTTCAACGGAGCGCCTGCCGGGGCCGCTTCCATCGGCCTGCGTCCGGAACATGTCGTCCAAGGCGAAGGCGAGGAGAGCTTCGTCAACCGGGTCGAGCATTTGGGCGACCAGACCCGGCTGCACCTGGTTTTCAAGAACCATGATCTCGTGACGGTAACGGATGCACACACGACGCTGACCCATGGGGACATGGTGAAGATCCAGCCGAGAAACCCGCTTTATTTTGACGCCTCTGGCGCAAGACTCGCCTGAGGGAGGGCCACATGACGCATTTCATGAACAAAAAAGAAGATCTCGTCACCGAAGCCATCGATGGCGCGCTGACCGCGGCCGGCGGAACGCTCGCCCGCCTGGACGGCTATCCGCACATTCGCGTCGTGGTGCGCAGCGACTGGACCAAGTCAAAGGTCGCGCTCGTGTCCGGTGGTGGTTCGGGTCACGAGCCGGCCCATGTGGGCTTCATCGGCAAGGGCATGCTGACCGCCGCCGTGTGCGGCGATGTGTTCGCATCGCCGTCCGTCGATGCGGTGCTGGCCGCGATTCTCGCCGTCACCGGGCCGGCCGGATGCCTGCTGATCGTGAAGAACTATACCGGTGACCGCCTGAACTTCGGCCTGGCAGCCGAACGCGCGCGCGCTTTCGGCCACAAGGTCGACATGGTGGTGGTGGACGACGACGTCGCCTTGCCGGACCTGCCCCAGGCGCGCGGTGTCGCCGGAACCCTGTTCGTGCACAAGATTGCCGGCGCATTGGCCGAGAGCGGAGCGGCGCTGGAGACGGTTGCCGAAACCGCGCGGCGGGTGATCGGAAACATCAAGAGCATCGGCATGTCGCTGGACACCTGCACGGTGCCGGGCTCGCCGAAAGAGCATCGTATTCCCCAAGGCAAGGCCGAACTCGGGCTCGGCATCCACGGCGAGGCGGGCTTTGAGCAGGTCGCTTTCGTCGATGCGAAACAGGCCATGGACGCGGTTGTCGACAAGCTGCGGGTCGCAATGTCCGACAAGCCCCACGTGGCTCTGGTCAACAACCTCGGCGCGGCGTCGGTTCTGGAGATGGGGCTGCTCGCCAATGAACTGATGCAATCGTCCATCGGGCATCAGATCAAATGGATGGTCGGGCCGGCCTCCATGATGACGTCTCTCGACATGCACGGCTTTTCCGTGTCGGTGATGGAACTTGCGGAGGGAGATGCGGAGCTGTTGTCGGCGCCAACCCCCGTCTCGGGCTGGCCCGGTTGTGTCGCGCTTGAAGAGACCAGGGTGCTTCCGCTTCCCGACGGACTGGCGCCGATCAAGGCGATGCCGTCGCCGCATGACCCCACCCGGGCCTTCCTGACCTCCTGTTGCGACCTCCTGATTTCGGCCGAAGCCAAGTTGAATGCCCTGGATGCGAAGTCCGGTGACGGGGATACGGGCTCGACGCTGGCAAATGCGTCGCGTGCGTTGATCGCATCGATAGACAGCCTGCCGCTTGCCGATCCCACGCAATTGTTCCGGGCAATCGGGCAGGAACTGAGCCAGACCATGGGCGGGTCCTCCGGCGTGCTCTTGGCGATCTTCTTTGCGGCAGCCGGCGATGCCTCGTCATCCGGCCTGCAGATGCGGGACGCGCTGAAGGCCGGACTGGAGCGGATGCAGCAGATCGGTGGCGCTAAACCGGGCGACCGGACGATGATCGATGCCTTGCAGCCGGCGCTGGAGGCTCTCGGCGACGGGTTCGGTGCCGCGGCGGCGACAGCCCGCAAGGGCGCCGATCACACCGCAACGCTTGCCAAGGCCAACGCAGGCCGCGCCTCCTATCTGAATGCGGATCAATTGATGGGGCACAACGATCCGGGCGCGGAAGCCGTCGCGCTGCTGTTCGAGCATGTGGCGCGTCTCCAGTGACTGTCGATTAGCTCTGATCCCGACTGATCCGCAGGCCCTCCGGATCCGTATTACAGACGGATCTTGAAAAATGTCCCGCGCGGGCCTGGCGCCCCCGTGGGACGAAGGGGGACTAGAATGGCGGATCGTCAAAAGCGGGCTTGGGTTGTCGGAGCAAGTTCGGGGATCGGCCGCGCGCTGGCTTTGAAGCTCGTCGATGAGGGGTATCTGGTTGCGGCCAGTGCGCGCAATGTCGAGGACCTGAACCTGCTTGCGTCGGAGACCGATGGCGCGATCAGGCCGTTTCCCGTTGATATCCGGGATGGCGAAGCCGTTGGCCGGACGGTTGCTGATATCGAAGAAACCATGGGGCCCGTCGATCTCGCCGTTTTTGCCGCCGGGATCTACCTGCGCGATGAACCGGACCGGTTCGATGCGGATCTCGTGGCCAAAACGGCCGGCGTCAATCTGATCGGAACGAGCCATTGCCTGGACGCCGTGCTGGGCAGGATGGTGCCGCGGCGCAGCGGGCATGTGGCTATGATCGCGTCGGTGTCCGGATATGCCGGCCTGCCGGGTGGAGGCGTCTACGGGGCGACCAAGGCGGCGTTGATCACGCTCGCGGAAGCGATCTATCCGGAGCTGAAGGAAAAGGGGGTCGCCGTTAGCGTGATCAATCCTGGCTTCGTGCAAACGCCGCTCACCGATCAAAACGACTTCCCCATGCCCTTCATGATTTCGGCGGAAGACGCGGCGGACCGGATCGTGCGAGGCCTAAAGTCCAGACGGTTCGAGATCGCCTTCCCCAAGCGCATGGTCTTTCTGCTCAAGCTTCTGCGGTTGCTGCCCTATCCGCTTTTCTTCGCCGTGACGAAAAAGATGCTGCGCGCTGACCGCGTATAAAGCTATCGGGCGAGCGTGAATTGAACGACGTCCAGTCGGCCGGACCGGAAACCGGCGGCGCAGTAGTGAAGATAATAACGCCACATCCGGTAGAAACGGTCGTCGAAGCCGAGGTGACGGATCTTCGACCAGTTGTCGGTGAAGGCCCGATCCCAGGCAAGCAGTGTCCGCCCGTAGTCAGGGCCAAAGCGCAGGCTGTCGGTCATTGCCAGACCGCCTTCGCCCGCCCCCTTCTCGAAGGCCGTCACCGATGGCAGGAAACCGCCGGGAAAGACATAGGTCTGGATGAAATCCGCGCCACGCCTGTAGTCCCGGAACCGGCTTTCATCGATGGTGATGACCTGGATCGAGGCTTTGCCGTCTTCTGCCAGAAGCTCCCGGACCCGACTGAAATAAGTCGACCAGTTTTCTTCGCCCACGGCTTCGAACATCTCGATCGAGACGATCCTGCTGAAACGCCCCTGAATGTCCCGGTAATCCTGCAGGCGGATATCGGACTGTGCTGACAGGCCTGCCAGCGACAGGCGCCGGCGCGCGTAGTCCGCCTGTTCCTTTGAGAGCGTCAGCCCGGTTACCCGGCAGCCGGTTTTCCGGATGGCGTGTTCGGCAAAGCCGCCCCAGCCGCAGCCGATCTCCAGGACATGATCGTCGGGACCGATGTCGAGCGAGGAGATGATGCGGTCGTATTTGGCCGCCTGTGCCTCTTCCAGCGACTGGCCCTCCCGTTCGTAGAGCGCGGAGGAATAGGTCATCGTTCGGTCCAGCCAATGGCCGTAGAAGGCATTGCCGAGATCGTAGTGGAAAGCGATGTTGCGCTTGCTGCCCGCCCGGGTGTTGCTGTTCAGGAGATGACGCAGGCGCGCAATCCATCGGCCGATTGCCGAAGCGCGCATCGGGCCGTGAAGCCGGTCTTCGTTGATGAGCGCCAGTTCCAGGAACGCCAGCATGTCCGGGCTGTCGATGTCCCCGTCCATATGGGCGCGGGCGAAGCCGAGGCTGCCGCTGCCCAGGACTTTCCAGAAGGCGCCCGAATTGTTGAGTTTCAGCATGGCCGACGGACCGGGCTCGGGGCCTTCGACGTGAAACTCCCGACCGTCCGCGAACACAAGGGCCAGCCGCCCGCGGGAAATCCGCTGAGCCCATCGGCAGATCATGCGTTGCCACAGGGGAGGTCTTTGCTCGGCGATCAGGGCTTCGGACTGGTTGATCTCACTCATGTCAGTTCTCCCCCAGGCGGTGGCTCGCGACGACGGTGGTGTCGATGGGACGGGTTGCTGCCCGATGACGGTAAACCGAGATCCCCTTGAGCCACAACAGCAAGGCTTCGAAATGAATTGCGCCCATGATTTTCAGAGTCATGAGCGGATAGGTTGTGAGCGCCTTAAGGAGGGTACGGTCGCTTAAGGGGCGCCGGCGGCCGGAAAAGGAGGCATGGAGGAGCGGGCCCTCGGTATCGGCCTCGTTGATCGCAATCAGGACCCGCTCCGATGGCGGCGCGATGCGGAAGCGGTATCGGCAGTCCATCGGGATAAAGGGGGAGACGTACATCTCCTTGGCGCACTCGTGCCGGTATTGTCCGTCCCGGCCGGTTCCGGTGGGGATCACATAGGTATGCCGCTCATGGAAAGTGTTGCTGACCTCGTAGAGAATGGCGCGGAGCTCGCCATCGGCGGTGCGGCAAAAATAAACGGTCAGCGGATTGAAGGCGTAGCCGAAGATGCGCGGATAACAGAGCACGGCAATGCGCATTTCCGGGCTCCACAGACCCGCATTTTCCAACTGGTCCCGGACCCAGTCCTTCAGGCCGTTGCGTTCCCCGGATCCGTGGTCGCTGTCATGGAAACTGAAAACGGCCCGACGGTTGTGCCCGAACAGCTTCAGTTTCCGGTTCAGTCCCTCAAGTTCGTCGAGATCGAGAAGCAGGGAAAAGACGCGGTAGCGCAACTTGTGGACCTTGGGACGGAGGCGGTTGTGGATCACCTCGCCGGCATAGAGGGCGGATGTGAGCGTCATTCGGCTGCTATCCTCATCTCTGGCCTCTGCTCCGGCCCGACGATACGGTCGGACGGGTTTTCAAGAGTCCACGGACGCTTCATGCCGCCAAGTTCTTCTGCGACCGCCAGGCCGGATTGTAACCCGTCCTCATGAAAGCCGCTGCCGAAATAGGCGCCGCAGAACCATGTCCGGCGACGTCCCTGCAATTGCCAGAGATTTGCCTGTGCCGCCAGAGCGTTGCCGTCGAAGAGCGGATGGGTGTAATCGAAGCTTTTGTGGATGTTCCGGGCGTCGATTTCCCGGCTCGGGTTCAGCGTCACGAACAGGGGCACGTCGGTCTTCAGGTTCTGGAGCCGGTTCATCCAGTAAGTCACGCACAACTGCTCTTTGCCGTTGCCGCGTTTTTCGCCGATGTAATTCCAGCTTGCCCAGGCGGCCTTGCGCTTCGGCATGAGACCAGGATCGGAATGCAGAACGGCGGTGTTTTCCGTGTAGCCGAAGCTACCCAACAGGTTTTGCTCTTCAGAGTCCGGATCGGCAAGCAGGCGGAGCGTCTGATCCGCATGGGTCGCGATCACGACCTGGGCAAACCGGTCCGATTGTCCGTTGGCGCAGGTGATCGTGACGCCGAGATCGTCGCGGCGGATTTCGACCACCGGTAAGCCAAAACGCAAGGTGCCGCTGAAGGCGCCGAGGAGGCGTTTGACATAGGCGCGGCTGCCGCCGGTGACGGTCCGCCATTGCGGCCGGTCCTTGAGAAGCAGGAGCCCGTGATTGGCGAAAAACCGTATAAAGGCCTCTAGCGGATAGGCGCGCATTTCACTTGCGGTGGTCGACCAGATCGCTGCGCCCATGGGCAGAAGGTGATCCTCGATGAAGGTGCGGCTGTAACCTTCCTTGTCCAGAAACGCGCCGAGCGAAAGGTTCGCGATATCGGGGCGATTCAAAGTTTCGGGGGCTTCACGGTAGAACCGCAGGATGCCGCTCAGCATCGACCAGAAGCGGGGACTGATCACGTTGGTTCGCTGGCTCAGCAGGCCTGAAAGGCCCGAGCCGGAATATTCGAATCGGCCGCCATCAAGCGAGGCGGAAAAGGACATGTCGGAGGCTTCCGTCGGCACGCCAAGATGATCAAACAGTGCGACGAGGTTCGGGTAATTCTTGTCGTTGTAGACGATGAAGCCGGTGTCGACCGAAGTCTTTCCGGTAATGGTTTCGACATCGACCGTGTTGGAATGGCCTCCCGCACGGGCTTCGGCTTCGAACAGCGTGACGTCTTTTGATTGCGACAGCAGCCAGGCGGCCGAGAGACCGGAAATACCGGAGCCGATGACGGCGATCCGCGCATTGCCTGCATGAAAATCTGTATTGCCCCGAAAGCTCATCGCTAACCAACCGTTTCTGTTGTGTGTTGGATAGGGTTACGCATGAAGGCTGCCGTCGGATCGGTGCAAAAAATATTTTATGTGCCGTGATCCACCGCGCCAAACGGCGCGTAAGAGCTGCATGACAATAACAGTTTCCCAGTCGGCCGAGCGATGCCACAATGGACTTGCGTTCGCCAGATGGTCCGCACATCCGGTGCGGAAACCACGCGGCGTCGCGATGACATCAGTGCGCGGAACTCTCATGACCGAAGACCCCGAAGACATGTCACGGTTGATCGCAGCTGTGGCGCGGGCGCGGGATGTCGACGCCTTCGAGAAACTGTTCCGACATTTTGGTCCGCGGGTGAAGGCCTACATGATGCGCCACACCGGCAACCATCAGACCGCAGAAGAACTGATGCAGGAAACGATGATGCTGGTGTGGAACAAGGCCGCACTGTTCGATCCCGACAAGGGAAAAGCCTCGACGTGGATCTTCACGATCGCGCGCAACACCTTCATATCCGCCTATCGCAAGCAGAACCGGCCGGAATTCGATCCGAACGATCCGGCCTTTGTCCCCGATGACATCGAGCCGGCCGATGTGGAATTCCAGAACAGGCAGGAAGCGGAAAGGGTCCGTACGGCCCTGAAAGAGCTGCCTGAAGAACAGCGTGAACTCGTTCAGCGGTCGTTTTACGGTGACGTCTCGCATTCGGACCTCGCCGAGGAATACGGGTTGCCGCTCGGGACCGTGAAATCGCGCATTCGCATGGCGATCGCCAAGCTTCGCAAGAGCCTGGGGGAACGATGATGAAACCGCGTCATCATATTCGGGACGAACTGCTCGCAGCTTATGCAATGGGTGATCTGACGGAAGGCTGGAGCCTGGCGGTGGCCACGCACCTTGCGCTGTGTCCTGACTGTCGGGCACGGCTTGCCCGCTTCGAGGCGGCTGCCGGGGATATGCTTGAGAAGATCGAGCCGGCGGAACGATCGGTTGATACCTCTTGGCAAGCCCTCCGGCAGCGGATAGCTCAGGCTCCTCCTCCAGCCGCCAACCCGTCACCGAAGGTTGACGAGTCTCGCGGTGATTATGTCCTGCCCGCGCCGCTCAGAAATTATGTCGGCTCCGACGTGGAACAGCTGAAATGGAAAGCGCTGGGCCGGGGCGCGTATCAGGTTCTGGTGCCGACAGGGGATGAGGAAACGAGCGTGCGCCTGCTGCGCATCCCTGCCGGCAAACCGGTGCCGGAGCACGGCCACGGCGGGCGCGAACTCACACTCGTTCTGTCTGGAAGTTTCAGCGATGCGACCGGGCGTTACGGCCGGGGCGATCTGGAGGATGCGGACGAGGATCTGGAGCATCAGCCGATCGCCGGTGACGAGGAAGACTGCATCTGTCTCGCGGTCACGGACGCGCCGCTTCGCTTCAAGAGCCGCCTGTTGCGACTGGTCCAGCCGATGCTGGGTATCTGAGGAGAGACGAATGCGCGTTCTGGTGCTCAGTTATGTTTCCGCGGCGGTGGTCTTTTTCAGTCTCGACTATCTCTGGCTGAGCCGGGTGGCGATCGGCTTCTACCGCACCCACATCGGTGACCTTCTGAGAGACCGTCCCGACATGACGGCAGCCGGGCTGTTTTACCTCGCCTATATCGCCGGCATCGTCTATTTCGCTGTCCTGCCCGGCCTGCAGAAGGAAAGCGTCGCCGTCACGCTTGTGAACGGCGCGCTGCTGGGCTTGCTCGCCTACGGAACCTATGACATGACCAACCTGGCAACCGTCAAGGGCTGGTCCCTGACCGTCAGCGTCGTCGATATGGTCTGGGGCACCGTTTTGACGGCAACGGCTTCGGCCGCCGCCTTTGCCGTGGCCGGTCTGTTGAAAGGCTGATGGCGACGGAAATTCGAAGTTCTGCGCCTCAAAACGTCGGCGGGGTGCAAGCGCTGACGACGACGCAGCGTTTGTTTCTGAGTGCCTTGAACCGGTGCGGCGTCGTGCTCTTGAACATGTAGGCATCGCCCGGCCCCAGCACCTTGCGCTGGTCGCCGACGGTGATCTCGATATGGCCTTCCATGACGATGCCGGCTTCCTCGCCCTCGTGGCTGAGCATCACCCGGCCGGTATCGGCACCGGGCTCATAGACCTCGTAGAGCATCTGCAGGTCATGGCCGAACAGGTTGTTGCCCACCTGCCTGTAGGAAATCTTTCCCTTGCCGATTTCGGTCAGTTCCTCGGCTGCGAAGAACACCTTGCCCTGGCGTTCCGGTTCGTAGGCGAAGAATTCCGACAGACCGATGGGGATGCCGTCCAGCACCCGCTTCAAGGCGCTGAGAGATGTGTTGATCTTCGCCGCTTCGAGCTGGGAGATGAAACCGTTGGTGACACCGGCCCGCTTGGCCAGTTCCCGCTGGGAATAGCCATGCGCTTCGCGGATCGCGCGCAGCCTGAGGCCGACGTCTTTGGAGAAGTCATCCGTGTTTAGTGTGTTTATCATCATAAACACATACACATGGAACTCGATGAAAACCAGTAACTTGCCGGATTGAAGAAACAGACTTTTCTTCCGACTGAAATCAAGGCCTTCTATTCCCGGTTGCTGAGGAGAAGTGCCATGGATGCTGTCGTCGACCGTACTGAAAACCGTTCCAATCAGGTTCTGGATGCCTACTGGATGCCGTTCACCGCGAACCGGCAGTTCAAGCAGAACCCGCGCATGCTGGTCTCGGCCAAGGGCATGCATTACCAGTCGGATGATGGCCGCACGATCCTCGACGGGACGGCGGGCCTGTGGTGCTGCAATGCCGGCCACGGCAATGCTGAGATCACCGATGCGGTCGCCCGGCAGCTTTCCAACCTGGACTACGCACCGTCCTTTCAGATGGGCCATCCGATCGCGTTCGAATTCGCCGAGCGGCTGAAGCAGATTGCGCCGGACGGGTTCGATCATGTCTTCTTCACCGGGTCCGGATCGGAGTCGGTCGACACGGCGCTGAAGATCGCACTGGCTTATCACCGTGCCCGTGGCGATGCGGGCCGGACACGGCTGATCGGCCGGGAGCGCGGCTACCACGGCGTCGGCTTCGGCGGCATTTCGGTGGGCGGCATCGTCAACAACCGGCGCCACTTCGGCACGCTTCTGACCGGCGTCGATCACCTGCCGCACACCCACGATCTTGAGCACAACGCGTTTTCGAAAGGTCAGCCGGAGTGGGGCGCGCATCTCGCCGACGATCTTGAGCGCATCGTCGCTCTGCACGGAGCGGAAACGATTGCCGCGGTGATCGTCGAGCCGGTCGCCGGATCGACCGGTGTGCTGGTGCCGCCCAAGGGCTACCTGGAACGCCTGCGGGCCATCTGCGACCGGCACGGCATCCTCCTGATCTTCGATGAGGTGATCACCGGGTTCGGCCGTCTGGGTACGCCGTTCGCCGTGGACTATTTCGGCGTGAAGCCGGACCTGTTCACGACGGCCAAGGCGCTAACCAACGGCGTCGTTCCCATGGGCGCCGTGTTCGCGCAGGATCATATCCACGAGGCCTTCATGAACGGCCCGGAAGGGGCGATCGAACTCTTCCACGGCTACACCTATTCCGGCCATCCGGTCGCCTGTGCCGCGGGTCTCGCTACGCTGGATATCTACGAAAAGCACGGTCTGTTGACCCGTGGCGCCGACATTGCCGGCCACTGGGAGAGCACCATGCATTCGCTCAAAGACGCGCGCCACGTCAAGGACGTGCGCAATCTCGGTATCATTGCCGGGATCGAGCTGGACTCCCGGGACGGGGCCATCGGCCAGCGCGCCTATGAGGTGTTCGTCAAATGCTTCGAGGCCGGTCTCCTGATCCGGGTGACGGGCGACATCATCGCCCTTTCGCCGCCGCTGATCGTCGAAGAAGCCCAGGTATCGGAAATGGTCGACATCCTGCGCGGCGTTCTTTCTGAGACGGAATAATCGAGAGACGGAAGTCCGCCTCTGGTCGTGTTGAGCGATTTTCCCGGTTCCGTCCTTCCGGACAACCGCAGCAAGCCTGTGTGCAGATCTGGAATGACGTGGTGGCTACTATGACGTTGCCCCACCAACAGGCCGTTATCCCGGAAAAGCCGTGAGGCTTTATCCGGGGCCGGCAATCATTTTTACCCCACTGAACCGGCTTCTGCCTCTCCGGCCCCGGGTCCCACTTCGTTCGCCCGGGGGACTGCCGGGGAGCGGATTAGTCTGTCTTCCGCCATGTCCACTTTTACGCGTATCATTGACACCTGACGGGTTACTACTTATGTGTGACGAAATTCGAAAATCGTCACTCATCAGGAATTGACATGCAGGACGCGGATACGGTCGAAGCCGATTCACAAACCGATACAGCCACACGCATCCTCGATGCGGGGGATGCGCTGTTCCGGCATTACGGCTATTCCAAGACGACGGTTGCCGATATTGCCAGGGAACTCGGCATGTCGACGGCCAATATCTACCGCTTCTTCTCCTCCAAGATCGAAATCCATCAGGCCGTCTGCCACCGGATGATGGAGGCAAGCCGCAGAAATGCCTCGGAAATTGCGGCGCTGCCGCTGAGCGCGGAAGAACGTCTCAGGCGCTTCGGCCTGAGCCAGCACCAGTTCACCGTCGACACCATGTTGGATGAGGAAAAGGTCCATGAGATGGTGATCGTCGCTATCGAGCGCGATTGGCATGTCATCGACAAACACATCGACCGGCTGCACGCCCTCATCGAGAGCATCATCGTCGAAGGTATCGAAGCCGGCGAGTTCAGACCCCAGGATACCGCCAGCGCCGCACGATGTTTCGGTGCCAGCCTCGTCTCTCTTCATCATCCGCAGCTCGTTACCCAGTGCATGGCCAAGGAAAACCGGGCGCTGGCCGACGAACTCGTTGATTTTGCCATTCGTGCTCTCAAGAGCTGAGCCGTTCTTTCACGGCTGAATCCATTTCAATTTCAGGCGCCGGTGCGCCTTCGCAAGGAAAGCCGAAGGTATGATCAGGAAGACCGTATTTCCGTTGTTGCTTGTTGCAGCCCTGGCCGCCTGCCAGGAGAAGCAGGCAGAGGTCCAGAAAGATGAGGTGCGTCCCGTCAAGGTGGTCCAGGTCGCTCCGGCCACATCCGTGCGCAAGCTGGAGTATTCGGGAATTGTGCGTGCGCGCAGCGAAACCGCGGCCGGTTTTCGGATCGCGGGCAAGATTGTCGAGCGCAAGGTGGATGTTGGAGATCACGTGAAGGCCGGCGATCTGCTCGCCCGCATCGATCCGACTGACTACGAACTTTCCGTCAAGAGCGCCGAGGCCGCGCTCAGCGCCGCGGAGCGGCAGGTGGAAACCGCCGCTTTTGCCCTGAAGCGGATGCAGCAGCTTTTCGACAAGAAGTGGGTGGCAAAGGCCAGTCTCGAACAGGCCCAGCTTTCCTACAATCAGGCGGAGGCCAACCGCGACACCTCAAAGGCGCAGCTCGACCAGGCCAGGAACCAGGTCGGCTACAGCGAACTTCGGGCCGACAGGCCGGGCATCATCTCGGCGGTCCAGGCGGAAGCCGGCCAGGTGGTCTCCGCCGGCAGCCCGGTCGTGACCATCGCCGCCGACGGTGAAAAGGAAGTGGCGATCGCCGTTCCTGAAACCGATGTCCTGTCGTTCAAGCCCGGAAAGCGGGTCGAAGTCGGGCTTTGGTCAAACAAGGATCTCAAGTTCAACGGCCGCGTGCGGGAAGTCTCCGGCAGCGCCGATCCGGCGTCGCGCACATTCGCCGTCCGGATTTCCCTGCCAGCCGATGACCGGGTGCTGCTCGGCATGACCGCCTTCGTCAATACCTCCGAGAAGGCCGGTGAAGATTTCTATTCCGTACCGCTGGCGGCCCTTTCCCGCGGCGATCAGGACAAGAGTATCGTCTGGACGGTCAACCCGGTGGATGAAACGGTCCACGCCCGCCCGGTCACGGTCAGCGAGTTCTCCGGCGACGGCGTCCGGGTATCCAACGGTCTGAAGACCGGCGATCTGGTGATCTCCGCCGGAACCCAGTTCATGACCGAAAACCTCAAGGTCAAGCTGCCGGACGGTGTCACGAAACACACCGCCCTGGCGGCCGGGCGCATTGCGCCCTCCAGTCTTACCCGCTGATCCATAAAGCGAGTTGCGTATGTCCTCGTCCAACGAAAACGGTTCATTCAACCTTTCCCGCTGGGCGATCGGCCATCCCAGCATCGCGCGGTTCCTGTTCGGTCTGATCATTATCGCCGGCGCGCTGGGCCTTATGCGCATGGGGCAGAAGGAAGATCCCGACTTCACGTTCCGTGTGATGGTGATCCAGGCGTCTTGGCCGGGCGCATCGATCACCGACATGCAGGATCAGGTGGTCAACAAGATCGAGCGCAAGCTTCAGGAAACGCCGCATCTCGATTTCGTGCGGTCCTATACCCGCGCGGGCAGCGCCATCATCACCCTGCAGGTGAAGGGGGACACGAATTCCGAAGAAGTGGCCGACGCCTTCTACCAGGTGCGCAAGAAGGTTGGCGATATCGCGGGCGAACTGCCGGAAGGTCTCTACGGTCCTTATTTCAACGATGAATTCGGTGACACGTTCATCACCCTCCATTCGCTGTCCGGCAACGGCTACAGCTATCCGGAACTGAAGGACTTCGCCATCCAGGCGCGCGACATGCTGCTGACGACGCCAGGGGTGGAAAAGGCTGTCATCATCGGCGATCAGCCGCAGAAGATCTATATCGACGTGTCCTCGCACGCCCTGTCGGAACGGGGTCTGACCTATACCGACCTGCGCGATGCCCTGGCCGGACAGAATGCGGTCGATCCGGCCGGAAGCATCGATGCGGGCGGGCGGTCCGTGCGGATTTCGGTCGACGGCGGGATCCGCTCCGTCGAGGACATTCGCGAGTTGCGCCTGAAGGCCGGCGGGCAGGTCACACGACTCGGCGACATCGCCAGCGTGACGGCGGGCCTGGAGGATCCCTATCAGCGCAAGTACCGGTTCAACGGTCACGACAGCGTCCAGATCGGCGTGGTCATGGCCAAGGGCTTCAACGTGACCGAGGTCGGAACGGCCGTCGAAGACACCTACCAACGCTTCGAGGCAAGCTTGCCCCACGGGGTACATGTCGACCGAATCTCCGACCAGCCGGAAGTGGTGCGCGAAGCGATCGGCGAGTTCATGCGCGCGCTGGGCGAAGCGCTTGTGATCGTTCTGGTCGTGTCGTTCCTCTCCATCGGCTGGCGTTCCGGCCTGGTGATCGCCATTGCCATACCGCTGGTGCTCGCAGCCACCTTTGCCCTGATGTACGAACTTGGCATCGACCTGCAGCGCATTTCGCTGGGGGCGCTGATCATTGCGCTCGGCCTGCTGGTCGATGACGCCATGATCGTTGTTGAACTCATGGAACGGAAGTTGGAAGAGGGGCTGGTCAAGCTGGACGCGGCGGGGTTTGCCTATACATCCACCGCCTTTCCGATGCTCACCGGAACGCTGATCACGACGGCCGGCTTCATTCCGGTCGGCTTTGCCGAATCGACCGCCGGTGAATACGTGCGCACGCTTTTCTACGTGGTTGGTATCGCGCTGGTGGTGTCCTGGTTCGTAGCCGTCTATTTCACGCCGTGGCTCGGCCACATGATCCTGAAGGAGCGGCAGCACGCTGGAAGCCACAAGGATGTCTTCGACACGGGCTTTTACCGGCGGCTTCGTGCCTCGGTCGCCTGGTCCGTGCGTCACCGGATCATCGTTCTGATCCTGACCTTCGTTACTTTCGGCACCAGCCTGTGGGCGTTTCAGTTCATTCCGCAGAACTTCTTTCCGCAGTCCTCGCGGCCGGAAATCCTGGTCGATATGTGGCTGCCGGAAGGCACCAGCATCCGCCAAGTGGAAAGCCGGGCAAAGGCGCTGGAAAGTCGCATCATGGACGACCCGGACAAGCGGTTCGTCGCAACCTATATCGGTGAGGGCGCGCCGCGCTTCTTCCTGCCGCTCGACCAGCAGCTCCGCAATCCCAATTTCGCCCAGCTCCTGGTGATGGCCAATGACGAACCGTCCCGCGAACGGCTGATCGTAAAATTACGGGAGATACTGGCGGCCGACTTCCCGGATGTGCGGTTCAAGGTCGACCGGCTTTTCCTCGGTCCGCCGACCGGCTGGCCGGTGCAGATGCGTGTCATGGGCCCCGACCGTGCGGAAGTCCGGCGCATTGCCAACGAGGTCAAGGCCGCCTACCGCGAAAACCCGATTCTCGGGGCGATCCATGACGACTGGCTCGAGCCGGTCCCGGCCATGAAGCTGGTGGTCGACCAGGACCGGGCCCGTGCATTGGGCGTGAGTTCCAAGCGGTTGCGCCAGATGCTTCAGGCGACCATGAGCGGCGCGCCGCTGTCCGACATGCGTGCCGGCGAAGAGACGATCGCCATCGTCGCGCGGGAGCCTGAGCAGAACCGCCATCTGCTCGATGCGGTGAACTCGATCGATATTCCCACGGATCTGGGCACCTATGTTCCCCTGTCCCAGATTGCGCGGGTCGTGCCGGTCCTCGAACAGGGGATCGAGTGGCGCCGGGACCGCCTGCCCACGATTACCGTGCGGGCGACCGTGCCCGATGGCGTCCAGTCGAACGACGTGGTGATGAAGCTTTTCGAAGAGCTGAAGCCTCTGCGCGACAGCCTTGCCCCGGGCTACAAGATCCAGATCCAGGGCGGCGCAGAGGACAGTGCGGAAAGCCAGGCGTCGATTGCCGCCAAGGCGCCGGTCATGCTGCTTGTGATCGTCGTCCTGCTGATGGTCCAGCTGCAGCATTTCGGCAAGGTCATGCTGGTGCTCGCGACAGGGCCGCTCGGCATCATCGGTGCGGCGGCCGCGCTCCTGATCAGTGGCGCGCCTTTCGGCTTCGTCGCCATTCTGGGCGTCATCGCGCTGCTCGGGATCATCATCCGCAATTCGATCATTCTCATCGATCAGATCGATCAGGATATCGCGGCGGGCATGCCGCGGCCCGAAGCCATCGTGGGGGCTGCCGTGCGCCGGTTCCGGCCGATCATGCTCACGGCGCTGGTCGCGGTTCTGGCCCTGATCCCGATTTCCCGTGGCGTATTCTGGGGACCGCTCGCCTACGCCATGATGGGCGGCATCATGGTTGCGACCGTTCTCACGATCTTCGTGCTGCCGGCCGCCTATGCGCTGTTCTTTGGCCGCGAGCCGAAAGCAAAAAGTCAGTTGGAAGCAACCGGAACGGAAGGAACCGCTGCCGGGCAGGACGATCTCGCCCCGCCCGTGGCGGTCTCCTGAGGGCCGGTTTCAGTAACTGTCGGAAACGGCGACCCTCACGTCGAGGACGGCCTGACGCTTTTCGGTGCGGATCGCGTCGATCGCCGCTTCCAGGGAGCTGCGCAGGTCAGAGCCGTGGGTGACACGGGCGGTGAAGGCGCGGCTGGCGGCGGCGACCTGCAGATAGTCGGGCGCCGGCTGCAGGGACGTCAGCGGCATGGTGTTCGCCTTGGCGGCGGCGCCGTCCTTGTAGGCGTTGACGACGGAACGCCGGACCGCGTTCCACATACCGTTGTTCTTGATGATCACCAGGACGGGCAATTCCAATGCCTCGGAAATCTGGTGGCAGGCGACCGGGTTGGAAAAGATGTAGGAGCCGTCGCCCATACAGGCGACGCAAAGCCGGTCCCGGTCTGCCAGCTGCGCGCCGAGGGCTGCCGGAAAGGCCCAGCCGAGGCCGCCGGCATGGACGTTCATGAACATCCGGTTTGGCCCCTTCAGTTCCATAGCTCCCGGGACAACGCCAAGCTCGCAGAAAACGGCGGCATCGTCCCCCATCACGTCCGAAAGCGTGCGACTGAGGAACTCGGCCCCGATGGGATCGTCCGCTCCCTTCGCAATCAGGCCCGCCATCTTCTCGCGCCGCGTTGCGATCTCCGACGCCACGTGGCTTTTGCGTTTCCGGACGCGGTCTTCATCCGTTCGCAAGGCGGCGGACAGGGCTTCGATGGCGCGGACCGGATCGGAGCCGATGGCGAGATCCGTCTTGTAGTTGCGCACCGGCATGCGGGCGAAATGCGGGTCGGGACCGATATGGACGATCTTCACGTCTTCGGAAGGGGCGTGAAACCGTTCGATCCAGGGAATGTCGGTGTCGAGTACGATAATCAGGTCGGCGCCCGCAACGGCGGCGGCGGGGTCGTAGCCGAGAAACATCGGATGATCGCTCGCCATCACGTTGCGCACGACAAAGGGTTCTGCAATGCCGATGCCATGGCTCTCCGCAAGCCCTGACAAAGCGGCCGACAGGCGGCATTCGGTATCGCCGCGCTGACACAGGATCACGGGCCGCTCCGCTTCGACGAGCCAGGCCGCGAGTTGGCCAATTGCTTCCGGATCCGGGCTTGCCGGGGTAACCGCGGGCCGCAGGCGCGCGGGCTGTTTCGCGCTTTCGGGAATGTCTGCGCCAAGCGGTTCGCGCGGCAGGCTGATATAGGCAGGCCCTTCCGGCGCGCTGGTCGCCAGAGACAAGGCTCGGCTCACGAGCGCATCGCCCTGTTCGGGATAGCGCATTTCGTAGTTGAACTTGGTGACGTCGCGGATCAGGGAGGCCTGGTCGTATTGCTCCTGGCCGTACTGGATCGGGGTTGCCCGGCTTCCCATGCGGCCCGTTTCCGTGATCGGGGTCCGTCCGGACATGACCAGGACCGGGATATTATCGCTCGCGGCGTTGATGACGCCCATGGCGGCATTGGCGAGCCCGACGTTCACATGGACCATCACCGCCTGGGCCTTGCCGGTCACAAGGTAATAGCCATGGGCCATGGCGACCGATGCGGTTTCGTGGGGCACTGTCACCGGTTCCGGGATCTCGTCAGCCGGCAGTGCAGTCAGCGCTTCAATGATCGGCGGGAAATCGGTTCCCGCATTTGCAAACAGATAATCCACGCCGGCCCTTTTCAGGCCGAGCAGTACGGATTCAGCGCCGTTTTTCGGCTCGCGCGGATGCTGTGACGTCATTCATTCCCTCCCAGGTCGGCTGAATTTTGTCGCCGGACTGCGACAAAATGGACTTGTCAAAGCCGCTATTGCAAGTAATAAATGGACGGAAATCTCAATTATTGGGATTTTTGTCGCCTTTCGGAGGCGGCGACGATCAAAGGGAGGAACCACATGACAAGATTTTTCAAGGCAACCGCCTTCGCCGCGGCAGCCGTCGCGATGGTCGCGGCAGGATCCGCTCAGGCACAGACCGCCGGGATCGCGACGTCGAACCCGGGGTCGCTGTTCCACAACATCGGCACGGCGGTCGCCAATGCGGCCAATGAGGCAGGGCTCAACACGACCGTCCAGCCGGCCACCAGCCCGAACCAGTTCATTCCGTTTGTGAATTCCGGTGGGATCGAATTCGGCGTTTCCAACCTGCAGGAAGTGAATTACGCGATTTCCGGTGAGGCCTGGTGGAACGGCGTGAAGAACCCGAACCTTCGGGTCGTGGCCATGCTGATGCCGCTCAAGGAAGCGATTTTCGTTCGCGCTGACAGCGACATCAAGACGCTCGCCGATCTGAAAGGCAAGCGGATGACGGACGGCTATACCGCCCAGAACACCATCCTGCCGCAGCTCGATGCGGTCTATGCCACTGCGGACATGACCCGCAAAGACGTGTCCCCGGTTTATGTCACATCGGTTGTTGCCGGGGCTCAGGCTTTCATGGCCAACGATTCCGATGGCTTTATCTTCGCCCATGGCGCGGGCAAGGTCCGCGAAGCGGATGCCTCCGTCGGCGGACTGCGTGCCCTGCCGGTTGCCGATGACAGCGACGAAGCCCTGGCCAAGGCCCGTAAACATTGGCCGACCGCATTCTTCTCCAAGATGAAGGCCGGCTCGTCCCCGGGCGTTCTCGAAGATGCGACCTATATCGCGTTTCCGCAGGTGATCTTCACCCATGCCGATGTGCCGGACGATGTCGTTTATGCGATGGCGAAGGCCATTTATGAAGGCAAGGACGTCATGGCCGGCACGTTCAAAGCGTTCAATGCGTTCAATCCGGCGGATATCAAAGGGGATCCGGGCATTGCCGAATTCCATCCCGGCGCCTTGAAGTTCTTCAAAGAAGCTGGTCTGGACTGAGGACGCACCCGTGCAGGACCAAACGGAAGGGAGAGGCCAAAGCGGTCTCTCTCCGGCAATCCGGCGCCCGATCGCCGATGTGCTGGCAGCTCTCTTGACGTTGACGACGATCTGCTGGGCGCTGTCCGTGCCCCGCTATCTTGGCCTTGGTTTTTACCCGCAGCAGTTCTTTGCCGCGGTTCTTGCCCTGGTCCTGCCGATTGCTTTTCTCGAGCTGCCGGCACGCCGGTTTTCAAGCCGGACGGTCGTACCCTGGTATGATGTCATCCTGGCGCTGATCGCCTTTGCTTCCGTTTCCTGGATCGCCGTCGGCTATCCGCAATTCGTCCTCCAGATCTTCGCAAAACCCGCGACAGTCTGGATCCCGGGCATCGTCATCATTCTGCTGATACTCGAATGCCTCAGGCGGTCGACCGGCTGGACGCTGGTCCTGATCATCTGCACCTTTCTTCTCTATGCGCTTTTCGGCGATGTTCTACCGGGCCGTCTTCAGGGGCGAACGCAGAATTGGCAAATGCTCGCCGGCTACATGACGCTCGATTCCAACGGCATTCTCGGCCTGCCCATGTCGGTGGCCGCCACCGTCGTCGTTGCCTTCATCCTATTCGGGACGCTTTTGGGCATCACCGGCGGATCGAATTTCTTCACCGATGCCGCCATGCTCGGCATGGGGCGGTTCCGCGGCGGGTCGATGAAAATCGCCGTCCTGGCCTCCGGCCTTTTCGGATCGATTTCCGGCTCCGCCGTCGCCAATGTGGTCGGTACCGGGGTCGTGACGATCCCCATGATCAAGCGGGATGGGTATCCCGGCCACAAGGCCGCGGCCATCGAAGCGGTTGCCTCCACAGGGGGGCAGCTCATGCCACCGGTGATGGGGGCCTCCGCCTTTCTCATGGCCGAGTTCCTGGCCATTCCCTATTCCGACATCGTCGCCGCCGCGCTGGTTCCGGCAATTCTTTACTATGTCGCCCTTTTCATCCAGGCCGATCTGGACGCAGCGCGCATGGGGATCCGACCGGTGCCGAAGTCGGAGATCCCGGCCGGGCGAACCGTGGTGCGCGGGCTGCATTTCATTCTTGCCTTCGTCGTCCTGATCTGGCTGCTGTTCTGGCAAGGTTTTCAGCCGGAGCGCGCAGCTCTCTGGTCCGCGGTTGTCCTGATCGTGACCTCGCTTGCCATCGGCTACCGCGGGAGCCGTCCGGCCCTGCGCACCATCTTCGGCAGCCTCTCCAGATGCGGTCATTCCGTGGTCGAAATCATCCTGATTTCGGCGGCTTCCGGTCTTGTGATCGGCGTCTTGAACGTGACCGGCCTGTCGTTCAATCTGACCTATCTTTTGGTTCAGATCGGTGGCAACAGCGCCTTTATCCTGCTGGCGCTTTCAGCCATCGTCTGCATCATACTGGGCATGGGCCTGCCGACTCTCGGCGTTTACGTGCTGCTGGCGGCCCTGGTTGCACCGGCTCTGATCAAGGTTGGAATCGATCCGATCGCGGCCCATCTCTACGTGCTGTATTTCGGCATGATGTCGATGATCACGCCTCCGATCGCCATCGCGGCCTTTGCCGCTGCGTCGCTGGCGAAAGCTCCGGCGATGGCGACCGGGTGGTCGGCGATGAAATTCGGCTGGGTCGCCTATATCATTCCGCTGCTGTTCGTGTTCTCGCCGACCCTTTTGCTACAAGGTGAGCCTTTGGAAATCGGGTTGGCTGTCACGACCGCCGTCGTCGGGGTCTGGCTGGTTTCCATCGGACTTGCCGGCTACTTTGCAGGCCATCTGACCTCCTGGGTCCGGGTCTTGTTTGCCCTTGCCGGATTGCTGGCCCTGATTCCTTCGGGGGCCTTCCCCCAGGCCTTCGTCACCGATGTGATCGGCGTTGCCTGCGGATTCCTCCTGATGGCATGGCAGCTGATAAGCCGGAGGCCCGCCACAGCAAAGGATACTGTGCAGTCATGAGCGTTTCTTCCGGAAGCGGCGAGCGGTTGTTCGCGATCCTGGACCTGTTCACCGAGGACAGGCTGGAGTGGACGCCGCAGGAAATCATGGCCGAGCTCGGCTACACGCGCCCGACCCTCTACCGCTATCTTCGCACCTTGAAGGACGCGGGTTTCCTCACCTCCCTGCCGGGGCGGGGCTTTACGCTCGGGCCGCGCGTGGTGGAACTGGACTTCCTGGTTCGCCGCTCGGATCCGGTCGTGGAGATCGGGCGCGATCAGGTCGACATGCTCGCAAACCGCTATCCGTGTTCGTCGCTCCTGGTACGTTACTACGGCAAGAAACTCCTGTGCGTGCATTCGGCCTGCTCGATACCCGATCCGCGGTCGAGCTACCCGAGAGGGCGGCCGATGCCGCTCGCCCGCGGTGCCATTTCCCGCGCGATCCTCGCCAACCTGCCGCGCCGCCAGCAGAAGCCGATCATCGCGGGCGCGCTGGAGGACTTCACCGAGATCGGGATCGGTTCGACCGTCGAGAGTGTTCTCGATTCCATGCGGGCCATTCGCCGCCGCGGATATTCGATTGCGCATGGGGAAGTCACCCCCGGGGTCGTCGGGATTGCCGCGCCGGTGTTCGATTCCGGTCGCCTGCCGATTGCCGCGCTCTGCATCACCATCGAGCAAACGGCTCTGGAGGCACAGGGGCTGAGGGAAACGGAAATTGCCGAAAACGTTCGTGAGGCAGCCGCAGAAATCAGTTTCGAGCTTGCGGAACTGCAGCACGATCCAACTGAAACCAAAGACCAGGAACCGGTCGATAGCCGGAACAACAGCTTGATTGCTCAGGGAGAAAACACGTGAGAAAACTCGACATCTTCAATCATATCTGGCCGAAGCCTTTCTTTGATGCCCTGATCGATCACATCGGCGAAATGACCGACATCACCCGGCGGTCCGGCGACGTGCCGATGATGACCGAGCTGGACCGGCGGTTCGAAGTCATGGACATGTTCGGGCCCGACTACCAGCAGGTTCTTTCGCTGGCATCGCCGCCGCTGGAAAAGCTCAGCAACCCGGAAAAGGCGCTCGAACTCAGCCGTATCGGCTCCGATGCCCTGGCCGAGTTGTGCCAGAAGTATCCCGAGCGGTTTCCCGCTTTCATCGGCACCGCCCCGATGAGCAATCCGGATGCGGTCGTGGAAGAAAGCCGGCGCGCCATCGAGGATCTCGGCGCTTCGGGCATGCAGATCTTCACCAACGTGTCGGGCAAGCCGCTCGACCTGCCGGAATTCGATCCGTTCTTCGACTACATGGCGAAGGCGGGCAAGCCGGTGTGGCTGCATCCGGCCCGCGGCGCCAATTTCACGGATTATCTGACGGAGGACGAATCCGAATACGAGATCTGGTGGACCTTCGGCTGGCCCTATGAAACTTCCGCCGCCATGGCGCGTCTGGTCTTCTCCGGTGTCTTCGACCGGCATCCGGGCCTGAACGTGATCACCCACCACGCCGGCGGCATGGTGCCTTATTTCGAAGGCCGGGTCGGTCCGGGCTGGGACCAGATGGGCGCGCGCACCTCGAACAAGGATCTGGCGGCCGTGCGCAAGGCGCTGAAGCGTCCGCATCTTGAGTATTTCAAGGATTTCTATGCCGATACGGCGACCTTCGGGTCCCGCAAGGCGATCGAGCATGCCATCGAGTTTTTCGGAGAAGATCATGTGGTGTTCGCCTCCGATGCGCCGTTCGATCCGGAAGCGGGGCCGATGTATATCCGCGAAACGATCCGCATCCTGGAAGAGCTGGACGTTTCGGAGGAAACCCGGGCGAAGCTGTTCCACGGCAACACCGAACGCCTGCTCGGTCTGAAGGGATAACGATGTCGGACCGGTTTACCCACGATGTGATCATCATCGGCGGAGGCCCCGTCGGGGTCGGGCTTGCAATTGAGCTCGGCCTTAAGGGCATCACCTCCGCCGTGGTGGAAAAATACGAGACCATTCAGCCGATCCCCAAGGGTCAGAACCTCACCCAGCGCACCATGGAGCATTTCCATTTCTGGGGCTGCGAGGAAGAGCTGCGCAATGCCCGCACCGTGCCGCGCGGCGCCGGTATCGGCGGCCTGACCAATTACGGGACGCTTCTGAACGACTACAGTTACGACTGGCTGAACCGGGCCGCGGTCAGGGATTACTACTACAGCGCCAATGAGCGCCTGCCGCAATATGCCATGGAGGCCGTGCTACGCACCCGTGCAGCGGAAATCGATGCCATCGATCTTTTTTATGGCTTCGACGGCACGGATATCGCGCAGGACGACGAAGGCGTCACCGTGACGGCGACCGAGCACGGGGGCTCCGCACAACGGGTCCTGCGCGGACGTTACGCGGTCGGATGCGACGGCAGCCATTCCTTCACCCGGCAGGCTGCGGACATCCCTCAGACCCTTGCCGATCACGACCGCAAGATGGTTCTCCTGGTCTTCACCTCCACCGAGCTGCACGACCTTCTGGAACGGTATCCGGGCAAGGCCTTCTTCAACGTGCTGCACCCGGACTATGACGGCTACTGGCTGTTCTTCGGCCGGGTCGATCTCGGCACGTCCTGGTTCTTCCATGCGCCGGTTCCCGCCGATGCCACGGAAGACAATTTCGACTTCAAGGCGTTCGTCCGGAAGGCGGTGGGTCATGAGATCGAACTTGATCTCGACTATATCGGCTTCTGGGACTTGCGTTTCGCCCTTGCCGACACCTACAGGAAGGGCAAGGTCCTGATTGCCGGTGATGCCGCGCACAGTCACCCGCCCTATGGCGGCTACGGTGTGAACTCCGGGCTCGAAGATGCCCGCAACCTCGGCTGGAAACTGGCGGCAACCCTGAAGGGCTGGGCCGGACCTGGACTGCTGGACAGTTATGATGCCGAACGGCGGCCGGTGTTCGCGTCGACGGCGTCGGACTTCATCGGCAACTATATCGAACAGGACCGTGCCTTCCTCAACCGCTACAGCCCCGAAAAGGACGTCGAAGAATTCCGGACCGCCTGGAGCAAGCGCAGTGAAGATACGGCGGACGTGAACTCCTTCGAGCCGAATTACGAAGGTTCGCCCATTATCACGGGAAGCCCTGCGGGTGCCGTGCCGAGCGCGAAGGGCACCCATGACTTCAAGGCCCGTCCCGGTCATCACCTTGCCCCTCAGCTCCTGCCGGACGGGCGGAATATCTTCGAGGTGCTGGGCGAAGGCTTCACGCTTGTTTCGATCAAGGGGGATGGTGCCCTCGTCGAAGCGTTCCGCCAATCGGCGGGTGAGCGGACCATTCCGTTGACGATCGTCGAAGTGGATGCGCCCGACCTGGTCCTCGCCTACGGTGCCTCGCTTATCCTGATAAGGCCGGATCAGTTCGTCGCCTGGTCCGGCGACGAAGGCAGTGCGGACGGGATTCTGGCAAAGGCCATCGGCGCGAGCTGAGACGCCGATGCTCTAGTCGTCTTTCGGCGTCCGGTCCGATAGCCCGAGAGAGGCCGCTGTTTCACCTGCCGTGTCGGCCCTGATCAGGGCCGACAGCAGGTCCGGAAATTTCTCGGGCTCGACCAGTGCGGACAGGTAGGTGGCATCTTCCGGCAGGCCGAGCGAGCGGGCGGCCGCGTAGGTTCTGTCGTCTGTAAAAGGATAGAGTTCCTTCCAGACGACCTGAGTCTCGCGGCAGAAGATATCTGCGCCAACATC
This sequence comes from uncultured Roseibium sp., assembly GCF_963675985.1. Classification (NCBI taxonomy): domain Bacteria; kingdom Pseudomonadati; phylum Pseudomonadota; class Alphaproteobacteria; order Hyphomicrobiales; family Stappiaceae; genus Roseibium; species uncultured Roseibium sp. The sequence goes on along the minus strand of NZ_OY780957.1, from coordinate 703,956 downwards.
GCCGATCCCCTTGAACTCCTTCAGGAGCTTTCGTTCCGTCAGCGGATCCCGGTGGGCCCTTTCGCGCAGGGCGCGCAGATCGCCGTCATAGTCGGTCATGATCTTTTCGGCGAGTTCGCCGAGGAGTGTCGCCGACTTTTCGTCGAAGCGCGCATAACCGGCCGCCGTCAGAACGCTTTTCCTGTCGGCCCAGTGGCTGAGGGCAAGTTTGGCCGGCGTCGTCCAGCCCTTGTCCGCCAGCGCTCTTGTGGCGCGCATGGCGAGACGGGCGGAAATGGGGGCGCTCATGAGCAGGCATGCGCACAGCCAGCGGAACAGATGCGCTGGAATATTGCCGGACAGATCCAGTCCCAGTTCGCTGGAATAGGTTTCCCCGTATCGGCGTAGCAGACCCGAAATCAGGCTGTCCTGCGGCATGTCTCGGTCCTCTGCAGCCCGGTTATTCTTAGCGGCTGCGCTATTTCTTCTTCCGGATCGCCTCCGATCCGGCGACCACTTCGAGCAGTTCGTTCGTGATCGTTTCCTGCCGTTTTTTGCGGTATTCGGCAAGCAGGTTTTCCCGGCGCTCGTCGATGTTGCGTTCCGCATTCTGCATGGCGGCAAGCCGCGAGGCATGCTCGCTTGCCAGGGATTCCGCAAGGGCTGCGTAAAGAACGAGGGTCAGGTGCTGCCGGATCAGCCAGGAAAACAGGTCACCTTCGTCCATCCGGTACATGGGAAGACGGTTCGAGGGCCAGGGTGTGGTGGCGAGCCGGTCCAGATAGGCCTGCGAGATCGGCAGAACCTCCTTGTGCGTCGTCTCCGCGAGCGCGTTGTCGGACCTGCGGTTATAGACCAGCGCGACGGGGCCAACGCTTTCCTCCAGGACCCAGCGGTCGAGCTCAACGACGATTGACTGGACCGAATCGATCAGGCCTTCGACCGATCCGGGCAGGGTGAACAGCCTGTCCGCGGGCCGGTCCAGAGCTTCCAGGCGGGCGGCGGCGCGAACGCCGACGACGCAAATGAACGGCGGTTTCTCGTCAGGCGCTTTTGCTTCCGTTTCCAGCCGTTCGGCGGCGAATTCTGCGATCCGGTCATTGAAGCGGCCGCACAGGCCCCTGTCGGAGCCGACGACGATGAGGGCGCGACGGTGTCCGGTTTTGCCGGCGGGGCCGGTCAGGTCGAGCGGTTCCGCCTTGTTCCTGCGATTGCGCAGAACCACCTGCAGACCCAGGGTGATTGTGCGTTCGTAGTCGGCGATCGCCGTCACCGCATGTTCGTATTGCCGGATGTTGACGGACGACAGCGCCTTCATCGTGCGGACGATGGACTGGATTTCCTCTGTGGTGTGCAGGCGTTCCGATAGCGCCTCGAGCGTTTCCATCGCGACTAGTTCCCGCCGGTTTCGGGCAGCAAGGTCTGCAGTGCCTGCTTCATTGTTTCGATCAGGCTGTCGCGGTCATCCTCGCCCAGTTCTTCGCCGCCTTGAACGCGGGTGCAGATCTCCGGGCAATGCCGGCTCGCGGCTTCGCAGACGCGCTTCTCTGCCTCCGCGATCTTTTCCGGCGGGATGCGGTCGAACAGGCCGCTGGTCGAAGCCAGCAGCGCGACGACCTGATCGACGACCGACATGTGCACATGTTCGTTCTGCTTGAGGATTTCGCGGACCCTCAGACCCCGGTCGATTTTCATCCGGGTTTCCGGGTCGATCTGGGTGCCGAAGCGGGCGAAGCTCTCCAGCTCCTCGAACTGGGCATAGAACAGGCGCAGATCGCCTGCGACCGAACGATAGGCGGGAAGTTGGGTCTTGCCGCCGACGCGGCTGACGGACTCGCCGATGTCGATAGCCGGAAGCTGGCCTTTTTCGAACAGGCCCGGCGACAGGTAGATCTGTCCGTCGGTGATCGAGATCAGGTTGGTCGGCACGTAGGCCGAGATGTTCTGCGCCTGGGTTTCGATGATGGGCAGGGCGGTGACGGATCCGCCGCCGTATTCATCCCTGCGTCTGGCGGAGCGCTCCAGAAGCCTTGAATGGATATAGAAGATATCTCCCGGATAGGCCTCACGCCCCGGCGGGCGCCGCAGTAGCAATGACAGTTCCCGGTAGGCGCGGGCATGGCGGGTCAGATCGTCGTAGACGACCAGGACGTCCCGGCCCTTTTCCATGAAATGCTCGGCCATGGATGTCGCGACATAGGGCGCGACGAACTGCAGCCCAGGGGCCTCGTCGGCACTGGCGACGACGACGATGGTCCGCTCCAGCGCGTTGCCTTCCCGCAGGGCCTGGATCACACGGGCGACCGCGGAGGCCCGCTGGCCGATGGCGCAATAGATCGAGATGACCCCGCTGTCGTGCTGGTTCAGGATGGTATCGACGGCAATCGCGGTCTTGCCCGTCTGCCTGTCTCCGAGGATCAGCTCCCGCTGGCCGCGCCCGATCGGGATGGCCGCGTCGATGGCCTTGATCCCGGTCTGCAGCGGCACGATGACCGGCGCGCGATGCATGATCGGCAAGGCGGGACGCTCGATCGGCAACCGGACCTCGGCCCGGATGGCCTTGCCATCGTCCAGCGGCTGCCCCAACGGATCGACCACCCGGCCGAGCAGGGCCTCTCCGACCGGCACATCCACGACCCGTCGGGTGCGCAGCACCGTGTCGCCGGGGCGGATGTGCTCCGTCGGACCGAGCACGATCACGCCGGTCCGTTCCTCGCGGAGGCTGGAGGCAATTCCCATTTCGCCGTGGGAGAAGGAGACGAGTTCGTCGGCGTAAAGATCCGAGAAACCGGCGATTTCGGCAATTCCGCTGCCTACACTGAGGACATGTGCGATATCCGCGATTTCCAGTTTGGCTTCGGTCTTTTCCAGGACCTCATCCATCTCGTCGAACAGTTTGCCAGTCAGGTTTCCAGGTAGATCAGGCATTGGACCTCGCTTCGGGCTCTCGTTCGCCCAAGCCTGCCGCGTCCAGGGTGTCGCGAACAAGGTCGTCAAGCTTGTCCAGATAGTTGCCGGCCGACCACTCTACGATTTCCTCGCCCAGGGTCAGGCGGATGCCGAGCACCACATCTTCATCGGTTCGGTAGTCGGTTTCGACGCCGGAGCCCAGATTGTCGTGAATTGCGCTTGTGATGCGGCTGCGCGCGGCGGCCGGCAGATCGATGCCGCTTTCGACCAGAGCCTGGGCGCCGGGCCGACCGGCGGTCCTGGAAAGACGCTTTCTGTCGTCCTCCTCCAGCGTTTCCAGGCGCCGGGCGAATTCACTGGCAACCTGGGAGGCCAGGTCCGCGTCGGCGAAATCGGACAAGGCGCGGCGGACGACCTTCACCACCTGGCCGGACATGCGTTTGCGCAGCTGGCGGACCAGTTCGGCCTTTTCCTCTTCCAGGTGCTCCCGCCAGTCGTTCCGCTTTTCGTCGTATTCCTTGCGAACGTCCTGTTCCAGCCGGTCCTTCAGCGCTTCGGCTTCGCGCCGGGCCGTCGCCAGGACCTCCTCGGCACGTGCGTCGAGTTCCTGCTGCCGTTCGCGCAAGGTTTTGGCTTCCTGCTCCGCTTCCTGCCTTTGCTTGCGGGCATCGGCGAGGCGTTCCTCGATCCGGGCTTCGCGTTTTGCCATGGCACGCGTGATCGGCGTGTACAGGAAACGCTGCAGCAGCCAGATCAGCACCAGGAAATTCGCGATCTGCGCGGCGATCGTCAGCCAGTCGAGCTGCAAGGGATCATCCTCCGGCTACGGTCGTGGCTTGCGTGACATAAGGGTTGGCGAACAGGAGTATCATGGAGACCACGAAACAGTAGATCGCCGTCGACTCGATCATGGCCAGACTGACGAAAAGCGTCCTGGTGATCGTACTGGACGCATCCGGCTGCTGGGCGATGGCAAGCAGCGCCTGGGAGGCCGCCCGGCCTTCGGCGAGTGCCGGGCCGATGGCGCCGAACATGGTCGTCATGCCGGCGGTGAAAATGGACACGATTTCGATCCATGGAATTTGTTCCATATTCATTCTCCCGGATTTTGGATTTCGTATGAGGGGCCGGCGGCTTCCGTTTCTTTTGGTCCGTGCCGGTGGGTTTTCGAGGCGGAGGCGATGTAGACCATCGCCAGAACCGCGAAGATGTAGGCCTGGACCAGACCGGTGAGCAGGCCGAGAAGCTGCATGATGATGGGAAAGAAGAAGGGGGCGATGCTGATCAGAATGCCGACGATGATCGAGCCGCTCATGATGTTGCCGTAGAGGCGGACGGCAAGGGCCAGCGTCCGCGACAGCTCGCCGATGACGTTGAACGGCAGCATCATGAAGGTCGGTTCGGCGTAGCTGCGCAGATAGGCGAGCAGGCCTCCCTTGGCGATGGAAAACATCGGGACCGCGATTAGGACGCAGATGGCCAGGGCCGCCGTCGTCGACAGGGAGCCGGTCGGCGGTTCGTACCATGGCAGGATGGTGAGCAGGTTCGAGGTCGCGATGAACAGGAACAGGGTTCCGATGAACGGGAGATAGCGCAACGGGTCTCCGGCGCCGATGTCGGCGATCTGATCGCGAATGCCGCTGACGATCACTTCCAGCAGCACCTGCCAGCGGGAGACGGTTTCCCCTTCGGACAGGCGGGAGGTGATCGACCAGGACCCGACCACCAGCAGGGCCATGATGGCCCAGGTGAACACGATCGTCGCGTTCAGCGTGAGGCCGTGCCATTCGTAAATGATCCACTGGTCCGGACTGATTTCCATTACCGGGTACCTTCAGGATTTTTCTGTTTGGCGATGCGCGTCGCCGAGAAACGGACGATGATGAAGCCCGCAACGGCGGCCGCCAGTTCATAAAGCCCGAACTTGCCGAGGACGAACCACGCCATGGCTCCACCGACCAGCGCAAGCCGTCCGACGGTGCTGGCGGCAAAGATCCATCCCGGTCCGCCGCCGGTGAAGCTGCGGACGGCAAACCACAACATCACGAAATAGGCGGCGCCCAGGATCGCGCCGACCGCAAATGCAATGACAAGGGGGAGGGGGGACATGCTCAGGCGTGACCTTCCGTCCGTGTGTACCGGCAAGCGTTTATCGTCTTAGTCTTCATCGTCATCATCCTGACTTTCCCGCTGAACCCAGTACCAGGCATTCATGCAGCCGATGGCCACGCCGGCCAGAAGCATGGCAAGGGTCCATGATAACTTCGGGTTTGAAATCATCCGCTCGTCCATCCACACGCCCAAGGCGGTGCCCAGCACGGTCGGAATGGCGACCGCCCAGCCGACGAGGCCGAACATGCCAAGGCCGTAAAGTTCGCTCTTTCCTTCCCGCAGGCGGGCTTGCCTTTTGCGCTTCGCCTTGCGGGCGATCTCGTCGGCCTGTCTGCCGGCGCTTTCATCGTAGCTGTGCCTGTCTCTGCGGGTCATGCGTACTGTTCCAGATCGAGGAAGCGGCGAACCATCTGTGCTTCCAGTCGGGCGAGTGCGGAGCGGGCGGCCCGTTCATTCTCGTCCAGATCCCGGAAGACTTCCTGCACGCGGTCCTGAAGGCTTTCAAGATCGTGCCCGAGGATCGCGTTGCTTGTCGAGACCAGAACCTCTTCGGCGCATTTCACCAGGGTGCCGGCGCGAATCCCGGCGTAGCACTCGGTCCCGTCCGTCGTTTCATAGGTCAGGATGCCGGGAACCAGCTGCGAAACGAAATCGATATGGTTGGGCAACATGCCGAAGGCGCCGTCCGGCCCTTCGGCCACAATCCGGCTGACCTCCCTGTCCATCAGGATTTTCCGGGGTGTCACGATCTTAAGTCGCATCTGTCGTGGTCCCAGTCCCAGCCGGATCGCGTTCGAGATCGTCCACGGTGCCGATCATGTAGAAATCGCTTTCCGGTCGGTCGGCGAATTCGTCGGCGAGGATGCGCTCACAGGAGGTCAGCGTGTCCTCCAGGCGGACGAAGGTTCCAGGATTTCCGGTCATCTTTTCGGTCGAAAAGAACGGCTGTGTCAGGAACCGTTCCAGCCGGCGCGCCCGTTTCACCACCGCCCGATCCTTTTCCGACAGCTCCTCAAGACCCAGCATGGCGATGATGTCCTTCAGCTCCTCGTATTCGGCAAGCGTGTTGCGGACGGCGCGGGCGACCGTGTAGTGGCGGTCGCTGACGGTGCCGGGCGTCAGCATCTTGGAAAACGACTTTAGGGGATCGATTGCGGGATAGATGCCTTCCGAGGCCTTCTTGCGCGACAGGACGATGGAGGCCGACAGGTGCGAGAAGGTGTGGGTGGCGGCCGGGTCGGTGAAGTCGTCGGCGGGCACATAGACCGCCTGGATCGAGGTCATCGTGCCCTTGTCCGTGGAGCAGATCCGTTCTTCCAGGTCTGCCAGTTCCGTGCCGAGTGTCGGCTGGTAGCCAACGCGCGACGGCATTCGCCCGAGAAGACCGGAGACTTCGGATCCCGCCTGGACGAAGCGGAAGATGTTGTCGACGAGCACGAGGACATTGCGGCGCTGGTCGTCGCGGAAATATTCCGCCATGGTCAGGGCCGCATGGCCGACCCGGAAGCGGACGCCGGGGCTTTCGTGCATCTGTCCGAAGACCATGATGGTCCGGTCGAGCACCTTGGCCGCCTCCATTTCGCGGTAGAGTTCTTCCGCCTCGCGGCAACGTTCGCCGATGCCGCAAAACAGGCAGATTCCCTCATATTCGGCGACCGTATTGTGGATCATCTCGGTGATCAGCACGGTCTTGCCGACCCCGGCGCCACCGAACAGCCCGGCCTTGCCGCCCTTTTCCAAAGGGCTCAGCAGATCGATCGCCTTGATGCCGGTTTCGAAGATCTCGCTTTCGACCCGGCGTTTCGACAGGGGAACCATTTCGCCGTGGATCGACCGCCGGGGCAGGTCGGCAAGCGGGTCCTTGTTGTCGATCGTGTCTCCGAACAGATTGAGCATGCGCCCGAGGAGGTCTTCTCCCACCGGCACGGTCAACGGCCGGCCGGTGTCATGCACGGCAAGTCCGAGGCGCAGTTCGGGTGAAGGGTTGAGAACAAGGCCGCGGGCGATGTCGGCGCCTGGAAGGGTGGCGACCTCTATATCGATTTCGGGATCGGACAGGGCCACAAGGTGGTTGCCGATTTCGGGAAGGGTGCCCGGAAAACGGATATCCGCAACGCCGCCTTCGAGAGCAACGATGCGCCCTATGTTCCGTCCGTCCGCCATGAAAGGATCCTGTGACTGAATACCGGGACGCTGCCTGCGAGAGGATAAGGGACTTTCGATTTCTTTAAAGTGTTTAGTGCGGTGCGGGATGCGGTTCATTGACCGCGATCAATGTTTCCGCCGGGCCGTCCGGGCCGCAGGCGTACGCAAACAGGTGGCGGAACCGGGACTTTTGGAGGGCTTTCTCCCACATTCCGAAAACTGCCAATATGTGCCCAGCCAGGAGCATTAACTTTTAAAATGCATATTTACATGGCAGCATGGGGGTGCCAAACGATGGCATTCAGGTTCGCGTCATGCGACGGACTGCGACGAATGGCCCTTAAGAAAATTTTGACTGAGTGGCTGGCTTTGAGATAGCGCAATGATAAATTGCTTTTTTGGCATGTAAGAATTGCCCCACTAGAAAATGCACCACTGGACGCAGGTGCCTGAGTATCGGGAGAGGTTACTGATGGATTATGACGCGCTGTTTCAGGATCAGCTCGATCAGCTGAAGGAAGAAGGCAACTATCGCCTCTTCGCCGATCTTGAACGCCGATGCGGGGCCTTCCCGAAAGCGGACAATCATGTCGGCGACGAACAGCGTGAAGTCACCATCTGGTGCTCCAACGACTATCTCGGTATGGGCCAGCACCCGAAGGTGATCGCGGCCATGCACGAGGCGCTGGACCATTGCGGTGCCGGCGCGGGCGGAACACGGAACATCTCCGGGACCAACCACTATCATGTGAAGCTGGAAAACGAGCTTGCCGATCTTCACGGCAAGGAAGCGGCTCTGCTGTTCACTTCCGGGTACGTGTCCAACTGGGCGGCTCTCTCCACGCTCGGCTCGCGTCTCAAGGATTGCGTGATCCTGTCCGATTCCATGAACCATGCGTCCATGATCGAAGGCATCCGCCATTCACGCGCGGACAAGGTGATCTGGAACCACAACGACGTGGCCGATCTTGAGCGCAAGCTTGCCGCGATCGAACCGCACCGGCCGAAAATCGTTGCCTTTGAAAGCGTCTATTCCATGGACGGGGACATCGCGCCGATCGAGGCCATCTGCGACGTCGCCGACAAATACGGCGCCATGACCTATCTCGACGAGGTTCATGCGGTCGGTCTTTACGGCCCGCGCGGCGGTGGCATTTCCGAACGTGACGGCGTTGCCGACCGGGTGACCCTGATCGAAGGCACGCTCGGCAAGGCCTTCGGCGTGGTCGGCGGCTACATCACCGGGTCGGACGCGCTGATCGATTTCGTGCGCAGCTTCGCCAGCGGCTTCATCTTCACCACGGCCCTGCCGCCGACGGTGGCCGCGGGCGCCGCGGCCTCGATCCGTCACCTGAAGGAAAGCGAATTCGAACGCGCACGGCATCGCGCTGCGGTCGCCAAGCTGCGGGCGCGCCTCGATGCGGCCGGAATTCCGCATCTGGATAATCCGAGCCACATCGTTCCGGTGATGATCAAGGATCCGGTCAAGTGCCGCATGATCAGCGACATCCTGCTGGATCAATACGGCATCTACATCCAGCCGATCAATTATCCGACGGTTGCCAAGGGCACCGAGCGTCTGCGGATCACGCCGTCGCCGATGCATACGGACGCGGATCTCGATCATCTGGTGCACGCGCTCAACGACCTGTGGTCGCAATGCGCCCTTGCCCGCGCGGTCGCCTGATCCCGCAGGAGGTGGCGCTTCCATCGCCGAAGCAGCTGTGAGTTAAGACAGCTAACGCCCTTGCTCCCGTCTCCCCCCCTTGAGGGGGAGATGTCACCGAAGGTGGCAGAGGGGGGCAGCGGCGCTGGCGACACACCCCGATGTTGCGATTATGCCGAGAGGCTGACACCCCCTCTGTCCGCTGTTGCGGACATCTCCCCCTCAAGGGGGGAGACGGGAACGAGCGGCAGAGTTTCAAGCTCAATGCAAAGGCCTGTATCGGGCATATATTTAGGTGCCGAAGTCGCTCAGCCGCCCGGCGTCCAAAGCCGGTTGATGTTGAAGGCGTGAACGTCTTTCATGAGGTCGACGAAAGCCTCGGCCGCCCTGTCCAGGGACTTCTTGCCCTTCTCGGCGCTGGCGTTGGCGGCGTTGCCGACGGCGCCTTTCGGGTTGAGGTCCTGGGACTTCCAGCCGAACTGCTGCGGTCCGTGTCCGCGCAGATACTTGAACTCCTTGATGAACTCCTGCTGGGAGGACTTGAAATCCTCCGCCTTGTCCATGCGCACCAGTTCCGGATGGAGGTGCAGCATGATGGAGGTTTCCACATCGCCGCCATGAATTCCGTAAACGAACTCTCCGTCCGGGAAGAGGCCCTCCGGCTGTCCGAAGCGGGACCAGGCGGTGGCCGTGACCAGCATGTCGTGCTTTACCCTGAGTTCCCGGGCGACGATGTCGATGATCGGCACGTTGCCGCCGTGCGAGTTGATCAGGACCAGCTTACGAATGCCGGCGCGCGCGACGCTGTCGCCGATGTCCAGCCAGGCCTTGGTCAGTGTGTCCCAGGAGAGCGTCAGGGTGCCGGGCGAAGAGATATGCTCGTTCGACTTGCCGATGGCCTGGGTCGGCAGGAAGGTGACGGGCAGGTCTTCAGGCAGCAGTTCCAGGACACGGGCGATCTGACCTTCGGCAATGGCGGTGTCCGTATAGACCGGAAGATGCGGCCCGTGCTGCTCGATGGCGGCGACCGGCAGGACGGCGATCCAGTCCTTGGTGGACGGATCCCTGAAATCCATTGTTGTCATTTCGTGCCAATAACGTCTTGGAAGCATTCTACTCACCTTTAGCGGAGATCTTGTTGCGGCGGATCATACCGCGCTGCAACGTAATCGTCAGGTGGGGCGATGTCCATTTTTCAAATGCCTGAATTTTGGGACCTGATCCTGGTCCCTCACGGAAATCTGATGGCGAGCGTTAAGGCGCGTTAATATTTCGATAGGTGGTTGCGCGGACAATGCCCGGCATGATCGGCGCCCTGTTGTCCAGTTCCGCCGCACGCAGCTTTGCCTCCAGCAGGTCTGCGGGGTTCGGCGCAGGCAACTCCGAAGAGAAATTGCCTCTTCGGGGGAGCGACTGCGAGTGCGAGGCCGACGAGAAAAAACAGGCTAAGCAAGCAGCCACCCAGACGCCGGCTGTTCCTCCGTTGGACGCCAATGCGATCCTGGCCCTGCAGGGGGTCGATGCGGAAGAGTTCTCATCGCTCAAGGAAGACCCGAACGGTACGGGTGGTCAGGCGCCTGCACAAGGTCAGGCGGAGGATCTGGATTTGGCCATCGGTGGCGAGGAGGCCAGCGGCAATCCGGTGACCGCAACGCAGGCGGAAGGGGATGGAGGCACCAACAAGTCGGACGGACTTTCCGAAGCGGAGGAAAAGCAGGTCGAGAAGCTGAAAGAGCGCGACCGTGAAGTGCGCGCCCACGAACAGGCCCATGCCCGGGCCGGTGGCGGCCACGCGGGTGCGCCGAGCTATAGCTACCAGCAGGGCCCGGACGGAAAGCGCTATGCCATCGGCGGCGAGGTTTCCATCGATACCTCTGCAGAACGAACGGCGGAAGCGACGATCCGCAAGATGCAGGTCGTCATCCGCGCCGCGACCGCGCCCGCCGAACCGTCGTCCCAGGACCTGAAGGTCGCGCAGCAGGCCCGGGCGCAATTGCAGGAGGCGCAGGCTCAGGTTCGCCAGGAACGGGCTGCCGAACAATCCGGTGGTGGCGATGAGGCAACAGGTGCTGCGGGCGCCGAAGGGTCCTCTGCTTCCGGCGCCGGTCCGTCCGCAGCCGAAAGCGGCTCCGGCCAGAACGGAGCGAACCGCAACGGCTCCAACGGGGGCGGAGACAACAACAGGGGCGGCCTCTTCAGCGCTCCTGCCGGTTCCGGATCAGGGCGCGACGACGGCGATTCATCGTCGGCAAACAGGGCCTATTCTGACGCCCTGCAGCTGTTTCAGCAGGCGAACGCGGATCGTGCCGCAGAGCGCCGTAGCGGGCTTTATGCCTGATCGCATTGCGGGCGGCTTTCCGAGCTTGCCCGTCTCGTAATTTTCGACTTACTGTCGCCGCCAATATCTTCCGTGCGGACAATACCTCCGCATGCTCTCCAAGCCAGGTAATTGATGCAAGCTGTAAAGGCGCGGCGCGCCGTTGCGACGATCTTTTTTCTATTGGGAACGCTGATCGGGATCTGGGCGTCGCGCATCCCGGATATCAAGGCTGTTCTGGGTTTGGACGAAGCCGGGTTCGGCCTCGTGCTTCTCGCCATGGCCCTTGGTGCGTTTTTCGCCTTTCCGATCGTCGGCCGGCAGATCGACCGGATCGGAGCCGCCCGCATGGCCAGGTGGTTGGCCGTTCTCACGCTGCTCCTGTTCGTCAGTCTGGCGGCGGGCACGACCGTTCGGATTATGGTGCCTCTCGCCTTCGTGGCTGGCTTTATGATCGGAGCGCTGGATATCGCCATGAATGCTTGGGGCGCGGAGGTGGAACAGGCGCTGCGCAAACCGGTCATGTCCTCCTATCACGGTCTCTACAGCCTGGGTGCGGGCGTTGGGGCTGCGGCCGGTGCCGGAGCGATCCGGCTGGGGCTGAGCGTCCCGCAGCATTTCGTCATCTGGGGTCTTTTGATGGCGCTCATGCTCGCCTTCGCGCTTCGGGTTCCCTGGACGTCCGAACGGCAGGCGCCGGAGAAGAGAAAGGGGCCGCTGCTGGCACTCCCGAAAGGGGCGTTGTTTTTCGTCGGCATCATGGCGCTGATCGCCGCGCTGGGCGAAGGCGCCGTGACCGACTGGGCAGCGGTCTACCAGATCGAGGAACTCGGTTTCGGCAGTTCGCAATCGGCGATCGGCTTTGCGCTTTTCTCGGTCGCCATGGTCATCATGCGTCTGTCTGGCGACAGGTTGATCGCCCGTTATGGCCCGGTGCCGGTTGCCCGCCTCAGCGGACTGGCCGCCGCCGTCGGGGCGCTGTTTCTGGTGCTGGGATCCCATATCTGGCTGATCTGGGTCGGCTGCGTGGTGATGGGGCTCGGCAACGCGGTCATCTTTCCGCTTGCCATGTCCCGCGCGGCGGCCGATCCGGTCATGTCCAAGGGAACTGCGCTTGCCGCCGTCGCGACGCTCGGTTACGGCGCCTTCCTGTTCGGACCGCCGGTTCTCGGCTTCATTGGCACGGCGGTGTCCCTGCGGGCCGCGTTCGGACTGGTCGCGGCGCTCGCCATCTTCATTTTTCTGCTGGCCGGGGCCTTGAAGGTCGAAAGGCCGGACGGGACTTAGTGTAATCTGAGCCAAGTGCCGCGGAGCTGTCGTCTGCCCCGCGGCGTTTGCTATCTCAAAGACTTTCCAGGAACCGCTTGGCGGCCTGGCCGTGTTCGTAGCGCAGCTCGGCGATGTCGATACCGGTCGGAACGCCGTCGGCAACCTTCCACTCGCCGCCGATCATGACCTGGTCGGCGGAATGGGCGCCGCACAAGACCAGGGCCGCCAGCGGATCGCCGGCGCCGGAGAAGCGCAGCTCATCGAGCGTGTAGAAAGCCATGTCGGCCATCATGCCGACCTTGATCGCACCGATGTCGTCGCGGCCGAGGCAGCGCGCGGAGCCCTCCGTCGCCCAGCGGAAGGCGTCGTAGTGGGTCACCGAGGCGGCATCATAGGTCAGCCGGTTGATCATCAGGGCGTGACGGACGCCCTCGATCAGATTGGAGTTGTCGTTGGAGGCCGAGCCGTCCACGCCGAGGCCGACCGGGCAGCCGGCGGCTTCGAGTTCCTTGGTCCGGCACTGGCCGGAGGCCAGCACCATGTTGGATGTCGGGCAATGACATACGCCGACGCAGGCATGGCCCAGGCGCTTGACCTCGTCGTCGGTGAAGTGAATGCCGTGGGCGAGCCAGACCCGCTCGTTCAGCCATCCGCACTCCTCCAGATAGTCGACGGGGCGGCAGTTGAACTTCTCCAGGCAGTAGTTGTCCTCGTCGATGGTCTCACCCAGATGGGTGTGCAGGCGGCAATCGTATTTATCCGCGAGTGCCACGCTGTCCTGCATCAGGCGCTTGGTGACGGTGAACGGGGCGCAGGGCGCCAGGGCGACCTGAAGCTTCGAGCCTTTCGAGGTGTCGTGGTACTTGGAAAGGACCCGCTCGCAGTCGGCGAGGATCGTGTCTTCGTCCTGAACCACGGTGTCGGGCGGCAGGCCGCCGTCCTTCTGGCTGAGGTTCATGGAGCCGCGGGTGATGGTCATGCGCACGCCGACCCGTTCGGCTTCCTCCGCCTGGATGTCCATGGCCTCCTCGAGCCCGTCCGGGAAGAGGTAGTGGTGGTCGGAGGCGGCCGTGCAGCCGGACATCATCAGCTCGGTCAGGGCGAGGCGCGTTCCAAGGCGGAAATTGTCGGGTTTCACGTTTTTGGCCCAGATCGGATACAGCGTCTGGAGCCAGGGAAACAGTTCCTTGTTGATCGCCTGCGGATGCGCGCGGGTGAGCGTCTGGAAGAAATGGTGATGGGTGTTGACGAGACCCGGCGTGATCACGTGCCGGGAGGCGTCGAACGTCTGGTCGACCGGCAGCATCGGTTCCTTGCCGGAGGCGACGAGTTCCACGATGACACCGTCTTCCACGACGACGCCTCGCTCCGCGCCGTCAGCGAGAATAGCGATGGGGTCCTTTATCCAAAAACGCATTGAAATGGTCCTTTTTCACGGACCTGCAGGCTTAGATAACAACCTGATAAGCTTCAGGCTGTCCGAGTTCCGCGCAGGGAAATTAAGTCTGTTCAGGCGCGCCTCGCGCGAAGCCGCACCGGCCATTGGGCCGAGGGTCATTCTTTATGCGGTTTCTTGCGAAGCGCAAGAGCTTGTCGCTTTTTCTAATCTGCCTTTGCCGCGATCACCTCGACTTCCACGACGAACTCCTCGCGGGTAAAGCCGCCGACGATCATCAGGGTCGATGCCGGAGGCGGATTGGCGGTGAACTCGTCACGGACCTTCATGTAGCCGGCCATGTGTTCGCGGCCGGTAACATAGGCGTTGATGCGCACGATGTCCTGAAACCACATGCCGGCCTCCTTCAGGATCGCGCCGATGTTTTCAAAGCAGAGCCGGGTCTGTCCCTCCACGTCCGGGGGGATGGTATCGTTTTGCGCGATGCCGAGCTGGCCGGAGGTCAGGACCAGCCTGTGGCCAACGGGAACTTCTACGGCGTGGCTGTAGCGGGCAAAGGGGGGGCGGATGGTGGATGGGGTTACGGCTCGCACCATGGAACCTGTCGCCTTTCTGTTACGGAGATGTGGCTGTCACGAAGGGGTGGTCCCGGAATGTTAGCGCGTGTCTGCGGTGGCGCAAGCGAAGCTTCTGCCGAAGCTTGTGGCAATTCATCCGTAAAACTGCATAATAAATGGGCAGAGTTTCGATCTGACAGGGACCGATTCTTGGTTGGCGGCTCAAAACGGACGCAGGGAGGTCGGGGAATCTTTCCGGTATTCGGTTGGTGGGCGGTTTTGGCACAGCACTTGCTTTTTATTCCCTGCATGATTGCCTGACCCGCTCCCAGGGCCTGTGGAGGCACAGCGGCAGAGCACGTATCGGACCCTCGGTGAGCGGGCCACGGTGCATTTTGAGCGTATAGGAGACGGTAGACAACATGCATATCCTCAAGACCCTCGGCGTCGCTGCGGCGGCTCTTTCCTTCACCACGAGCGCTTTCGCCCTCGATGAGGTGAAGTTCGGAACCAACTGGCTCGCACAGGCCGAACACGGTGGCTACTATCAGGCGGTTGCCGACGGTACCTACGAAAAGTACGGCCTCAAGGTCACCATCGTTCCGGGCGGACCGCAGGCGGCCAACCGCGCCCTGCTCCTGGCCGGGAAGATCGATTTCTACATGGCCGGCAACATGCTGCAGCCGCTGAATGCGCTGGCCGAGAACATTCCGGTGATCGAAGTCGCCGCGATTTTCCAGAAGGACCCGCAGGTCCTGATCGCGCATCCGGATGTCGGTCTCGAAAAGTTCGACGACCTGGCAAAGCTGCCGACCATCTTCATGGGTAAGGACGGCTTTGCCTCCTACTTCCAGTGGATGAAGTCGGCCTATGAAGGCTTCAGCGACGAGCAGTACAAGCCTTACACCTTCAACCCGGGTCCGTTCCTGGCCGACAAGCAGTCCGCACAGCAGGGCTACATCACGTCCGAGCCCTACGCGATCGAGACCGAAGGCGGTATCAAGCCGAAGCTGTTCCTGCTGGCCGATGCCGGTTTTGAGACCTATTCGACCCTGATCGAAGGCCGCCAGGACTTCGTGGAAGAGAACAAGGACCTGACCCAGCGCTTCGTCGATGCCACCATCGAAGGCTGGTACAACTACCTCTATGGTGACAATGCCGCTGCCAATGAGCTGATCAAGAAAGACAACCCGGAAATGTCCGACGGACAGATCGCCTTCTCCATCAAGACGATGAAGGAATTCGGTCTGGTCGAATCCGGTGCCGCGCTTGAAAAAGGCATCGGCTGCATGACCGACGAGCAGCAGCAGGGCTTCTACGACGCCATGGTCAAGGCCAACGTGGTCAAGGCCGGTATCGACATCAAGTCGATCTACACGACCGAATTCGTGTGCAAGGGCGTCGGCATGGATCTGAAGAAGTAATTCTTCCCGGATCCATCTCACTTTCCCCTTCTATCTGTTAGCATGAGTCTGTGTGGCGGCTTGCCTGTCACACGGATTCATTGGAGCCGCGTTTCGACGTGCTTCCATGGCCGGCACCTGGCCCTAAACGGAGCTTTTTCTTGATGATCGATACGGCGAACGCCGACCTCTCCTCACCAGCGGCAAAGTCAGCCGCTGCGTCGAAGCCCCTGATTGCCCTGAAGGGCGTTTCCAAGGTGTTCTCCAACGGCACGACCGCCTTGCAGGACATGACGATGGATGTCCATCAGGGCGAATTCATCAGTCTGCTCGGGCCGTCGGGCTGCGGCAAGTCCACGGTGCTGCGCATCATCGCCGGGCTGGGCGACGTCTCTTCCGGATCCATTGACTGGCCGACCTCCGGTCACGATGCTTCGGGCAAGGCGACGCCGGAAATCAGTTTCGTGTTCCAGGAACCGACGCTGATGCCCTGGGCGACCGTGTTCAACAACGTCTGGCTTCCGCTCAGACTCAAGGGCGTTTCGAAAAACGCTGCCCGTGAGGATGTGCTCGGTGCGCTGGAGATGGTCGGACTTGAAAAATTCGCCGACGCTTATCCGCGCGAGCTTTCCGGCGGCATGAAGATGCGCGTGTCTATTGCCCGGGCGCTTGTGACCCGCCCGAAACTGCTGCTCATGGACGAGCCCTTCGCCGCGCTGGACGAGATCACCCGTTTCAAGCTGAACAACGATCTTTTGCATCTTTGGGAAAAATTCGGCTGGACCGTGATCTTCGTGACCCATTCGGTGTTCGAGAGCGTCTATCTCTCCAGCCGGATCGTGGTGATGGCAGCCCGTCCGGGCCGCGTCGTCAATGACATGGCGGTCGACGCCGCCTACCCGCGGGAAGATGAATTCCGCACATCCAGTGTCTACAACGATTATTGCAGGGAAGCGTCCAACGCGTTGCATGCAGCAATGGGGGCGAACGACCACCTATGAGCGTGATTGAAAACGACAAGACCGCCGACATTGCACCCGCCGAGCTCGACGAGCCGGCGCCGATTGCACCGGCAACCGACAACATTCGCGAACGCATTCTGAAAATCGTCATCCCGCTGGTCATGCTGACGCTGCTGGTCGGGCTGTGGGCCTGGTATGTGGAGGCCTATAGCGTTCCTCACTACATCCTGCCCAGCCCCTGGCTGGTGGCGCAGACCCTGATCGAGGACTGGGGCATCCTGTCGGCGGCGTTGCTGGTCACTTTGAAGATCACGTTTTCCGCGCTGGCAATCGCGCTCGTGGGGGGCGTCGGTCTTGCGGTCCTGATGACCCAGTCCCGCTGGATCGAGGTTGCTATCTACCCTTATGCGGTGATCCTGCAGGTGACGCCGATCGTGGCGATTGCGCCGCTGATCCTGATTTATGCGCCGACGACCCAGTCGGCGATCCTGATCTGCGCCTGGATTGTCGCCTTCTTTCCGGTCCTGTCGAATACCGCACAGGGGCTGAAGTCGACCGACCACAATCTGCTCAACCTGTTCGAGCTTTACGGCGCTAGCCGCTGGCAGACCCTGTTCCTGTTGAAGATGCCGAGCGCGCTTCCCTATTTCCTGGCGGGCCTGAGGATCGCCGGTGGCCTGGCGCTGATCGCGGCCGTCGTCGCGGAATTCGCGGCCGGTTCGGCGGGCGCCGGGTCCGGCCTTGCCTTCCGTCTTCAGGAAGCAGGTTTCCGGCTCAAGATCCCGCGTCTGTTTTCTGCCCTGCTTCTGCTGTCGGCGACCGGTGTCGTGATCTTCTTCTGCACCAGCATGATTTCGCATCTGCTCCTGCGCCGTTGGCACGAGAGCGCCCTGAAGCGGGAGAACTGAGATGGGGGTGCTTGGGAAAAACCTTACCGGCGACGTGCGCCTGCTCAACGGGACGGCGCCTGCCTGCCTGTTGCCGAAAGAGGTGTCAGGCGCGGCTGCCGGCGATCTTGTCCGCATCGATCTGGAGATCGCAGGCGGCCGGATTTCCAGGATCGCGCCGGCTGCCGGTGCGCCGGCCGAGGGCGGGGCCGCCATCGATCTCGACGGGGGCATGATCCTGCCAACGCTGGTCGATATGCATACCCATCTCGACAAGGGACACATCTGGTCGCGCAAATCCAATCCGGACGGCACCTTCATGGGTGCGCTCAAGGCGGTCGGCGAGGACCGGCTGGCAAACTGGTCGGCGGAGGACGTGCGTGCGCGCATGGAATTCGGCCTGCAATGCGCCTATGTGCACGGGACCGGTGTTGTCCGGACCCATATCGACAGCCTGCCGCCGCAGGATGAAATCACCTGGCCGGTCTTCAAGGAACTCAAGGAAGACTGGAAGGGTCGGATCGATCTGCAAGGGTCCTGCCTGTTCGGGATCGACCGGCTCGACCTGGACGACGGCTATCTGGACCGGATTGTCGATCGGGTCGTCGATGCGGGCGGAATTCTCGGTTCGGTCACCTACATGATCCCGCGCCTTGACGAACATCTGGACGCGATCTTCAAGCAGGCGGCCGATAAAGGTCTGGATCTCGATTTCCACGTGGACGAGACGGCCGATCCGGCAGCGCGCACCCTGCACCATATCGCCAAGGCGGCGATCCGGAACAGGTTCGAAGGCAAGATCGTCTGCGGCCATTGCTGTTCGATCGCGCGTCAGGATCCGGTCGAAGCCGATGAAACGCTCGATCTGGTGGCGGAAGCCGGCATCGGCGTCGTTTCTCTGCCCATGTGCAACATGTACCTACAGGACAGGCATGTGGGCCGGACCCCCCGGTGGCGGGGCGTGACCCTGATCCACGAAATGGCCGAGCGGGGCATTCCAGTGGCGGTCGCCTCGGACAATACCCGCGATCCTTTTTATGCCTATGGCGACCTGGATTTGATCGAAGTCTATGCGCAGGCGACTCGTATCCTGCATTTTGATCATCCGATCGCCGACTGGATCAAGGCCGTGTCGACATCGGCGGCGGACATGCTCCGGTCCGACGCGGGCCGGCTCAAGGAAGGTGCGGCGGCAGACATGATACTATTCAGGGCCCGGGACTGGAGTGAACTCCTGCCCCGGCCCCAAGGACCCAGGGATGTCCTCCGGCAAGGAAGAACCGTCACGGAAGAACTGCCCGATTATCGAATGCTCGACGGTTTGATGCAGGGAAGGGAATTGGCATTATGAGCGCTATCGAACAGCTCAAGGCGGATCTGGACGGGCTCAAGATCGAAGACAATCCGCAGATCGTGAAACAGAAGAGCCGGGATTTCTTCTGGTATTCCCCGGTTCTCAAGCAACAGCTTGATCATGTGACCGGCGACCTGGTCGTCAGTCCGCGCAACGAGGCGGAAGTCATTCAGGTTCTGAAGGCCTGTTATGCCCTGGACGTGCCGGTGACCGTGCGCGGCGCCGGGACAGGCAACTACGGCCAGGCGATGCCCCTGTCCGGCGGCGTGGTGCTGAACCTTTCGGAGATGAACGCCGTCAAGGAGATCCGTCAGGGCGTCATCGTCGTCGAGCCGGGCGCCATCGTCTACGACATGGATCAGCAGGCGCGGGCCCATTCCAACCAGGAACTGAGGCTGCATCCGTCGACTACTCGCACCGCGACTATCGGCGGGTTCATCGCCGGCGGATCCGGCGGGGTCGGTTCGATCAACTGGGGCGGTCTGCGCGATCTCGGCAACGTCATCCGCCTGAGAGTCCTGACCATGGAAGAAGAACCCAGGGTTCTCGAACTCACCGGCGAGGATCTGCAAAAGGTGATGCATGCCTACGGCACGAACGGCGTGATCACCGAGATCGAAATGCCGCTGACGGCGGCCTACGACTGGGTCGATGTGCTCGTGGGTTTCGACGCCTTCATGGACGGCGTGCATTTCGCCGACGAACTGGGCAACCAGGACGGAATTCTGGTGAAGGAGCTGGCGCCGATCGCGGCCCCCGTCCCGCATGATTATTTCCTGCGCCACCAGAAATATATCCGCAAGGACCAGTCGGTCGTGGTGTGCATGGTGGCGCCATTCGCCATGGACGCCTTCGCGACCTTCGTTGCCCGCAACGCCAAGGCGTCCATTCTTTACCGGTCGGATACCGCGAGCGAGTCCGAAAAGCAGGGTCTGCCGCCGGCCTATGAACTGGCGTGGAACCACACCACCCTGCGCGGTCTTCGCGTCGATCCCAAGATCACCTATCTGCAGGTCCTCTATCCGTTCCCGAACCAGGTGGAAAAGGTCCGGACCATGACCGAACTTCTGGGCGACGAGGCTCCCGGCCACCTGGAATTCGTCCGCTTCGATGGCAAGATCACCTGCTTCGGTCTGCCGATCATTCGCTATACCAGCGAAGAGCGGCTCAACGAGATTATGCGTCTTCACGAGGAAAACGGCTGCCCGATCTTCAATGCCCACCGATACACGCTGGAAGAAGGCGGGATGAAACAGACGGACGAGGTCCAGCTCGCGTTCAAGCGCGAGGCGGATCCGAAGGGGTTGCTCAATCCGGGAAAAATGATTGCCTGGGAAGATCCCTCCTACGATTATTCCAGTGACAAGGTGTTCCTGTTCCCGGGCCTGCAGCGCTCGTAGAAACGCGAATTTTTAAACCTATCGGACAGGCGAGGCCGCCCGGCTGGCTTAAAAAGCCAGCGGGCCGTCCCTTCCGCATGTCCGGAATTTGAAAGGCTCCACATGCGGGTTCTTGTTCTTTTTTCCCACCCTGTCGAAACTAGCTTCGGCGCAGCTTTGCATGAACGTGTCCTTGGTGCCCTGAAAAAGGCCGGGCATGAGGTCGATGACTGCGATCTTTATGCGGAAGGGTTCGATCCGCGCCTGACCCGCGAAGAGCGGCTCGGTTATCACGACCTGGAAACGAACCAGGCGCCTGTGCAGAACTATGTCGACAGGGTTCAGGCCGCAGAAGCGCTGGTCATCGTTACGCCGGTATGGAATTTCGGTCATCCGGCCATCCTGAAAGGGTTTTTCGACCGGGTGTTCCTGCCGGGCGTCTCCTTCAAGATGAAGGACGGCAAGGTGGCGCCGAGCCTGCACAACATCCGAAAGCTTGCCGTCGTCACCACTTACGGCGGGACGCGCTTTCGCGCGTTTCTCGTCGGCGACCCGCCGCGCAAGATCGCGACGCGTGTCCTTCGCGCCGTGATCAAGCCAGCCGCGCCGGTCCATTATCATGCGCTTTACGACATGAACCGGGTGACCGAAGACCAGCGTAAGGCCTTTATGGACAAGGTCGGCACATCTCTTGAGGCTTTCTGATGCGGGTTCTGGTCGTCTACTGTCATCCGTGTGCGGAGAGTTTCAACGCCGCAGTCAAGGAAACCGTCCTGTCCACGCTGGAAGGATCCGGGCATGAGATCCGGCTGATCGATCTCTACGCGCAAGGGTTCGATCCGGCGATGTCGGCCGAAGAGCGGCGCGGCTATCACGAGCCCGACAGCAACGTGCAGCCGGTTGCGGAGCATGTCGAGGCGATCAACTGGTGCGAGATGATCGTGTTCGTCTATCCGACCTGGTGGTTCGGGCTGCCGGCCATGCTCAAGGGCTGGTTCGATCGGGTCTGGGTGCCCCATGTCACCTTCGAGATGCCGACGGAAAGCACCGGCATGAAGCCGAAGATGCAGCACATCAAGAAGATTGCCGTGGTCACGACCTGCGGGGCGACTTGGCTGGTTTCCAAGATGGTGGGCGAGCCGGGGCGCAAGACGATCCTGCGCGGCATGCGGGCGCTATGCGCGACGAACTGCAGGACGCTCTACCTGGCGCATTACAAGATGGACACATCGACGCCGGAGAGCCGCAACCGTTATCTGGCTAAGATTCGTCATCGCCTTGGAAAATTCTGAGAATCGGGCATTGCGGTCCGGGTGTCATTCGACGGTTAAATAACGCCATTACGTTTCGCCGGAATTTGATCCGGACCGGAACGATTCGGGTCGAGCGATCAGGTGGGGATTTCGACAATGGCATTCAATTACAAGAAGAGCGTGACGTTCCGTCTTGTTCAGGCTGCGAAGGCGCAACGCGCGCGTTCCGGCGGGCATTTGATGCGGATTGGGCTGCATCCCGGTCAGGAGTTGGTACTCAAGGTGCTCGCGGACACCGACGGGCGCACCATGAGCCAACTGGCGCTGGCGCTCGGCGTCCAGCCGCCGACGGTGACCAAGATGGTGACCCGTCTTTCCGCTCAGGGCTATGTCCGTCGCCAGGTTTCCGACACGGACGGGCGTCTGGCCCGTGTCCATCTGACGGATGCGGGTCGCGATCTGGTCGAATCCGTCGACAAGGCCTGGAAACGCCTGGAGCGGGAGGCCATGGCCGGTCTCGACGACAAGGATCGCAAGAAGCTGCGCAAGTTGCTGCGTCAGGTGGAAAAGAACCTGTCCATTTCCTTCGACCAGGATCCGGAGCATGACAGCGATATGGATCCGGAGCCGGAAGGCGAGCTGACACCGGCTTAAGCCGTCCCACAGGAACGAGGGGCATGAACGGCCGGGGTTTGAAACCTTCGATTCAAACTCTTATTTCAGGTTCGGGGAAAGAGGGACAGAGAGTCTTTACGCAACCGAACCCGTGACGAAACAATGACTGGAATAAATGAAGAGCGGGGCGCGCGGCGGGCCGCGGCCTTGAAAAAGCGTTTCAGGAAAGTGTCCAACCGCTCGTTCGGCAATCGCGCGATATTCCGGACAGGCGAACCATCATCAGCCGCTTCCGGCTCCGGGATGAGCTCCGGCTCTCTCGGCAAGAGCGTCCTGATCTGGCTGGCGATCGGTGTAGCAGCCTATTTTCTGGGTACGCTTCTGACCTGATCCCGGGTCAAGGATGCGACAGCCGCTCAGAGCAGAAACGGGTAGCCGCCCTCCATTTTCAAAAGAGCGATTTTCGTATCCAGGCCGCCGGCGCCGGAATAGCCGCCAAGGCCCGTTGCCGACAGGATGCGGTGGCAGGGAATGATGACCGGGATCGGGTTGGCGCCGCAGGCCTGGCCGACAGGCTGCCCGTATGTGCCGAGGTCCTTCGCGACATCGCCATAGGTGCGTGTCTGGCCGTAGGGAATGTCCAGCATGGCCTTGAAGACCGCCTGGTGCAGCTCGTTTCCTTTAGGCGCCAGCGGTAGGTTGAAGGTTTGCAGGCGGCCGTCGAAATAGGCGCGGAGCTGGGACAGGGCTTCTTCCAGAAGCGCGCAGGATTCGCCTTCCGAAACGTCACTCCAGGTGAGCCGGGTTACGGTTTCGTTCTCGACGGTTACGGCGAGGGGACCGACAGGGGTTGGAAGAGAGGCGACAGGCATGCGCAATCCTTTCCGGATTCGGTTTCCCTGACTATATGGCGTACCGTTCCCGTGCAAACCGGCCTTTCGATTTTTTCGCGTCAGGGCTAAGAATTTCGGATGTTGGCAACCGGTATTCGGTGCGGCCACCCAGGATAGCCCCATGAACACCGGAAATATGGACACCTCCTCAGACGGAGACGGAGGGGCGTCGAAAGGCATTCTGATCGGTATCGGCCTGATCGTTGTTGCCTGTCTCTGCTTTGCGATCCTTGATGCGACCGCCAAGTATCTGGGGCAGACCATGCCGGCGCTGCAGATCGTGTGGGTGCGGTTCGCCTCCCATGTGGTCATCGCCCTGTTCATGTTCCGCATCTGGAGTAATCCGGGTTTTCTGAGAACCGGACGTCCGGTCCTGCAGATCGTGCGCGCGTTGTGTCTGCTTTCCACGACCATCTGCAATTTCATGGCCGTGCGCTATCTTCAGCTCGCCGAAACGATCTCCATCCTGTTCGCGGCACCGTTCCTGGTCACGGCGATTGCCGGGCCGCTGCTGGGCGAATGGGCGGGCGCCCGGCGCTGGGCGGCAATCATTGTGGGCTTTATCGGCGTTCTGATCGTCACCCAACCGGGATTCGGCGGCATGCACTGGGCCGCCATCTATTCGGTCGGGGCGATGATCTTCTATGCACTCTACGCCCTCATGACCCGCATGCTGGCGGCAACGGATTCCCCTGCCGGGATGCTGATCATTTCCGGTCTGGTGGCAGTCGTGGCCATGACGCCGTCGGGCCTGTCGGTCTGGACGCCGCCGGTGGATCTGTTCCACTGGGGGCTGCTGCTCACGACCGGTTTCTGGGGCGCTCTGGGGCACTGGTGCTTCATTCTGGCCCACCGGACGGCGCCTGCGCCCATGCTCGCCCCTTTCATCTACACCCAGATCGTCTGGATGATTGCGCTGGGTTATTTGATCTTCGGCGACATTCCGACGGTGAGTACCTTTGTCGGCGCTTCGGTCGTCGTCGCATCCGGGCTTTACATCCTTTACCGTGAGCAGATCAGGAAGGTGCGGCCGGTAACAGTTGACGCAAGGTAGGTATTGCGGGCTTAATGATGGCGGGTCTTATGGCTCTATTGCCTGTGTTTTCCAGTAACACGGCTGTTTTTATGAGTTGAGCAAGGACATACCCGGTCGGCAGGGGCATTTATTGAAGGTGCCGGCGGATCGGGGAGTGGAGGTATATGATGTCCGTATCGCGCCGGGACTTTCTGACTGGCAGCGCCGCGCTCGGAGGCGCGCTCCTGGTCCGTTCGCCGTCTTATGCAAATGCAGCGGCAGACGCCTATTTCAGCGGTTACATGGAAGACAACGGCTTCCGCTACCGTCGCACGAACTTCAAGAAGATTGATCCCGTCTGGCAACGCCAGGTGGTCAAGTACTTCAGCACGGAATCCCCGGGGACCGTGGTCGTCGATTCGACCAATCATTTTCTCTACGTCGTCTACGAAAACAACACCGCGCTTCGGTACGGTGTGGGTGTCGGCAAGGAAGGGTTCCAGTGGTTCGGCAGGGCGCGGATCGACCGCAAGGCCATCTGGCCCCAATGGGTGCCGCCCCCCGAAATGCTGGAACGCCGGCCGGATCTGCCGCGCAGGGTGGAAGGTGGCGCGGCGAACAACCCGCTCGGGCCACGGGCCCTGTATCTTTACCGGGACGGGAGCGATCTCGGTTACCGGTTGCATGGAACGCTTGAGCCCTGGAGCATCGGTCGCGATGTGTCCAGCGGATGCGTTCGCATGTTCCCGGAGGACGTGATCGATCTTTATCAGCGCTGCCCCAAGGGGACGCGTGTGCTGGTGCTCAAGCACCTCGGCGAAAAGAAGGCCGGCTGAGACGAGCCGGCGTTGTGATGATGCGGGCGGCTCCAGGGCCTGTGGCCCGTTACGGCTAGGGGTTTGATTTTGTATAAATTGGTCAGGGCCAAGGATTTTACCGCCGCATAGGGTCTCCCCTATGCAAGGGAAAAGCTGCCGGCTGTGGGCAATTCATGCAAAACCCTTCGGGTGGGTCATATTCGGGTGCTTTTCGCGAAAAATCCGGCTTGAAGGCGCTAAGCCTACGGCACTGGAGTTTTCACGAAAATAACTCCGGATATGACCCGTCAGACCCTTATCCGTAACGGGCCACAGGCCCAGGCGGCCGCCTTGCTTTTATGGGGGAAGACGTGACAGCGAACAGAAATTTCCGAAGGACCGGATTGGCGGGGCTTTTGCTTTCCTGTGTTGTTCTGGCCGGGTGCAACAGTACGGATCTGAGCACGCCGGACGTGACGAATGCCAGGGCCGCCGGGTTTGTCGATATCAAGCCCGGTTCCGAGGAAGAGTTCATTCTTAATGTCGGACGCCGGATTTATTTTGAAAAGGGTTCGGCGGTCGTTACCGACGAAGCCAAAATGACGATCGTCCGCCAGGCCGACTGGCTGAAGAAGAACAAGGGCTGGCTGATCAAGGTGCAGGGTCATGCCGACGATCCGGGCAGCGAAAGCGCCAACAAGGCCCTGTCGACAAAGCGGGCCGAAGCCGTTCTGAATGCGCTCGCCGACCAGGGGGTTGCCCGCAAGCGTATGTGGGCGAAGGGTTACGGGATCGAACGCCCGGTGACCGACTGCGACGAAATCACGTGCAAGTCCCAGAACCGCCGGGTTGTCGTGAACCTGCGGGAAGAATTCGATGCTTCGGCACCGGGCAGGTAAGAAAAGACTTTGAGCGGGGAAATCTGGAGCCTATGTCTTGAGAACGGCAGCCGGGACACGGACCCGGCCGCTTTTTCTGGACACCCGCATGCGGGCGGGGCGCGGACTGGATGATGAAAAAGAAATCAGGTTCTGACAATCTCACACCCGGCCCAACATCCGCCCCTCCAACCGGCGCCTCCGATCCGATGTCAGACGAACAGGCCGGGGGCGACAGTCCGGTTCTGCCGGCAAATCCGGGAAAGCGCCTGACACTCGGACACATCGCGGATCAGCTCGGCATATCGACCGCGACGGTTTCTCTTGCCTTGCGGGACAGCCCGCTGGTGGCGGAAGAGACGCGTGCCAGAGTCAAGCGGACCGCCGAGGAAATCGGTTACATCTATAACCGGTCCGCCGCGTCACTCAGGACCGCGCGCAGCCAGATCGTGGGCGTTGCCGTCCACAATATTCAAAACCCTTATTTCGCCGAGATCTTTTCTTCGCTTGAGGACGTTCTGGAAGAGCAGGGGCAGATGATCTTCATCTGCAATCACCGGGATGACGTGAAGCGGCAACGGGCTTTCGTCAACACCCTGCTTCAGCACCGGGCGGACGGATTGATCATCTGCCCGTCCGTGGACACCACGGCCGAGGAGATCAATCGACTTGTCGACCAGGGAATTCCGGTCACCCTGGTGTGCCGGGAAGTGGCCGGTGCCTGGGCGCCTTGCGTTCGCGGGGACGATGTCGCCGGCGCATATGCGGTGACGAACCACCTGGTGAACCAGGGGCATACCTCCGTTGCCATGGTCGGCGGCCGACGCGCCAGTTCGACCGGTCGCGACCGGCATGCGGGATGGAAAAAGGCGCTTGAGGAAAACGGGATCGATCCGGCCGGGCAACTCGACCTGCCGGAACTGATGACCCAGGCAGACGGCCGGGACGCTGTCGGTCGGGTTTTTGACGCGCCGCGCCGACCCACCGCGGTGATGTGCTTCAACGACCTGATCGCATTCGGCATGATGCCCATGCTGCGCCGGGCCGGTATGGAGCCCGGACGAGACATCGCCCTGACCGGTTATGACGATATCGACGGGACGGCCAACCTGTTGCCCGCCCTGACGAGCGTGTGCAATCACGCGGACAAGATCGGGCGCCTGGCCGCATTGACCCTGCTGCGACAGATTGCAGGCGAGCGGGTGCCGAATACGCCGATCCTTATCGAACCGGAGCTTCGGATCCGAGAAAGTTCCACCGCGTTTGAAGTCTGATGCGGGTTACACATTCTTCAGTGTGCCTGTACATGCTCGTAGTCTTCCGTCTTATAAAACCGGCACCGGTTGCGCCCGCTTTCCTTGGCCCTGTAGAGCGCGTGGTCGGCAAGCTGCATCAAGGTTGAGAATTCCACGTCCTCCTTGGCAACGGTCGCAAGTCCCATGCTGCAGGTGATATCCCAGGTGATGGGATCCACCCGGCATTCCTCGATCACCCGTTGGCGGATGCGTTCACAGACCGTCATCGCATCGTCTTTCTCCGTGCTGTCGAGGATGATGCAGAATTCCTCGCCGCCGACCCGGCCGAAAACGTCTACGGCCCGGAGGGCATCGGAAATGATCGCGGCGAATTTTTTCAGAACTTCATCACCCGCGGAATGACCGAAGGTGTCGTTGATCGACTTGAAGTGGTCGATGTCGATCATCACGGCGGTGAATTTTCGGCCCGTCCGTCGGTAACGGGCGATTTCCGTCATCGCTCTTTTCATGAAGGCACGCCGGTTCAGGACGCCGGTCAGGTCGTCGATGCTGGCGATCCGTTCCAGGCGGATCTGTGCTTCCATCAGGGCGATGTGGTCCTGTTCGCGGGCAATCTCATGGCCGATCCAGTCAGCGAATTGGCGGATCAGCTCCCGTTCGGTTTGCGAAAACGGACGTTCGCGCCGGTTGCTGTCGGTGAAATTGATCGTGCCGTATCTTTCGCCGTCTACAAGAAGCGGGGCGCCGATATAGGCCTCCAACCGGAATTTTTCGTAGCAGGGGTGATGGGCGAGGGCCGACTGTTTCGTGTGGGCGATGGTGACCGGTTTGTCCGCCTTGAGCGTGTGGGCGCAATAGGTCTCGCCGAGATTGAAGGATGCGCCAACCTGGACCTCGCCATTCGGAGAGTCCGCATAGATGATCGAATAGTGCCCTTCGATGATCCGGCTGATGATCCCGAAAGGAAGTCCGAAATGCTCGCAGCCCAGTTTCAGGATCTGATTGATTTTCTGATCCGTCGTCAGTTCGCGTGTCGACGTGATGGAATAGAGTTTGGCGAGCGTGCGTTCCGTCTGCTTTCTCTCGGTGATGTCGGTCGAATAGATGATGATGCCGACGCGTTCGCCCGATGCATTCAGTTTGGGTGTGTATTCGATGCTGACTTCGCGTTCGATGCCGCCCGGGTAGAGTACCCTGTCTTCGAAATAGATGTGCTCGCCTTTCAGCGCCCGCCGGTAATACGGTTCTGACTTTTTTCTGCTTTCCGGTGGAAGCATGTCCCTGATCTTGATGCCGAGCATATCCTCGCAAGATTTGCCGAACCAGTTTGCAAAGACCTTGTTGGCGAAAATGCAGTAGCCGTCGAGGTCCATTTCGATGATCGCGCAGGACAGGTTGTCGGTCAGATCGGAGAGATCGCGATGCGCCTTCTCGGCTTGCGCCTGGGCTTGCTTGATGTCCGTGATATCGGTTGCGAGAACGACCAGGCTGGCGAAATCTCCAGCGGCGTTTTTCTTCGGAATGTAATCGATCCGGATGTCTCGTGTCTGACCGTCGATGAAGTCGTTTCGTGTTTCGAACGAGATCTTTTCGCCCGCAAGGGCGCGTTTGAACAGAGGGTCCGATTTCGCGCGGTTTGCCGCCGGCAACCGGTCGCGCAATCTGGCGCCGAGCAGCTCCTCTTTTCGTCCGCCGAACCATGTCGCACTGGTTTCATTCAGGAAAATGCACTTGCCTTCCAGATCATATTCGGTGATCGAGCAGGAAAGATTGTCCGCCAGGCTCGATAGATCATGCAGCGCCTCTTCGACCAGAGACTGGGCGGCTTTCAGATCCGTGATATCGGCACGGATGCCGGCTCGTCCGCCGGATTTGGTTATTCGCTCGGCGATCTGGAGCCAGGACCCGTCGCCCAGGGCCTGCTCGATGACTTCGCCGTCCGCAGCCAGATGCCGATCCATCCGTAGCTTGAGCCATTCCTCGCGGCTCAGGCTTCCCAGATCGTACTCATTTCGATCGAGGCCGTATTCTATAATTTCCTTGAAGGTCGTCCCCGGCACGATCGCCGGTGCGCTATGTGCATAGATCTCGCGGTATTTTTCATTGCAGATGACGAGACGGTCGTCCTTGTCGTAGAGGGCAAACCCCTCCGAGATCGTTTCCAGCGCGTCTTCGAACGTCGCGAGAGTCTCGTTCAGCCTGGTTTCCAGAACCACACGGTCGGAGACGTCGCGCGCTATGAACAGAAAGCCGACGGGATCCGAAGTGTCGCAATAAAGAGCGGCGGAGACGACTTCCGCTGTAAAGATGCTGCCGTTCTTTCGGCGAAGCGGAAGCGTGAAGCGGTTTTCGACCGAAAGAGCGGCCGAATCGTCATAGATTCTGCTGATCGCCGTAAATTCTTCCGGGTTTGCGTAAAGATTGACGGCGGTCGCGCCGATCAGGTCCTGTCTGGTATATCCGAAAACCTCTTCGGCAGCGCGATTGACGAACAGGATGCGGCGGTCCTGCCCCGTGATGACGACACATTCATCCAGGGGCCCGAAGGATTTCTCCAGATCCAGGTTCAGTTTGCCTGTAATTTCTTGCTCGTCCATTCGCCGCGGCCATCGTTAAACGCTGCGAAAGAATGGCGTAGAATCTTAACAATATTTATAATTTCAAGTATTAGAATATCTTAAATATGAAATTTTTCACCATTATAAATATAAATATTAGTATATTTTACAATATCTTTTTTGATTCGAAGCATGTATTCTTACGTTTGGCAAAGGCGTTCTGTTCGATCTGGATCAGATCTTGCGTGACGACGACTGGTACTTTTCTGAAGCCTCGTAATAATCATTGAAGCCGATTGTCTGTCGCAGCGTCTTGAAATCCATCAGATGCGAGCCTCGTGCGCCATCCTGTTTCATCACCGCAAGCGTTTCGGTCATGGCCTTCATGGCGGCGGCCATCAGCGTCAGCGGATAGGCGGCAATGGCGTAGCCCAGGTCGCGCAATTCGTCCTGCGGCAGATCCGGCGTTTCGCCGCCTTCCACGATATTGGCCATCTTCGGACCGGGCAGTTCGGAACAGACGGTGCGCATTTCCTCCACCGTCTTCGGGGCTTCGACGAACAGGATGTCCGCGCCCAGTTCTGCGAACTTCGCCGCCCGTTCGATGGCCTCGCCCAGGCCGTGGTCGTGGCGGGCATCGGTGCGCGCCAGGATCAGGATGTCGGCACCTTCCTCTCGCGCGTCATTGGCGGCACGGATCCGGTCGTAGGCTTCCTCGCGGGAGACGACGGCCTTGCCCGGCGTATGGCCGCAGCGTTTGGGGGCAAGCTGGTCTTCGATCATCACGGCGGCAGCCCCAGCCTTGGCGAACCCCGCGACAGTGCGGCGGACGTTCATGGCATTGCCGTAGCCGGTGTCGCCATCTGCCAGAAGCGGGATCGACGTGGCGTCGGTGATGTTGCGAACCTGGTCGAGGACTTCGCCGTAAGACATGAGGCCGAGGTCCGGGGCGCCGATGCGCGACGCGGACGCGGCAAATCCGGACATGAAGGTGAGATCGAAACCGGCCTGCTCGATCAGTTTGGCAGAGAGCGCATCGAAGCAGCAGGGCATCACGTGCAATTTGTCTTGCGCGAGAAGGGCGCGCAGTTTCGCAGCCTGGGACATGAAGTGTGACCTTAGAGTTTGAACGGGATGTAGAGCGCGAGATCCGGCCAGAGATACAGCAGGAAGACGCTGATCAGCATCAGGACAAGGAACGGAAGGACGCCGCGCGCTACGTCGCCGAGGCTTGCGCGCGCCACGGACTGGATGACGTAGAGATTGAGCCCCACCGGAGGTGTGATCAGGGCGCATTCCACGAGGATGACCATATAGACGCCGAACCAGATCGGATCCAGACCCATGACCTCGGCCGAGGGCAGGAGCACAGGGGTCATGATCAGGACCATGGACAGCGTCTCGAACACCAGCCCCATGCACAGAAGGACGATCGACACGACGATCAGGAAGGTGAAAGGCGTGTGGATCGTCTGCTCGATGAGGACGGAAATATCCTGGGGAATTCGGTAAAGGGTGATCGCCTTGCCGAAGACCTTGGCGCCGGCGATGATCATCAGGATGGCGACCGTCGTTGTCATGGCTTCGAAGGCGGCTTCCTTGAAGCCTTTCCAGGTCAGGGTGCGCAGGACGACGGCGGTAATCACCAGGGCGGCGGCAAAACCGACGGCGGCAGCCTCCGTCGGCGTGGCGGCGCCGGTGTAGATCGCGCCGATGACGATGGCAGCCAGAAGAATGCTGGGCGCTGCGCGTAAGGCGGCATCCTTGCGTTCCTGCCAGCCGGCCGCCGGTTCCGGCTTGTAGCCGCCGAACCAGCGGGCGTAGATCATCGAAAAGGCGATGAAGAAGACGACAAGCAGGATGCCCGGGCCGATGCCGGCGAGAAACAGGGCGATGACCGATTGTTCGGTGATGAAGCCGTAGACGATCATCGGGATCGAGGGCGGAATCAGAATGCCGAGCGTTCCGCCGGCGGCCAGCAGGCCGTAGACGAAGCGGCGCTCGTAGCCGCGCTTGATCATCTCCGGAATGGCGACGGTGCCGATGGTGGCCGCCGTTGCCACGGACGATCCGGAAATGGCGGCGAAGATCGCGCAGGACAGGATGGTTGCGACCGCAAGACCACCGGGCCAGTGGCCGACCCAGGCGTGAACGGCGGCAAACAGGTCCTTGCCGACACCGCCTTTCAGAAGCACGTTCGACATCAGCAGGAACAGGGGCACGGCCAGCAGGATGAAACCGTCGAGGGTCGACAGGATCGCCTGCGGCGCCATGAGCGGTGAGAAACCGCCGGAAACCAGGAGCGCCAGCCCGAGCCCGCCAAGCGCGAAGGCGACCGGAACGCGCAAGAGCAGAAGAGCAAACAGCGCGACCAGGATCATCAGGGTGCTCATTCATAGCCTCCGTGCGGGGCGTCGATGTCACGTTCTCCGGTGAGGGAACGGTAGGCCTCCAGGAGAGCCTGCAGGAACAGAAGCGCGAATCCGACCGGGACAGCCAGTTCGGAAACCCAGGTCGGCAGGTCGAGCATGGATCCGGTGGTGCGTCCGCGCTCGAAGGAATCGAGGAAGATCTCCCATCCCTTCCAGGCGACGACAGCGCTGAAGGCGGCAACGCAGAGCATGGCGAAAGCTTCGGTGAACCGGCGCTGCTCCGGGGAAAGCAGGTCGACCAGCGCGTCGACCGCGATGTGGTGTCGGGCGCCGAGCAGCCAGGCCATGGCCAGCAGCGTGCCCCAGATCAGGGTGAGTTGGGACAGTTCGGCCGCCCAGATCGTGGGCGCGGAAAAGAAATAGCGGGCGATGACCTCATAGGTCAGCATGAAGCCGGCCGTCACGAAAAGGGCTGCGGCCAACCTGGCAAGCGCTTTGATCAGATATTGAAAATGAGCCATGAACATCGGTCGCAGACGGGGAAAGCCCCGGACGGGGCATCCGTCCGGGGCAGGGGTTATGTAAAACGGCCGATCACATTGCCTGAGCGGCAGAGAGAACTTTGGCGCCGAGGTCGCCGGCCTTTTCCTTGTAGGTTTCGTAGACCGGTTGTGAGACAGCTTTCCACTGTGCCAGCTCGTCGGCCGTCGGCTTGTAGACGGTCATGCCGTTTTCCTTGGCTGCCGCGTAGGCACTGGCCTCGATCTGGGACATGCGGTCGCGAACGTCGGCTTCGGCTTTCATTGCCGCTGCTTCGATCAGCTTCCTGTGCTCTTCGGGAAGGCCGTTCCAGAAGTCGGTGTTGACCACGACGATGAACTCGATGTCGGCGTGATTGGTTTCGGTGATGGTGTCCATCACTTCCCAGAGCTTGCGCGACTTGACGCCGGAGATGCCGGTCATGCCGATATCGACCGTGCCGCGCTGGTAGGCGAGATACTGCTCGGACCCGGAGATCAGGGTCGGCGCACCGCCGGCCGCCTTGACGAAGTCGCCGAGGGTCTTGCCGAACACACGGACCTTCTTGCCCTTCATGTC
Organism: uncultured Roseibium sp.; assembly: GCF_963675985.1. NCBI lineage: Bacteria > Pseudomonadati > Pseudomonadota > Alphaproteobacteria > Hyphomicrobiales > Stappiaceae > Roseibium > uncultured Roseibium sp. The sequence continues at coordinate 670,885 of NZ_OY780957.1, read as the reverse complement.
GGCCGGAGTTTTCACCGGGCCGCCTTTGGACAGCATGATGGCGCCGCCATAGGCCTGCCACCACAACACGGTCGAGCCGGTGCCTGCAATCGCTTCATCCAGCGGGCCGCGCACGGGAGAGCCCTTGGCAACGGCGGCGCGGACCTTGGCTTCGGTATCGAACAGGAACGGCTGGTAGAAGATGTCGACGGCCGGAATGTCGCCGACGTAGCGGGTCAGCGAGGCAACGCCCATCTCGATGGCGCCGGAGCCGACGGCGGCGGGAACTTCCTTGTCCTTGTAAAGCTGCGCGCTGTCGTAGATTTCAACCGCGATATCGCCGTTGGACGTCTTTTCCACCTCGTCCTTGAACAGAACCAGGTTCTGGCCGAGGTGGCTCTTCAGCGGCAACTGGAGCGAAATGCGCAACGTGGTATCGGCAGCGAATGTCGGGCTGGACGACAGGCCGGCGAACAGACCGGCAGCAAGAGCCGCGCCGGCGGCCCAGGTTAAAGTTTTCATGATTGTTCCTCCCAATTTATTTTATGGCGCAAAGAGTGACCCAGGGTTTGCAGACGGTCAACACGTTCCGCACTTGATAAATCGATGGAAATACATCCGGCGGCATCCCGCAAGCACGACTTTCGAGAAAAGAGTTTTGCCGAGGATTATGTCCCCCGGGGCTTGCCACAAGCGCGTTTTCCCTTGACCTTTCGAAGAGGAAGGAACGGGCCGTTCCGTATCAATCCCACCAGGTTCTTCGAGGGGCTAATGAGCAAAGTCGATATTCTGATGCCGCAAGCCATGCTGCCGGTCGTCATGCGCGGGCTGGAGGAAAAATTCACCGTTCACAAGTTGTTCGAAGCGGATGATCCGGAGAGCCTGATTGCGGAGGTCGCGGAAAAGATCCGGGGCATCGCTGTGCAGGGCACACGAATCGACGCGGGTTTCCTTTCAAAATTCCCGAATGTCGAGATCGCTTCGAATTTCGGTGTCGGCTACGACAACATCAAGGTGACGGACTGCTCGGCGAAGAACATCGTCGTGACGAACACGCCCGATGTGCTGACAGGAGAAGTCGCCGATACGGCGCTCGGTCTTCTGATCATGACCGTCCGGGAACTTTCCGCAGCGGAAAAATGGTTGCGTGACGGCAAGTGGGAAACGACAGGTCCCTATCCCCTGACCGGAGCGACCTTGGCCGGGCGGACGCTCGGCATTTTCGGGCTCGGCCGGATCGGCAAGGCGATTGCGAAGCGCGCTGAGGCGTTCGGCCTTAAGGTTCATTACCACGGTCGAACCCGCCAGGCGGATGTCGCCTATCCCTATCACGACAGCCTGCTCGGTCTTGCGGAGGCCTGCGATACGCTGATGGTGGTCGCACCGGGCGGACCGGAGACCCATCACGCCGTCAACGGCGAGGTTCTTGCCGCACTCGGTTCGAACGGAATCCTGATCAACATCGGCCGGGGAACCGTGGTTGACGAGGTGGCTTTGATCGAGGCGCTGGAAAAGGGGGTCATTTATGGCGCCGGTCTCGACGTGTTCGAGGACGAACCCCATGTGCCGGCCGGGCTGATGGCGCTCGACCGGGTGACCCTGCTGCCCCATGTGGGCTCCGCATCGGTGCACACGCGGGACGCGATGGGGCAGCTCGTGGTCGACAACCTGACCAGCTGGTTCGAGACGGGCAAGGCAGTCACGCCGGTTCCCGGCTGAGGCTCTGTGGCGGTTCAGACCTTGCTGTTGGCCGCCAGGAACTCGTCCATGCGCTTCAGGGCGCGGAGGATGTTTTCCGTCGAGTTGGCATAGGACAAGCGAATATAGCCTTCACCCAGAATGCCGAAGTCCGGTCCGCCGATGACGGCGACACCGGCCTCTTCCAGCAATGCGGAAGCGAGCTCCTTGGCCTTCCAGCCGGTCGCCGTGATGTTCGGGAAGGCATAGAAAGCGCCGAGCGGTGTCCGGCAGGTCACGTTCGGCAGGGCGTTGAGGCCTTCGACCACGACCTTTCGGCGCTTGTCGAATTCGGCGACCATGGCGCGGGCCTCGTCCTGCGGGCCGGTGAGGGCGGCAATGCCGGCGAATTGTGTCGGCGCGTTGACGCAGGACCAGGCGTTGACGGAAAGCTTGCGCGCCTTGTCGATGAGCGCATCGGGCCAGACCGAATAGCCGAGCCGCCAGCCGGTCATGGCATAGGTCTTGGACCAGCCGTCGAGCAGGATCAGCCGGTCGCGCAACTCCTCAAAGCCGAGCAGGGAAACGTGCTCCATGCCGTCATAGGTCATCTGGGCGTAGATCTCGTCGGACATGACCGCCACGTCCGGGAAGGCCGCGAGGCCCGTCACCAGTTTCTCGATCTCCGCGCGCGGCGTGACGCCGCCGGTCGGGTTAGCGGGGGAATTGAGAATGATCAGGCTGGTCTTGTCGTTGATCAGCGACAGGGTTTCTTCGGCCGAAAAGGCGAAGTCGTTTTCCTCACGGATCGGGATCGGAACGGGTTTGGCGCCGGTGAATTCGATCATGGAGCGGTAGATCGGAAAGCCTGGATCCGGGTAGAGGATCTCCTTGCCCGGTTCGCCGAACATCAGGATCGCCATGAACATGGTCACCTTGCCGCCTGGCACGATCACCACATTGTCCGGATTGACCTCGGCGCCGACGCGCTTGTGAAGGTCGGCGCAGACGGCTTCTCGCAGTGGCAGGATACCGGTTGCCGGCGTGTAGCCGTGGTGGCCGTCGCGCAGCGCCTTGATGGCGGCCTCGACGATGTGGTCCGGGGTTTTGAAGTCGGGCTGGCCGATGCCCAGGTTGATGATGTCGCGTCCTTCAGAGGCGAGTTGCGTGGCGCGGGCAAGCACGGCAAAGGCGTTTTCCTCGCCGATACGGTCGAAGCCGGCAATGGTCTTGAGCATGGGTCCCCCCTTTTCGGTCTTTCTGCCTGTTTAGCGGAGAAGGCACCGGTCTGGAAAGGTGGAGATAGGGTAAAGGTGAACAATGCCGGCAAACCAGAATTCCCGTAAAGCCTCTCCCATGTGACGCCCTTAGCGCCTATATTCGCGGTGACTCGCGTCTGGCCTTCTCGCCGGGCACATAAATATTTCCGCGCAAGGGACCTCCCATGTCTGCGACTGAAGCAACGACCCATCAGATTCCGGTCACGGTGCTGACCGGCTATCTCGGATCCGGCAAAACGACACTCTTGAACCGGATCCTGACCGAGAACCACGGCCAGAAATACGCCGTGATCGTCAATGAATTCGGCGAAGTCGGCATCGACAACGACCTGCTGGTCGAGTCGGACGAAGAAATCTTCGAAATGAACAACGGCTGCATCTGCTGCACCGTTCGCGGCGACCTGATCCGCACCGTACAGAACCTGATGAAGCGCAAGGGCGCGTTCGACGCCATCATCGTGGAGACGACCGGCGTGGCCGATCCGGCTCCCGTCGCCCAGACCTTCTTCATGGACGACGACGTGCGCGCCGCTTCCAAGCTGGATGCGGTGGTGGCCGTCGTCGACGCGCGCCATGTGCTGCAGCGCCTGGAGGATACGGAAGAGGCGGAAGACCAGATCGCCTTCGCTGACGTTATCCTGATCAACAAGACCGACCTGGTTTCCAAGGAGGAACTGGAGACGGTCGATGCGCGGATCCGGTCCATCAACCCTTACGCCATTCGCCATTACACCGAGCGCTGTGCAGTGGACCTGAAGGCGGTGCTCGACCGTGGTGCCTTCGATCTCGACCGCATCCTGTCGCTCGATCCGCATTTCCTTGAACACGGTCATCACGAACACGAATGTGGCCCCGATTGCGACCACGATCATCACCATCATGGCCATGAGCACCATCATCACGACCACGATCATGAATGCGGTCCGGATTGCGATCATGACCACCATCACCATGACGACAATCCGCATTCGGTGAAGAGCATTTCGTTGAAGGCCGGGGATCTCAATCCGGAGATGTTCTTTGCGTGGATCAACCAGGTCACCCAGGTTCAGGGCCCCAACATCCTGCGCCTGAAAGGCATTATCGCGTTCAAGGATGATCCGCAGCGCTATGTCATCCAGGGTGTGCACATGATCGTTGAAGGCGATCACCAGCGCGATTGGAAGGCGGATGAACCGCGCGAAAGCCGTCTGGTGTTCATCGGGCGTGATCTCAACTGGGATGTTCTGAAGAAGAGCTTCCAGGCCTGCGTGGCGGAATAGGAGCCCCCATGCCGACAATTGCTCCCGTCGACGCGGACGGTTACATCGTTCGCGCCGGCTTTCTGGAAGACACCGCCTATTTCGCCTCCGGCGAGGGCACTGTCTGTTTCGTCGAGGGTGGGGAAAAGCGCGTTTCGGCTCATAAGGCCGGGCTTCTGGCCGCCGAACGGACTCTTGACGGCAAGGCCCTGGTGACTTCCGGTGACGATGGAAAGATCCAGCGGGTCGCGCCGGACGGGACGGTCGGTCTGCTGGCAGAGCGGCCGCGCAAGTGGATCGATCTGCTTGCCTGCGGGCCGAACGGGGCGGTGGCCTTTGCCTCGGGACGGACCGCCTGGGTCCGGCTGGCGGACGGCAAGGAAAATGAATTCGCCCATGAACGGGCCGTCGGCGGGATCACCTTCGCGCCGAAGGGCATGAAGCTCGCCGTTGCCCGCTACGACGGCGCCACTGTGTGGTGGGCCAATGCCACGGGAAAACCGCAGGAGTATTCCTGGAAGGGTGCGCATCTGGGCATCACCTATTCGCCGGATGGCAAATATCTGGTCACGTCGATGCAGGAAAACGCGATGCATGGCTGGCGGCTCTCCGACGAGCAGGACATGCGCATGACCGGCTATCCGGCCAAGGTGAAATCCTGGAGCTGGTCGGCGAAGGGACGCTATCTGGCGACGTCCGGAGCCAATGCCGCGATCGCGTGGCCCTTTTTCGGCAAGACAGGCCCAATGGGGCAGGCACCTCTGCAGCTTGGAACGCGTGGCGAATTTCTGGTGACGGCAGTCGCCTGTCATCCGAAGGAAGACGTCGTCGCGGTCGGTTACGAGGACGGCATGGTGATGCTGTGCCGGTTCGAGGACAATGCCGAGGTGCTGTTGCGCCGCCCCGGCAAGGGGCCGGTCTCGACGCTGGACTGGGACGGCGAGGGCGTTCGCGTCGCCTTCGGGACGGAAGAAGGCGAAGCCGGGATCATTTCCCTGCAGGAATAGCTAAAGCCGGTATGGCAACGGGGAGAAAGTCATGGGACGGATCATCATGCTGCTGGTCGCGATCGTGACAGGAACGGCCACGTCCCAATTGCCGGAATTCGCGCAGCAATACCGGCAGCGCATGGGTGGCGCCATCGATGCGCTGCGTCAGGTGATGGCCGATTTCGAAGCGGATGCGACCGGGTTCGGGCTCAGCGTGGACGAAGCGATCGCACGGATGAAAACCGGAGACGACGGTTTTTCCCGTAAACGCGGTCTCAGCATGGAGAGAACGCAGGAGCGTCTCGAACGGCTTACCGAGCAAAAGCAGGCGTTGGCCTCCGCCGGTCCGTTCGCCCGGCTCGCCGTTGTCTTCAAGACCATGGACCCGGATATCGCCGAAGCCACCGTAAAGGATTATGAACCGGCGCTGCCGGTGACTGTTGAAGGGGCCATCAGCGCCGGGCTGGGCTGCCTTGCCGGGTTGCTGGGCGCGCGGTTGTTCGTTGGGCTCGGACGTCTCGGCCGGCGGCGGACCCGGGCGCACTCGTGAAGACAACAAGAACGAAATACGGGGTTGGGAATGGATACGGTCACATCTTCGGGCGGCATGGTGGTCGCCCCGCATAGGGCGGCGGCGAATGCGGGTGCTGAAATTCTTGCTGACGGCGGGTCGGCCATCGAGGCGATGATCGCCGCTGCGAGCACGATTGCCGTCGTCTATCCGCATATGAACGCCATCGGCGGCGACGGCTTCTGGTTGATCGCCGAACCGGGTAAGGATCCGAAGGCTCTGATGGCCTGCGGGTCGGCCGGATCCAAGGCGACGATTGCCGCCTATAACGAGGCCGGCTACGGCGCGATCCCGACGCGGGGTCCGATGGCCGCCCTGACGGTTGCCGGCACCATCGGCGGATGGGGCAAGGCGCTGGAAGCGGCCCAGGCGATCGGTGTGGGAAAGACGCCGCGCAGCGAGTTGCTGCGCGAAGCGATCCGTCATGCCAAGGACGGCATTCGCGTGACCCGCAGCCAGGCGGCGCTGACGGCGGAGAAATTCGACGAGCTGAAGGACCAACCCGGCTTTGCCGATGTGTTTCTGGTCGACGGCAAGGTGCCCGAAGAAGGAACGCTTCTTCGCCAGGAACGGCTCGCCGACACGCTGCAGCATCTGGCGCATGACGGCTTCGAGGAATTCTACAAGGGTGATGTGGCCGCCGCCATTGCCGACGATCTGGAACGTATCGGTTCCCCGGTCACCAAGCGGGACCTGGAAGTATACGAGGCCCGGTTCAAGGATGCGCTGAAGGTCGAGCTGAAATGCGGAACGGTTTTCAATGCACCGCCGCCGACGCAAGGGTTGGCGTCGTTGATCATCCTGGGGCTCTACGACCGGCTGAAGACCGACGGCCGGGAAGGCTTCGATCTCGTCCACGGGCTGGTGGAAGCGACCAAGCGGGCTTTCCTGGTGCGCGACCGGATCGTCACCGATCCGATGCGCCTGCCGGAACCGCCGAGGAATTTTCTCACGCCGGACTGGCTCGGGCAGGAGGCCGCAAAGATCGACATGCGCCGGGCGCTGGAGTGGCCCTACAAGGGCGCGCATGGCGACACGATCTGGATGGGCGCGGTCGACAAGAAGGGCGTTTCGGTTTCCTTCATCCAGTCGATCTACTGGGAGTTCGGCTCCGGCTGCGTGCTGCCGAAGACCGGGATCACCTGGCAGAACCGGGGGGCAAGCTTCTCGCTGCATCCGGATGCGCTCAATGTGCTGGAACCCGGCCGGCAACCGTTCCATACGCTCAATCCGGCGATGGCCCGGCTGAGGGACGGCCGGACGGTGACCTACGGCACGATGGGCGGCGAAGGCCAGCCGCAGACCCAGGCGGCGATCTTTGCCCGTCACGTGCTGAACGGCATGCCCGTCGGTGAGGCGATCGATGCGCCGCGCTGGCTGCTCGGCCGGACCTGGGGCGACGAGACGACGGCGCTCAGGCTGGAAAACCGGTTCGATCCGGATATCGTAAGGGCGCTCGAGCGTTGCGGTCACGAGGTGGTCGAAATGGCGGACGCCTATTCCGATACCATGGGCCATGCGGGCATGATCGCGCGTAACGCCAAGGGCGGCCTTGAAGGGGCCCATGATCCGCGTGCCGACGGAGGCGCCTCAATTGCATAATATGGGCGCATAGCATCGGCGGGCCTGAAGACCGCTGTCCGGGGGAAGAGAATGGATGCCATCACGCGAATGCGTTGCTTTATTCAGGTTGTCGACAGCCGTGGATTTTCGGCTGCCGCGCGGGAAATGGGGCGCTCCAAGGCGCTGGTGTCCAAATATATCAGCGAGTTGGAAGACGAACTCGGTGTCCGGCTGCTCAACCGCACGACCCGGCAGGTGTCCCTGACGGAGGTTGGGGAATCCTATTACAAGGAAGCGTCCGACATTCTGCAGCGGATCGATGATCTGCAGGCGTCTGTTCAATCCTCGCATACGGGCGTCCGCGGCAGGCTCAGGGTCTCCGCGCCTCGATCCATGGGCGATGCCCTGTTCAATCAGGCGGCCATGGCATTTCTGGCGGCAAATCCCGAGGTGTCGATGGACCTCAGGCTCGAAGACCGTTTCGTCGATCTGGTGGATGAAGGCTTCGACGTGGCGATCCGGGTGACGGAGATGGACGATTCTAGCCTGATCGCCCGCAAGATCGCTCCTTTCAGGACCGTCGTCTGCGCCACGCCGGAGGTGATCGAAGCTTATGGGGCGCCGAAGGTGCCGGCCGATCTGTCCACGCGGCCCTGCGTCATCGACACGAATTACCGGTTCAAGCAGAACTGGGGATTTTCGGATGGCGAGCGGCGGGTCTCGGTGGTTGTCCGGGGACGGGCGGAGGTGAACAGCGCGCTGGGCGGGCGCGATGCGGCCCTGTGCGGTCTCGGCTTTCTGCGAACGCCCTATATTTTCGTGGCCGACGAACTGGAGACGGGAAAACTGGTTACGGTTCTTGAGGACTTCGAGCCGACCACGCAAGCCATCTATGCCGTCTATCCGCATCGACGGCACCTCTCGGGCAAGGTGCGCGCCTTTGTCGATTTTCTCGTCGAATGGCTGGCTGAGCGCAAGAAGTCCGGAGAGTCCTGCCCGGCCTAGGCCGAAAGCCGCTCCTCGGCGATCCGGTCGGCGATCTGTTCCGGCGTCCTGTCTTCGGCTTTGGCCCGTTCGAAGATTTCCGTCAGCGTATCACCGATGGCAAGGGTCTTGACCCGAACCGCCTCGTCATTGCCGCCCGGAGTGGCAAGGGCAATGGAAATGACGCCGCCGGCGTTGATCGCGTAATCGGGCGCATAGAGAATGCCACGCGCCTTGAGCGCCTCGCCGTCCGCCGGCGTCTGCAACTGGTTGTTTGCGGCGCCTGCGACGATCTTCGACTGGATCTGCGGAATTGTTTTTGCGTTCAGGCCGGCGCCGAGGGCGCAAGGAACAAAGATATCCGCCTCGACCCGATGGGCTTCCGCCGGATCGACGGCACGTGCGCCGAAGGCCTCGATCGCCTTGAGGACGGACGGCGCGTGGATATCCGATACGACCAGTCTGGCACCGGCTTCATGAAGCCGGGCGGCCACATCGAACCCCACATGGCCAAGGCCCTGGACAGAGACAGTCAGGCCGGTGAGGTCGTCGGTGCCATAGACATGGCGGGCGGCGGCCCGGATGCCCGTGAAGACGCCGAGGGCGGTATAGGGTGAGGGGTCGCCGAGGCCGGTGGCCTCGGTCCCGCGCACATGGGCGGTTTTGCGGGAAATGTGCTCCATGTCGTCCGGCGACACGCCGACATCTTCGGCGGTGATATAGATGCCCGACAGGCGGTCCACATGGCGGCCGAAGGCTTCCATCATCGCGGGCGTCTTGTCCTTGCGCGGGTCGGCCATGATCACCGCCTTGCCGCCGCCGAGGTCCAGGCCGGCCAGGGCATTCTTGTAGGTCATGCCCCTGGAAAGCCGGAGCGCGTCGGTCAGGGCATCCGCGGGGCTCGTGTAGGGCCAGACCCGGCAGCCGCCGAGGCTCGGGCCAAGCGTGGTGCTGTGAATGGCGATGATGGCGGAAAGGCCGGTTTCCCGGTCGCGAACGAAAACCACATCTTCATGGTCACGGAATTCGGGATGATCGAAAACGGAGGCAAATGCACCGGCTTGCTTTATGGAATGGGGCAGGGCGTTCATGAGATCACTCTTCTGAAAGCGTTTTTCTGAAATAAAAATACCTCTTAATCGGGGAATAAGGTGTCTTATTTTGCTGATTTGATGATTGTTCCGATGATTTTATTCCGATTTTATTGGGTATTCAGGGAAATAAATTTTCGGTAATTATGGCGCTGCAGCATCGGAGTGGCCTTGATCCCGCCGTGTTCCCGTTGCACAGGAAGGTCAGCCCAACCGATCATATTGTCCGTGCAGGTCCAATGCCTTTTCACACCGCTCTTCTGGCGCATTTCCTTCAAGCCGGTCTGGCACTTGCCTGCCTGTTCCTCACCTCGATTGCGGCGGTTGCCCATCCGCATGTTTTCGTCGAGGCCCGCGCGAAACTCGTATTCGACGACAACGGCAATGCGGTTGCGGTGGACAACGTGTTCCGCTTCGACGATGCCTACACCGTCTTCGCGATCCAGGGCTTCGACGCCAACGGGGACGGTCACTTCAGCCGCGAGGAACTCGCCGAACTCGCCAAGGTGAATATCGAGGGCATTGCCGAATACGGCTACTTCACATTCGGCGACAACACACGTGTGGAGCTGGATTTCAATCCGCCGACGGACTACTGGCTTGAGGTCAAGACGGTGAATCTCAAGGACTACTGGGTGATGAAGCCGGAAGACTTTGAGGCGATGGAGGAAGACCGCCGGATGAACGGGACGGATATCCCGGACACCGTCGATCTGCTGGAATTGCACTTCCGCCTGCCGTTGAAAGAGCCGTCCGACGCCACGAAGCCGATCACGCTGGATATCTATGATCCGACTTATTACGTCGACTTCCGTTTCGCCAGGAGCGCCGACGCCCTCGGCGTCGTGAACGCGCCGGGCCAGTGCCGGATCGAACGCAAGGAACCGCCGCCCCTGGACGATGCGACGGCTTATGCGCTGGCGCAGGTCGGCGCCGACCAGCGGGAGTTGCCGCCGGAGTTGCAGTCCGCGGCCGCGACCCAGGTCAACCAGATGATCGTGATCTGCGGTGCGGGTGGTGACGGCGGTGCTGCCGCAGACACGGGAGCCGAGCCGGGGAGTGCCCGGAACGCCCAGGAGGCGATAACCCAAGCGCTGAATACGCCAAAGCCGCAAGCCGCTCCGGTTGCGGTGGCACAGCCGGGCCTGGTAAGCCAATGGTTCGCCACCATTGCAAGGCTGCAGGGCGAGTTCTATCAGAAGCTGGTCAGTGCACTCCGGATGTTCCGGACCAACCCGAACGCCGCATGGCTCCTGATCGGGATTTCCTTCGCCTACGGGATCTTTCATGCCGCCGGGCCGGGTCACGGCAAGGCGATCATTTCCTCCTATGTGGTCGCCAACAACGAAACGCTGAAGAAAGGTATCGTGTTGTCGTTCGTCTCGGCCTTTGCGCAGGCGGTGACGGCGATCGTGCTCGTCGGGGTGGCGGCCATTATCTTCAACCTGACATCGATCGCGATCCAGGATACGGCCCGCTGGTTCGAGATCGGTTCCTACATCCTGATCACGGTGCTCGGCGGCTGGTTGTTATGGCAAAAGGCGCTGCAACCGCTCCTCGCCGGTTTCTCGGTCCCGGCCGGTCATGCGCATGGCCATGGCGGCCACGATCATCACCATGGTCAGGGGCATCACCATGATCACGGGGATCACCACCACCATCATGAGATCGGTGCGGACGGTATCTGTTCGACCTGCGGCCATGCCCATGCGCCGACGCCGGACATGGTGCAGGGCAAGATCACGCTCGCCCGCGCGGCATCGATCGTGCTCGCCGTGGGCCTGCGTCCGTGTACGGGCGCGCTGATCGTTCTGGTCTTCGCCCTGTCCCAGGGACTGATCGTCGCCGGCATCGCCTCGACACTGGTCATGGCGCTCGGCACTGGGATCACGGTCTCCACCCTTGCCGGACTGGCGGTGAGCGCCAAGGGGATCGCGGTGCGCCTGTCCGGTGATGGCAGCCGGCTGGCGCATGTGGTGCACCGAACGATCGAAATCGGCGGCGCGGCCTTTGTATTCTTCCTCGGAGCGACCCTGCTGATCGCCACGCTCGGCTGGGGTTAGGATTCCGTTTTTTCGGCACCGAGAACGATCGGCTGGCCGTGAGGCGTCGCCTTCGCGGCCCGGTCCCATGCGGCCTGAAGATCGGCGAGTGTATCGGCCGATGCGGCACCCTTCTCGGCGAGCAGCTTTTCAAAGGCGGCCAGCCAGTGTCTGTAGTAGTCCGAGCCCGTGTCCTCGGGGCTGGAACCCGCCGCGCGGATTTCGGCACCGAGCGCCTGCGTCCACTCCGGCCAGGTGAACAGGCCGGCGTCATGGGCGGAAACGGTCATGGCGAAGACGCGCGCTTCCCACGGTTCACGGAACACGGGCGTTTCGCCGTCATTCGGCAGGCCAGGGATTACTCGTGCAAGCTCTGGTGCGTCGATCTCAGGCCGGGTCAAGGTAAGGCTCCCAGAGATCGACCCGCACGGTCAGTTTCGGATCCGCATCCGCGCCCCAGAGATCGGCTGCCCTGAAGGCGACGCCGTAAAGCCAGTGCGGCTCTTCACCCAGCCCGTGGGCGTTGGTGTCGGGAAACACGTGGACGCCGTGAACGGCTTCGATCACACCCGGATGGCCCCGCACATATCGGGGAAGGCGGGTATGGGTTTCCGGGTGCATGTTCTTTGCGACGATGCGATCGCCGACCGCGAATTTGGCGGGCGCGGAGGCGGGACGGTCGACCGGACCGCCCTTGGCAAGGGCTGCCGCAACGTCTTCCGCCAGCAGTTTGCGTTTGATCGGAGCCGGTGGTGTAAGCGCGTGCCCGGCAGCGATTTCGTCCTCCGAGACGAGACCGCGCTCAGTGAGCAGCTTTTCCAGTCCGGCCAGCCAGATCCGGTAATAGCTCAAGGACAGGTATTGCGCCGGCGGCAGGGTTTCGCGCGCATGGCGGGAGGCATCCAGCGTCCAGCTTCCTGTCGCTCCCATCGCCAGCGTCGCCGCGAAGGCGCGTCTCTCCCACTCGGCATGAAACAGCGGTTCGTTGTCTTCCCGGACGACCGGGCCGAAACCCATCATGCCGCCGAGATCCTGGGCGCCGTTCATGAGGCTGCCTCTTCCAATCGGTCGGGCGTCAGCGCCAGACCGGTTCCGATCATGCTGTCCCGGGTGACGAGATTCGCCAGGTCTTCGGCATTCCAGCCTTCGGTGCCGTCCGGGCGGCGGGGAATGACGAGGTAGCGAACTTCCGCCGTGGAGTCCCAGACCCGGATATCGGTCGTCTCCGGCAGGTCGACGCCGAAGTCCTTCAGGACACCACGCGGATCGCGGACCGCCTTCGAGCGGTAAGGCGCGGACTTGTACCAGACCGGCGGCAGGCCGAGAACCGGCCACGGATAGCAGGAACACAGGGTGCAGACGACCATGTTGTGAGTGTCCGGCGTATTCTCGACCGCGACCATGTGTTCCCCCTGACGGCCGATGTAGCCGAGATGGTGAATGGCGGCGGTTGCGTCCTTCATCAGCCAGGCGTGATAGTCCGGATCGGTCCAGGCGGTCGCCACCACATGAGCGCCGTTGCGGGGGCCGACCCTGGTCTCATAGGTGTCGATCAGCTTGTCCATCGCCGCCGGATCGACATAGCCCTTTTCCGTCAGGACCGTTTCCAGAGCCCGGACGCGAAGCTCCGTTTCCGAAAGTTCGGAATGGTCATGGGGGTGGTCGTGGGAATGGGACATGATCGGTCGAACCTCAATCAAGCAAAGTGTCAATCCAGGCCGAGACGGCGGGCCCGGTGTTCTCGCGCGGCTTCGCCGAAGGCCTTGAACAGCTTTTGCGAAGGCCCGTCGCTGGAAACCCAGTATTCGGGATGCCACTGGGTTGCGACCACGTAGCCCGGAGCGTCCCTGACGGCGACCGCCTCGATGGTGCCGTCTTCGGCGCGTGCCACCACACTCAGCTTCTCGCCGAGCGTTCCCAGAGCCTGACGGTGAAGCGAGTTGACGTCAATCGGTTCTTCGCCAACGATTTCGGCCAACTGGCTGTCGGGTTCGATTTCGATCGGGTGTGCGATCTTGAAACGGGTGTCCTGGTGATCCGATGCCGGGGCACGGTGATCGGCGCGGCCTTGCATCTCCTGGACCTCTGTCAGCAGCGTGCCTCCAAGGGCCACATTGAGCTCCTGCATGCCCCGGCAGATGGCGAAGACCGGTACGCCGCGTTCCACGGCGCGCCTGAGCAGGGGCAGGGTCGTGGCATCGCGTTCCGGGTCGTAAGGGCCGTTCGCCTCCGTCGCCTCGCCGCCGTAAAGCTGCGGGTTGACGTTGGAGCGCGATCCAGTCGCGAGAACACCGTCGACCTGGTCGAGGATGCCGTCGATATCGATCTCGGCGCCGAGCGAAGGCAGGACGACCGGCAGCGCGTCCGAACCGCGGACGACGGCATGCAGATAGGTGGAGGGTGCTGCGTGCCAGTTGTAACCGTCGACGGGCTTCACATCCGCCGTGACAAGAATGAGAGGTTTCGTCATTTGGGTATCCGAATGGGGAGCCTGCGAAGAGCTGTTGTCATTGTTGTTTGCGGGTCCGTACCCTAGTCCAGTAGTCCCAGTTCCTGGGCCACCTTGTAAAGCTGGGCCGCGTTCTTGGTGCCGACTTTTTCGCGCAGGTTCAAGCGATGAGATTCGACCGTGCGCACGCTGATGCCGAGATTCTTGGCGACTTCCTTGTTCGGCTGGCCCTTGGCGATCGCCGTCAGGACCTGGCGCTCGCGCTCCGTCAGGCCGTAAGGGTCCGCGACAAGAGACGCCTGGGGTTCGCTCATCAGGTTCTGGCCGACGGCGGAGGAGAAATAGTAGCCGCCGTTGGCGACGCTGGTGATCGCGTTGATCATTTCCGCCGCGGAGATGTCCTTCAGAATGTAACCGCGCGCGCCGGCCTGGACCATGCCGCGCACGTATTCCGGATTGTCGTAGATCGACAGGACGAGGACGCTGGTGCCGGGAAAATGTCGGCGAACCTCGTTCGCCGCCTCAAGGCCGTTCATGATCGGCATGGAAATGTCCATGAGGACGACATCGGGTTTGAGCACGGCCACTAGGTCCAGCGCTTCCCGACCGTTGGTCGCTTCTCCGACGATTTCGATGGCGCCGGTTTTTTCCAGCCGCGCCCGAATGCCGTCCCGGACCAGTTCGTGGTCGTCGGCAAGCAGGACCTTGATCGTACGGGCCGTGGTTTCGGTTGTCATTTCAGGCCGCCTTGCTGACGTTTTGTTCGAGCGGCATGCTGACGCGAAGGCGGGTGCCCCCATCCGCCCGGCGCGACAGCCTGATCGTGCCGCCGTAGGTTTCGATCCGTTCCCGCATGTTGCGGATCCCCAGTCCGCCGTTTTGCGGCAGCGGGTGAGGGATGCCGATGCCGTCGTCCTCCACGACCAGGGACAATGTGTGCGGTCCGACCTTCAGGTCGATCTTCACATTCTGCGCTTCCGAGTGGCGCGCGACGTTGGTCATGCATTCCTGAACAACCCGGTACAAGGCGGTCTTTGCCCCGTCGGAGAGCCGTTGGTGCGACCTTTCGGCGTCGACGGTAACCGAAATCCCGGATTGCGTCTGGAATTCGTTGCCGAGACTGACAAGGGCAGTCGCAAGGCCCATGTCGTCCAGAAGGCTCGGCCTCAAATCGCGGGATATCCGGCGAACCTCGGAAATCGCGCCGTCCAGGGTCTTCAGGCACTTGGTCGCATAGTCGCGCAGCGCCGTCGCGCTGCCGGCTTCGCTCTGGATCATTTCGATGCCGTAGCGTACGGAGACCAGTAACTGGGAAATACTGTCATGCAGTTCCGTGGAGACCCGTTTGCGTTCCTGTTCCTGGACATCGAAAATCCGGTTCGTGAGCTCCTTCAGTTTGGAGTTGGCGAACCGCTCCTCGGAAAAGCGCACGCCGGCGATCAGCGTGCCGGCGATGACGATCGCGATCAGGGTGATCGCGAAGATGACGATGACGGTCTGGCGGATGCTGGAAGCGAAATCGGCCCTGATCGCATCCACTTCGTGGGCAATGTCGTCTGTGTAAAGTCCGGTGCCCAGCATCCAGCCCCAGTCCTCCAGCAGGATGGCGTAGCCGAGCTTTTCCTCGACCTGTCCGGTGCTCGGCTTGTTCCAGACATACTGATGGAAACCGCCGCCGGCCTTTGCTGCCTTGATCAGGTTGCGGATGACGTAGTCCCCCTCGGGATCCTGGAGGTCCCACCATTTTCCGCCGACCAGATGTTTCAGTCTGGGGTGGACGAGATTGGTGCCGTCGAGCTTGTAGACGAAGAAATACCCGTCTTCTCCGAACGTCATGTTGTGGATGATCTGCTTGACTTCCTCCTGAGCCGCCGCGCGGCCGCCGGGCTCTTTCTTGTAGATCCGCTCGATGGAGGTCAGAGCGAGACTGATATAGTTGCGGATTTCCTGCCGTTTGGTTTGCAGGATCCGCTCTTCGACAGCGCGTGTTTCGACCTCGATCAGCTGGTGCGCCTGATAATAGGTGGCGCCTCCGATGAGGACCGAGACGGCGACAAGGGGAAGGAGGGTAATCAGGAGTAATTTGGTCTTAAACGTCACTCCTATGTATCTCCCGGGTTGTGGCTGCCCGTGCTGCCGGGCTGCGACTCTTGAATATTTTTCAGTACTAGTACTGAGTTCTTCAGCAGAACCACGAATAGCGCGATGCTCTTTTCTTCACCTAGACATACTCATAGATCGGTGCAAGTGTAGTTGCCGGTTGGATTCATGTCCGATTTGGGAGGATAATTTAATGGATCGTCGTTCGTTTATCAAAAAGGCCGGTCTCGGTGCTGGTGGAGTCGTTGCTGCTTCCACGCTCGCTGCTCCGGCCATTGCTCAGTCGACCAAGGAAATGGTTATCGTGTCGACCTGGCCGCGGGATTTCCCGGGTCTGGGTATCCCGGCACAGCGCTTGGCCGCACGTATCACCGAACTGACCGAAGGCCGTATCACCACGCAGTACTTCGCCGCCGGCGAGCGCGTGGGCGCATTCGACTCCTTCGATGAAGTCGCATCCGGCAACGCTCAGGCTTATATCGGCGCCGACTACTACTGGAAGGGCAAGCATCCGGGCTGGGCAGCGTTCACCGCTATTCCGTTCGGTCTGACCTACGCCGAAATGGACGCCTGGATCAAGTATGGCGGCGGTCAGGAACTGTGGGACGAACTCGCCGGCGAGTTCGGCCTGAAGAACCTTGCCATGGGCAACACCGGCGTCCAGATGGGCGGCTGGTTCAACAAGGAAATCAACACCGCTGACGACCTCAAGGGTCTGAAGATGCGTATTCCGGGTCTTGGCGGCGACGTCATGGCGAAGCTCGGCGCCTCTCCGGTTTCCCTGCCGGGCGGCCAGATCTACGAAAACCTTGTTTCCGGTGCCGTTGACGCCACCGAGTGGGTTGGCCCGTTCAACGACTACTTCATGAAGTTCTACGAAGCCGCCAAGTACTACTACTGGCCGGGCATGCACGAGCCGGGTTCGCAGCTGGCGATCGGCATGAACAAGGCTTTCTGGGAAGG
The DNA here is from genome assembly GCF_963675985.1 of uncultured Roseibium sp. NCBI lineage: Bacteria > Pseudomonadati > Pseudomonadota > Alphaproteobacteria > Hyphomicrobiales > Stappiaceae > Roseibium > uncultured Roseibium sp. The sequence continues at coordinate 653,956 of NZ_OY780957.1, read as the reverse complement.
CCTGTCGAAGACCGACCAGGAAATCATCAAGGCGGCTTGCGCGGAAGAAAACGCCGGCACCATGGCTGAAACCAACGCCAATAACGGCGCTTACCTCGAGAAGCTGATCAACGAGCACGGCGTTCAGCTGCGCGAGTTCTCCGACGAAGTTTATGACGCCTTCGGTGAAGCCTCCGAAGAAGTTCTTCAGGAAGCCATGGAAAACGATCCGCTTTCCAAGAAGATCTTCGAAAGCGTTATCACAGCGCGCAAGGACATCGGTAGCTGGATGGCTATTTCCGATATCGCTTACAGCGTGAAGCGCAACCGCTTCCTGGGCATTCCGTCCTAAGGCGGTCTGACCGAAGCTAAGGGGACGGGAAATTTCCCGTCCCTATTTCGTTACAATCAAAAAGAATGAAGGCATCGCCACGATGACGGCCTTGGACAGCGTTCAAGACGACGTGTCTGCCAAGCAATCCGGACGGGGAAGCTCCAATACAAGCCAGAAGGCCATTCGCATCTTCGGCTGGGCGATCCTTGCGATTATGGCAGCGTTCCTTGTGAACAATTACCTGGACTATTGGCAGGGATTGCCGGGCGTCGCCCCGATAATCGGCGGTGCCGCGAACGGTTCCATGCCGATTGTCTGGTCCTGGGCGCAGCTTGGCGTTTATGTGCTTCTTCTGGTCCTGGCCGCTGGCTATGTTTTGCGCGGCAGCGAAACGACGCTGCGCGAGGACAGCAAGCGCATCAGCGATATCAACGCCTATCTGATCCGCGCCATGTTCTGGGCCGTTCTCTTTGTGGGGCTGGCGGACATGGCGATCTCCTTTCTTCGGGTGGAAGGCTTTCTGGAAGGTGTCGTCGGCAAGGAACTGGCCACCGACCTCGGCCGGTCGCAGTGGCGCGGCGCCGTTGTCCATATGCCTTTGATCGCCCTTTCGTTCGTTCTGGCTGCCTTTACCCGCACGCTCGGCTTCCACTGGCTGGCGCTGTTCGTGGTTGTGGCCGAGCTGTTGATCGTTATCGGCCGCTTCATCTTCTCCTACGAACAGGCTTTCATGGCCGACCTTGTGCGCTTCTGGTATGCCGCGCTGTTCCTGTTCGCCAGCGCCTATACGCTTCTGGAAGAAGGCCATGTGCGTGTCGACGTGTTCTACGCGAGTTTTGCGCCGCGAACGAAAGGCTGGATCAATGCCATCGGTTCGATCCTGTTCGGCGTTTCGTTGTGCTGGGTCATTCTGATCGTCGGCATGGGCGGCAAGTCGAGCATCATCAACAGCCCGATCCTGTCCTATGAAGTCACGCAGGCCGGTTTCGGTCTTTACGTCAAATATCTGATGGCAGGCTTCCTGGGCGTTTTCGCCGTTTCGATGATGATCCAGTTCGTCAGCTATTTCTTCGACGCTGTCGCAGACATCCGCGGAGAACCCGGCGGTCGCGACCATTCCTCTCACGCCGTCCAGTAGCTGAGCCGAGACACTTCCATGGAACTCTTCTTTCTTGCTCTTCTCGTTGTGGTGATGGCTGTGGCTCTCGGCTCCGGTTTTCCGGTGGCCTTCGCGTTGCCCGGTGCCGCCATCTTCACCATCGGAGTCGCGTCCATTGTCGGCTATCTGTTTGCCGGCAACGTGGACGCCTTCTTCGCCCAGGGCGGCCCCAGCCAGTGGCTGAGCGCCGGTACTACAAACCTTCGAGGGGTCTATTGGGAGGCCCAACGCGATACGCTGATTGCCATTCCGCTGTTCGTGTTCATGGGCATCATGCTGCAGCGGTCCAAGATCGCGGAAGATCTGCTTGTGACCATGGCGAAGCTGTTCGGTCCGGTTCCCGGCGGTCTGGGTATTTCGGTCGTTTTCGTGGGCGCCCTTCTCGCGGCAACCACGGGTATCGTCGGCGCGACGGTCGTGGCGATGGGCCTGATTTCCCTGCCCGCCATGATGCGCAACAAGTACTCCGTGCCGCTGGCGACCGGTACGATCGCCGCATCCGGTACGCTCGGACAGATCATCCCGCCTTCGATCGTGCTGATCATTCTTGCCGACCAGCTGGCAAGCGCGGTCGACCAGGCTGGTACGCTGCGCCAGAACCTCTACAAGGCGGCGACCGGTGAAATCTCCATGCCGTCGGACTTCTCGGTCGTGTCGACCAGTGCCGGCGAAATGTTCCTCGGTGCCTTTATTCCGGGTCTGGTTCTCGTCGGTCTCTACATGCTGTTCATTCTCGGCTTCGCCTTCTTGAAGCCGAGCTCCGCGCCCGCGGTGCATGAGCCTGGAACCTTCAATCGCGCATTTCTCGGCAAGGTGCTGATGACGCTCGTGCCGCCGCTGGCCCTGATCTTCCTGGTGCTGGGTTCGATCATTGCCGGCGTGGCAACGGTGAACCAGGCCGGTGCGATCGGTGCCGTGGGTGCGATGGTCATGGCCGGCTACCGCCTGCGCGAAGGCAAGCGCGGGCAGTATCGGCCCGCAGTGCTGGCCGTGCTCGCCATTCTGGCGATCGCCATCGCGCTCAGCTTCCACAACATCAATATCAAGCGCATTGAAACGAGCGACGATGTCGTTGCGATTGTCGTCGCCGTGATTGCCGTCTCCCTGTTGCTGATCGCGCTTTTGTGGAGCGGCTGGCGAACGCTGAAATTCGAAGACACCCTGCGCGGGGTCATGCTGGAAACGGCCAAGACCTCGGCGCTGGTGTTTATCATCCTGATGGGCGCGGCCATGCTGACGGCCGCGTTCCGCGGGTTCGGCGGCGAAGAGCTGGTGAAGGAGTTCCTGCTCGGATTGCCGGGCGGGTTCTGGGCCCAGTTCATCGTGGTGATGCTGGTGATCTTCATCCTCGGCTTCTTCCTCGACTTCATCGAAATTTCGGTGGTCGTCGTGCCGATCGTCGCGCCGATCCTGCTGGCCGACCCGTCTGCCAACGTGACTGCGGTCTGGCTCGGGGTGATGATCGGTCTGAACATTCAGACGTCGTTCCTGACGCCGCCGTTCGGCTTCGCACTGTTCTATTTGCGTGGCGTGGCGCCGGCCGCGGTCAAGACGATCGACATGTACAAGGGTGTCATCGCCTTCATTGCCCTGCAGCTTCTGGCACTGGGGATCGTCGGGCAGTACCCGTCTCTGGTCAATTACCTGCCGAACCGCGTGTCCCTGCTCTCGGAAACGGCGCCTCCGCCGAAGAACCCGAAGCTGCAGTACTGCATGGAAAATATCGTGCATGACACATATCAGACGGACGGCGACGGCATCATGAGCGCCATCCAGACCGTGTCCAGCGTCGATATGAGCTATCTGCCTAAAGATCTGCAGAAGAAGCTGAAGACGGGGTATGAGGATGCGGAAAAGGCCATACCGTTGATGGAGGACATCTTCGTCGCGGAAAAGGCTGTGGAAGTGGCTGCGGTCGATTACCGGTCGGTTCATGACGAGGTCCGTGCACTGGAACGCGATGCACGTCGTATCGAGGGGCATATCAAGGAACTGGAAGTGATCGTTTCCCGCTCCGGACCGAACGGGATCTATTCGGAAGAACGCGGTCAGAAGGCACAGGCGGAGATCGATAAGCTCACGAACGAGCGTGATGCCCTGATGGCCCGGATCCCGGATGGCTGGGAAGAGACCCATAAGGCCTTCTCGGCGATCCAGGGTGCGGAAAACAAGGCGCGCCTGACCTATCGCAGGACGGTGGATGGGGCCTACGAGCCGATCACCGAAGTCCGCGCAATCCTCGGCGGTGCCGAAAAGCTTGCGGGTCTGGAGCCGGAAATCGCTTCCTTGAAGGACGATATCCGCAACCTCGAGCCGGAAGCAGCCGTCTCGCGCATCGAGGACGTACGTTCCATGGTCAGCGATGTGGATGGAACCAGCGACATTCGCAAGGGCCTCACCGCTGCGCGCAGGATCATGCGCGGCAAGTCGCCGGACCCGGACAAGGCGATCGCAGAGGTCGACAAGTCCCTGGCGGCTCTCAAGGAAGATCTTGTGTGGCGCAAGAAGGGCGAGGCCGAGCTGTTGCCCGCACTGAATACCTACGACGAGGCGATCAAGCTCAATATCGGACTGCGTTCGCAGCCCCGGTTGCCCAAGGACATGGCCCTTGATGTGGCCGCATGCCTGTCGCCCCATCGGGATATTTCTCTGAACTTCTGATTTTCAGCGAAAGTCGACTATGATGCGGGGGAAGAGGTCACTCTTCCCCCGTTTTGCGTAAGCGTCCCCAACGACCGGTATGACTGCCCCCTGCATGGCCCGCTATCTCGCCTGGATCGATCGTCTCAACCGCGCGGCCGGCCGGCTCGCCGGCTGGTTCCTCCTGGCCATGGTGCTGGTCCAGCTGCTGGTCGTGCTGCTGCGCTATGTCTTTAACCTTGGCTATCTTTGGATGCAGGAAAGCGTTCTCTACCTGCATGTGGGGCTTGCCCTGTTCGCAGCCGGTTTTGCCCTGCTCAACAACGTCCATGTGCGTGTCGATGTTTTCTATCAGACTGCGGTACCGCGCATGAAGGCGCTGATCGATCTGACCGGTTCATTGGTGTTTCTCCTGCCGCTCTGTGTGCTGATCTTCTGGAAAAGCCTGCCGTTCGTTGCCGCCTCCTGGTCCGTGCTCGAAGGTTCCGCGCAGCCGTCCGGCCTGCCGGCTGTGTTTCTCCTGAAGACGTCGATCCTGTGTTTTGCCCTTCTGCTCGGGCTGCAGGGACTGGCCTTCGCACTCCGGGCGTTCGACGTGCTGGTGACGGGTGAAAGCCGTCAATGACTTTTCTCGCCGGTCATCTCGATCTGTTGCTGCTCGCTTCAGTCTGTCTGCTGCTGCTGGCTGGCTTTCCGGTGGCATTTTCGCTTGGCGGGGCCGGCCTCCTCTTTGCCTTTTTCGGTTCCCTTGCAGGGATCACGCCCACGCTCGGCGCCATTCCGCTGAGGATCTACGGGATCGTCACCAATGAGGTGTTGATCGCAGTCCCGCTGTTTATTTTCATGGGCTTCGTTCTGGAACGCTCGAAAGTCGCGGAGGACCTGCTACTGGCGATGGGCTGGTTTTTGCGCGGGCTTCCCGGCGGCCTCAGCCTGTCGGTGACGCTTGTCGGGGCCTTGCTTGCGGCCTCGACCGGGATCGTCGGCGCGACCGTGGTCACCATGGGCCTGCTGGCCCTGCCGACACTCCTGAAGAACGGCTATCGACCGAGCCTTGCCTGCGGATCCATCGCTGCCGCCGGGACACTTGGACAGATCATTCCGCCGTCGATCGTGCTCGTCTTTCTGGCCGATCAGCTGTCAAACGCTTACCAGTCCGCCCAACGGGACATGGGGCATTTCGCGCCGGAACCCTTCTCCGTCGCCGACCTGTTCGCGGCGTCCGTCCTGCCTGGGCTGGTGCTGGTCGGCGCCTACATGATCTATCAGATGCTCGCGGCAGGCCGGCAGAAAGACCGGGACGTCGTGCCATTACCGACGCTGGCCGCGGGACCCGGCCGGGCCGACTTGCTCTTCAGCCTTTGCCCGCCGCTTTTCCTGATCGTCTGTGTGCTCGGATCCATTCTTGCGGGTATTGCCACCCCGACGGAGGCCGCAGCACTTGGGGCCGCCGGTGCGGTGGTGATTGCCGGCGCGCGGATTTCGGCGTCCCGGGTCATTCCGCTCGGGCTTCCCCTCCTGTCGGCGCTTGTGCTCGCCTGTGTTCTGGCTTCCGGCTTTCTGAAGGCGGAAGGTCTTGCAGGACAGATGGCTGTCGCTGTGGCGATTGCCGCATCCTTGGGGCTATTTGTCGGGCTCCTGGCAAATTTCAACGCTCTGCGGGCGCAGGGTCTCCTGAGCGGGATCGTGCAGAAGGCGGTCGAAATGGTCGCGATGATGTTTGCCATCATGATCGGCGCGAGCATCTTTTCGCTGGTGTTCCGCGATCTCGGCGGCGATGAAACGGTTACGTCGCTTCTGTCGTCCCTGCCGGGAGGAACGCTTGGCGCCATGCTGGCCGTCATGGCCGTGATGTTCCTGCTCGGCTTCTTTCTGGATTTTCTCGAAATCGTCTTCGTTGTCGTGCCGCTCGTGGCCCCGGTTCTTCTGCAGATGCCCATGGCGGACGGCTCGCTCATGTCGCCGGCCTGGCTCGGGGTGATGATGGCGGTCAATCTGCAGACGTCCTTTCTGACGCCGCCGTTCGGGTTTGCCCTGTTCTATCTGCGCGGCACCGTTCCGGCATCGGTCCGGACGATGGAGATCTACCGCGGGGTCATTCCGTTCGTCGCAATCCAGCTGATGGTCCTGGCAATGATCTACTGGCTGCCTGCGCTCGCCACCTGGCTGCCCGGCCGGCTCTATCCTTAAATCCCGGCTTACTTCCACTCGACACTGGCGGCGAACATGTAGCCGGAGCCATAGATCGTCCGGATCAGGGTCGGCATGTCCGGCGTGCATAGTTTCTTTCTCAGACGGGAGATCCTGACGTCAATCGACCGGTCCAGGCTTTCGTCGCGGCCGCCGTGCTCCAAGAGGTAGTCACGTGTGAGAACCCGTTTAGGGGCCCGCAACAGAGCCTCGAGCAGATGGGCCTCTCCGGTGGAGAGAAAGGTTTCCTCTCCGTCCGCGGAGGTGAGGCAGTGCGAATCGGGTGTGTAGGTCCAGCCGGCGAACCGGGCTTTATCCTCCGATGCCGTTTCCGAAGGTCCGCTTGCGGACCGCCTGAGGATCGAGCGGATACGGGCCACGACCTCACGCGGGTCGAAAGGTTTGACGACATAGTCGTCCGCCCCCATCTCCAATCCCATGACCCGGTCGGAGGAATGGCTGCGCGCGCTCAAAACCAGAATCGGCACGGAGGATTTCCTGCGGACCTCGTTGATGAGGGTCATGCCGTCGATGTCCGGAAGGCCGAGATCGATCAGGCAGACATCCGGCTTCTCCAGGGTGAGCGCATCGAGCATGTCGGTTGCACGGGAGAAGACCCTGGTCGTCATGCCGAAGGGGGCCATGTTCTCCACCAGCAAGGTGCAGATGTCCGGCTCGTCGTCGACGATGAAAACCAGCGCAGGTTTGGCCGTCGGGTCGAAGCTCCCGTTGCGAAAATCCTGATGGGTCATGACGTCAGTATCTGCCTCAAGGTCTGAGCAAGGTGATCGGTCTGAAAGGGTTTGGCAAGCACCGGGAATTCGCAGTCCGGCAGCTCCGCGTCGAGGTTGCTCCAGTCGGCGTATCCGGTCATCAGCGCGATCCCGAGGTCCTGCCGTTTGGTCCTGATTTCCTTTGCGAGCGCCAGTCCGTTCATCTGGCCGGGCATGACGATGTCGCTCAAAACGGCACGCAGATCCGGAAGTTCGACCGCGAGGACACGGGCGTCCTCGGCGTTCTCTGCCAGCAGCACCGAATATCCCAGCCCGGCAAGTTCCTCCGTCAACACCGCGGCGACATCCGGATTGTCCTCCACCAGCAACAGCAGCTCGCCGTTGCCGCGCAGATTGGCGATCTGGCCGAAGGCATCCAGGACTTCGGGTTCCGCGGCCACAGCGGGCAAGGTCCTGACCGGAAGGTAAAGGCGGAATTCGGTTCCGCTACCGGGTTCGGAAATGATGTCTACCGCTCCGCCCGACTGGCGCATGAAGCCGTAGACCATGGACAACCCGAGCCCGCTTCCGGTGCCGAACGGCTTGGTGGTGAAGAACGGTTCGAAGATGCGCAGGCGGGTGTCGTCATCCATGCCGATGCCGGTATCCTTCACGATCAGAACCGCATAGCGACCGGGTGGAACGGAAAGGTCTTCGGCCCGGCGCTGGTCAAGGCCCTCTTCTTCCAGGCGGATATCGAGCGTGCCGCCTTCGGGCATGGCGTCCCGGGCATTGAAGGCAAGGTTGATCAGTGCCGTTTCCATCTGCGTCGGATCGATCCGCGCGGCAAGATCGGGCGCCGGCTGTTCGATCCTGAGTGAGATCGGGGCGGGCAGGGATCCCTTCAGCAGGCTGGCGATGTTGTCCAGCACCTGGCGGAGAGGAACGACCTTGGGATCGACGGCCTGGCCCCGGCTGAAGGCAAGAAGGCGCTGGGTCAGGTCGGCGCCGCGCTTGGTCGCCTGCAGCATGGGCGCGAGATGGGTTCGCAGCGTTTCCGCCGCGATCATGCCTTCCTTGCGGTTCAGGCTGAGCAGGTTGCCGATCAGGATCGTCAGCAGATTGTTGAAATCATGGGCGAGGCCGCCGGCCAGCTTGCCGACCGCGTCCATCCTCTGGGACTGCAGCAGTGTTGCCTCGCTGCGCTTCTGATCCGTGGCATCGAGCGACAGGACGAAAATCCCGAGTGTGCGCCTGTCCAGGGTCATGTCCGGAATGATTGTCGAGCGCATGTAGGCGAGCGAACCGTCGGGGCGGGTGCGGGTATATTCGTAGGAGACAACATGCCCCTCGAAGGCCCGCTCGATCTGGGGTCCTATCTCCCCATACAGCCCTTCGCCGATCACTTCCCGGGGGGAGCGGCCTGTGATCGATGTGACGGACTGACCGAACCATTCCGCGTAACGGCGGTTGGCGAAGCGGTAGACCGGGCCAGGGGCAAGATAGGCGACAAGTGCCGGAATGTTATCGGTCACCAGCCGCAGCCAGTCCTCACTCTGTCGCAGGGCGCGGGTGCGTTCCTCGACCGTCTTTTCCAGCTTTTCCTGTCTGCGCCGTTCCTCGGTCACATCGGTGTAAATCGTGACGAAGCCGCCCTGAGGGAGAGGCGTTCCGCTGATCGCGATGACCTGACCGTTCGGCCGGACCCGCTCGAAATAATGGGGTTCGAACAGCCAGGCCCTCTCCAGCCGGCGCTGGATCTTGCCTTCGATGTCGCCAGGACCGTATTCGCCACGTTCGGCATTCACGCGCAAAAAGGCTTCCAGATGGGTTCCCCGGCAGGCGAGTTCCTGCGGAAAATCCAGCATCTCCCACAGACCCCGATTCCAGGCGACAAGCCGCATGTCCGAATCGAACACGGAAAATCCCTGGTTGACGTGGTCAAGCGCTGCCTGAAGCAGGTCCAGTTTAGCCTGAAGTTGGGCTTTCTCCTCCATAGCGAAACATTATTTCGCTGAGCTTCCATTGGCTAGGGTCTTTCGGTTTTCGTGCCCAACGGCGGCGTGACACATTTTGTTACAATTGAAACATAATGGCGTAATCCATGCTGCTTAGCGTTTGCCCGTCCGGAGATTGACGGTTCCGCACTGCGAAAACCATTTTTGAAAAAATGGCTTGAAGTGGAGGGGCGCGGATAGTTTCATGGGCGCATAAATCGACCTCGGAAAACGGGGCGACTCTGAAGGGATGAACACGCTATGGCAGGGTTGGCCGGCGCCGTTTCGAGCGGCGGGGACACCTTTCCGAAGATTCTTCTGCACAATGCGAAGGTCTTCGGAGACCGAACTGCTGTTCGGGAAAAGGATTTCGGGATCTGGCAGAGCTGGACCTGGGCGCAAGTGCGGGACAATATCCGCGATCTGTCGCTCGGTCTGAAAGAACTCGGCCTCCAGCAGGGACAAAAGGTTGCCATCGTCGGTTCCAACCGGCCCCGGCTCTATTGGTCGATGGTGGCGGCCCAGGCAATCGGCGCCGTGCCGGTTCCCGTTTATTCGGACTCGGTGGCCGAGGAGATGGCCTATGTCCTCGGTCATGCCGAGGTGACATTCGCGGTCGTCGAGGACCAGGAGCAGGTGGACAAGCTGCTGTCCATGGACAGCGAAGTCCCGACACTCAAGGAAATCATCTACGACGAGACCCGGGGCCTGCGCGATTACGATCACACGCATCTGCATGATTTCAACGCCGTGCAGGTGCTTGGCCGGAAGGTTCTGGAAAAGGATCCGGGAGCGGATAAGGCCTGGGTGGACGGATTTGCCAGCGGCAAGGGGTCGGATATCGCGGTCATGCTCTACACGTCGGGCACGACCGGTCGGCCCAAGGGCGTGATGCTGTCCTTCGACAACCTCATCATCTCCGCGCGCAACGCCAACGCGTTCGATCATTTGAACGAGCATGAGGAAGTGTTGGCCTATCTGCCGATGGCGTGGATCGGCGACCATGTGTTCTCTCTCGCACAGGCCTTTACCGCCGGCTATTGCGTGAACTGTCCGGAAAGTCTCGATACCGTCGACGTCGACCGGCTCGAGATCGCACCGACCTACTTCTTCGCACCGCCGCGCGTGTTCGAAAGCATGCTGACGTCGATCATGGTGCGGATGGAGGATGCGGGCAAATTCAAGCGCCGGATGTTCGATTACTTCATGGGTGTCGCCCGCCGTTCGGGCGAGAAGATCCTGAATGGCGAAAGCGTCTCCCTGAAGGACCGGCTGCTCTATCGGCTCGGGGAATTCTTCGTTTACGGGCCTCTGAAGAACCGGATGGGGCTCACGCGGATGAAGGTCGGCTATACGGCGGGCGAGGCGATCGGGCCGGAAATCTTCCGCTTCTACCGTGCCCTCGGGCTGAACCTGAAGCAGCTCTACGGCCAGACTGAAGCAAGCGTCTACATCACGCTGCAGCCGGACGGCGAAATCTACGGTGACACCGTCGGCAAGCCGGCGCCATCCGTCGAACTGAAGATCGCTGAAAACGGCGAGGTGCTCTACCGGTCTCCCGGGGTCTTCGTCGGCTATTACAAGAACGACGAAGCCACCCGGTCGACCAAGACGGAAGAAGGCTGGGTGCATACCGGCGATGCCGGCTTCATCGCCGACAATGGCCATCTGAAGATCATCGACCGGGCGAAGGACGTCGGCAAGCTGACCGACGGGTCCCTGTTCGCGCCGAAATACATCGAGAACAAGCTAAAGTTCTTCCCCAATATCAAGGAGGTGGTGGCCTTCGGCGATGGCCGGGATCGCGTCGGTGTCTTTATCAATATCGACCTGACGTCTGTGGGGTCCTGGGCGGAGCGAAACAACGTCAATTACGCCAGCTACCAGGAACTCGCCGCCCACCCGCAAGTCTATTCCATGATCCAGGAGCATGTGGATCAGGTGAACCGGGATCTCGCGAGCGAACCGATGATGGCCGGTGCCCAGATCCGCCGCTTCCTGGTGCTGCACAAGGAGCTGGATGCGGATGACGGCGAGCTGACGCGTACCCAGAAGGTGCGCCGCAACTTTATCGCGGAGCGTTACGAGCCGCTGATCGAGGCGCTTTATGACGGTTCGACATCCAAACACGTCAGGACGGAAGTCACCTTCGAGGATGGCCGGACCGGCGTGATCGAAGCGACCGTCGAAATCCGCGACATGCCCGCGCACGATGCGTCCGGCCTTCAGGAGGCGGCTGAATGAATGCCATCATGACGAGTGAGGAAATGCCGCATACGGCAACCCCGGCCGCGGAACGTGAAGACTTGTTGCGCGTGGACAACGTGTCCCTGTCCTTCGGTGGCGTGAAAGCGATCACCAACATTTCCTTCGACATCAAGAAAGGGGAAATCCGCGCGATCATCGGGCCGAACGGGGCGGGCAAGACCTCGATGCTCAACGTGATCAACGGCTTCTATCATCCGCAGGAAGGCACCATTACCTGGCAGGGCCAGGTGCGGCGGAAGATGAAGCCCTATGAGGCCGCCAGCCAGGGCATCGCCCGGACGTTCCAGAACGTGGCGCTGTTCAAGGGCATGACGACCCTCGACAACATCATGTCCGGCCGATCGCTGAAGATGCGCAAGAACTTCTTCTGGCAGATGCTGTGGTATGGGCCTGCGCGAGACGAGGAAATCGCGCACCGCAAGAAGATCGAGGAAATCATCGACTTCCTCGAAATCGAGGCGATCCGGAAAACGCCCGTCGGCCGGCTGCCCTACGGCCTGCAGAAGCGGGTCGAGCTGGGCCGGGCCCTCGCCATGGAGCCGGACCTGCTTCTGCTGGATGAGCCCATGGCGGGCATGAACCTGGAAGAAAAGGCCGATATGAGCCGGTTCATTCTGGATGTGAACCAGGAGTTCGGCACCACGATCGCCCTGATCGAACACGACATGGGCGTGGTCATGGACCTGTCCGACCGTGTCGTCGTTCTCGACTACGGCAAGAAGATCGCAGACGGACCGCCTGAAGAGGTCCAGGCCAGCCAGGCCGTGATCGATGCCTATCTCGGCGTCAGCCACTGATCGGGGGAACGACCAACATGCTGTATGACATTTTCATCGATCCCTTCGTCCAGATGGTCGAAATGCCGGACTTCTTCCTGCAGGTTCTGTGGGAAGGATTCGTGACCGGGATCCTCTACGCGCTGATCGCCCTCGGGTTCGTCCTGATCTTCAAGGCTTCCGGCGTGTTCAATTTCGCCCAAGGTATCATGGTGGTGTTCGCGGGCCTGACTCTGGTCGGCCTGTACGAACATGGTATACCGGCCTATCTGGCGCTGTTGCTGACCATCGTTGCCATGGGCGTTCTCGCCTACGGGATCGAACGGGTGGTGATGCGACCGCTGGTCAATCAGCCGGATATCATTCTGCTCATGGCGACCATCGGCCTGACCTATTTCCTCGTCGGCTTCGGCGAGTTCGTGTTCGGCGGCGAACCGAAGCAGATGATCGCGGAACAGCTCGGGCTTCCGACCGGTTCCACGGCGTTCGAAATAGGCGAGCGCGGTCTGGTCATCCTGCAGCACATCGATATCGCTGCGGCGGTCATCGCCATCATCATGGTGGCCGCGCTTGGCATCTTCTTCAACAAGACGCGGATCGGCCGGGCGCTGAGGGCCGTGGCCGACGATCACCAGGCCGCTCTCTCGGTCGGTATCTCGCTGAACCAGATCTGGGCCATCGTGTGGTTTGCGGCCGGTCTGGTGGCGCTCGCCACGGGGATCATGTGGGGCGCGCGGTCCGATGTATCCTTCGCGCTGGAAATCGTGGCGTTCAAGGCGCTGCCGGTTCTGATCCTGGGTGGCTTCACGTCCATCCCGGGTGCGATCATCGGCGGGCTGATCATCGGCTTCGGCGAGAAGATCGGTGAGATCTACTGGGGCGGACTGGTCGGCGGCGGGATCGAATCCTGGCTCGCCTACATCATCGCCCTGATCTTCCTCTTGTTCCGGCCGCAGGGTCTCTTCGGCGAAAAAATCATCGAGCGGGTGTAAGGTACATGTTTTATCGCGAAGCCGGCCAATTCAAGACAAGCTACGAAGCGGACCAGTCGCTCTTTCCGATCAGGCAGGACCGTATCGGCATTGCCGTGTTGCTCCTGATCGCCTTTGTGCTGATCCCGCTGACGGCCAACGACTTCTTCCTGACGTCGATCATGATCCCGTTCCTGGTGTTTTCACTGGCCGCGATCGGGCTCAACGTGCTGACCGGTTTCGCCGGGCAGTTGTCCCTGGGCTCGGGCGCCTTCATGGGAGTGGGCGCCTACGCGGCCTACAAGCTGACGTCCATTTTCCCGGATGTGAACGTGATCTTCCTGGTGCTGGTGTCCGGCGTCTTCTCTGCGGCCATCGGTGCAATCTTCGGCCTGCCGTCGTTGCGCATCAAGGGGCTTTATCTCGCGGTGACGACGCTTGCGGCGCAGTTCTTCCTGGAATGGTGCTTTATCCGCATTCCGTGGCTCTACAACTACAATGCGTCGGGCGCGATCGAGATCCCGAAACGCGAGATGCTCGGCGTTACGATTTCCGGTGCGGAGGCAACGCCGCTGGCGCGCTACTTCGTCGTCCTGGCGATCACGGTGTTCATCGCGCTGGTGGTCGCCAATGTGCTGCGCGGCCGCGTCGGACGGTCATGGATGATGATCCGCGACATGGATATCGCCGCCGAGCTGATGGGAATCCGTCCGCTGCAGACAAAGCTGCTCGCCTTCGGTGTTTCGTCCTACATCTGCGGCGTTGCCGGCGCGATGATGGTGTTCTTCTGGCTGAATGCGGCCGAACCCTCGTCTTATTCGATTACCCTGTCGTTCCAGATCCTGTTCATGGTGATCCTGGGCGGGCTGGGTAGCCTCGGCGGATCGTTCATGGGCGCCGCCTTCATCTGGATCCTGCCGGTCTTCCTGAAATTCATTCCGGGAGTGATCGGAGTCGACATTGCCGCGGAGACGGTCGAACATCTGACGTTCATGATCGTCGGCGCGCTGATCATCTTCTTTCTGATTGTCGAACCGCACGGTTTCGCGCGACTGTGGCAGATCGGGAAGCAGAAGCTGAGAGTCTGGCCGTTCCCTTACTGAGCGGCAGGATTCAGGCACGCCATCCGGACAACGGACCTGTCCGGGGAGGATGGCTCAACCGGTCCGGCGGCACTCGAACCAGAGCGATGCCGCAAGGGAGGAAATGCATGATGAACTTCAAGCAATTCGCGCTTGGCACTGCCGTCGCCGTTGCTCTAGGCTCTTCGGGCCTGGTGCAGCAGGCTGCGGCCGAAGACAGCAACTACGTTCCGCTGCTGACGTATCGGACCGGCCCTTATGCCGGATCAGGTATTCCGATCGCGAACGGCATGGCGGATTATCTCACCATGCTCAACGAACGCGATGGCGGCATCGGCGGCGTGAAGCTCAATATCGAGGAATGCGAAACCGGCTACAACGCGCAAAAGGGCGTCGAGTGCTACGAAGCCACCAAGGGCAAGGGCGCGCTGGTCTACAACCCGTACTCCACCGGTATCACCCTTCAGCTGATCCCGAAGGCCTCCGTGGACAAGATCCCGGTTCTGTCCATGGGGTATGGCCTCTCAGCCGCGGCCGACGGAAATGTGTTCCCGTGGATTTTCAATGTGCCGGACACCTATTGGGACGGCGCTTCCGTGATCATCAAGTACATCGGTCATCAGGAAGGCGGTCTCGACCAGCTGAAAGGTAAAAAGATCGGCTACCTCTTCCTCGACGCCGGTTATGGCCGTGAGCCGATTCCGCTTCTGGAAGACCTGGCCAAGAAATACGGCTTCGAACTGCTGAAGTACCCGGTTCCGGGCAAGGAAATGCAGAACCAGTCGTCGCAGTGGCTGAACGTGCGCCGCGACCGTCCAGACTACATGATCATGTGGGGCTGGGGCGCGATGAACCCGACCGCCATCAAGGAGGCGGTAAAAACCCGCTTTCCGATGGATCGCTTCATCGGCGTCTGGTGGTCGGCCGGCGATGACGACGCCGCTGCCGGCGGTAGCGGGGCCAAGGGCTACAAGGCATTGAACTTCTCCGGTGTCGGTACAGAGTATCCGGGTATTCAGGACATCCTGAAGTATGTGGTCGATCCGGGAAAAACCCAGACCGAAAAGGCAATGGTCGGGAGCACGCTCTACAACCGCGGTGTCTTGAATTCCATGATCATTGCCGAAGCCATCCGTACCGCTCAGGAAAAGACCGGCAAGAAGGTCCTGACCGGCGAGGATATGCGGATCGGTCTGGAAAGCCTGAATCTGACCGCCGAACGGCTGAAGGAAATCGGCATGGACGGCTTTGCCCATCCGATGAAGGTGACCTGCGAGGATCACGCCGGTTCGGAGCCGGTGTTCATCCAGCAGTGGGATGGTTCCAAGTGGAACAAGATCACCGACTGGTTCGAGCCGATGACGGAGATCGTCCGTCCGATGCTTGAAGCGGCTGCCAAGGAGTATGCGGAAAAGAACGCTCCGTGGCCGAAGCGCACCGAACCCTGCCCGAACTGATCGGGTCGTTCGTCCCGCCGCCACCGGCGGCGGGACAATTTCCGGAGGAATTTTTAAAATGTCGACCCTGGATATGGCGCGACCCGAAGCAGATGCGGCGACTGCGGGATCGAAAGACACGATCCTGTCGGTGAATAACATCGAAGTGATCTACGATCATGTGATCCTGGTCCTGAAGGGGGTCTCCCTGACCATTCCACGGGGCGGTATTGTCGCGCTTCTGGGTGCCAACGGCGCCGGGAAAACCACCACGCTGAAGGCCGTTTCCAATCTGCTGGGCGCGGAACGGGGCGAGGTGACCAAGGGCAAGATCGTCTTCGAGAACGAAGAAGTGCAGGCACTTTCGCCCAACGACCTCGTGCGGCGTGGCTGCATTCAGGTCATGGAAGGCCGTCATTGTTTCGGCCATCTGACAATCGAGGAAAACCTGCTGACGGGCGCCTATACCAGAAAGGACGGATCGGCTGCCATCCGTGAGGATCTGGAGATGGTCTATCGCTATTTCCCGAGGCTCAGGGAGCGCCGTCAAAGCCAGGCTGGCTACACCTCCGGCGGCGAGCAGCAGATGTGCGCCATTGGCCGGGCGCTGATGAGCCGGCCCAAGATGATCCTGCTCGACGAACCGTCCATGGGTCTGGCGCCGCAGCTCGTGGAAGAGATTTTCGAAATTGTGAAACAGCTCAACGACCGGGAAGGCGTCTCCTTCCTTCTCGCGGAGCAGAACACGAACGTGGCGCTGAGATACGCCACCTACGGCTACATTCTCGAATCCGGCCGGATCGTGCTCGACGGCGAAGCCAAGGCGTTGCGGGAAAACGAGGACGTGAAGGAATTCTACCTGGGTGTCGGCGGCGAGGGACGTAAATCGTTCCGGGACGTCAAGCACTACAAGCGAAGGAAACGCTGGTTGGCCTAGAGCACGTCGCGAAAAAGTGGATACCGGTTTTTCGCAACAAGATGTGTGCCAGTAACGGATAGAGCATGTC
Organism: uncultured Roseibium sp.; assembly: GCF_963675985.1. Lineage (NCBI taxonomy): Bacteria > Pseudomonadati > Pseudomonadota > Alphaproteobacteria > Hyphomicrobiales > Stappiaceae > Roseibium > uncultured Roseibium sp. The sequence continues at coordinate 637,404 of NZ_OY780957.1, read as the reverse complement.
GCGTGAATTCGAATGAACGCGAGATGCTCTAGAAGATATCTCTGGGGAAGCGGAGACGATCATGAGCGACGACATGTTTGATGCGCGCGAGCGGAAGGCGGCCGATCAGCGCGAGGCGGAACTTTTTGCCAAATTGCCGGATTTCCTGAACCATGCCGTGGCTGCCGCGTCCGGATGGGCGGAGCATCTGCGCGGGGCCGATCTTGCGAAGGTAACTTCTCGCGAGGCACTTGCGTCGCTTCCGGTTCTGCGGAAGTCGGAGCTTCTGGTGCGGCAAAAGGAAAATCCGCCCTTTGGCGGCTTCCTCGCCGGAACTCTTGGCGGTGTCGAGCGGGTGTTCATGTCGCCGGGACCGATCTGGGAACCGCAGGCATCCGGAGATGATCCCTGGAACGGCGCGCGCGCACTCTTTGCTGCCGGTGTCCGCAAGGGCGAGGTGGTCATCAATGCCTTTTCCTATCACCTGACGCCGGGCGGTTTCATTCTGGATCACGGCGCGCGGGCGCTTGGATGCACGGTCTTCCCGGCCGGGGTCGGCAATACCGACATGCAGGTGGAGGCCATCGAGGTTCTGAAACCCACTGCCTTCATCGGCACGCCGGATTATCTGAAGATCCTGCTCGACCGTGGAGACGAACAGGGGCGGGACGTTTCCTCCATCAAGACGGCACTGGTCTCCGGCGGCGCCCTGTTTCCGTCCCTGCGCGAGGAATACGAGGCGAGAGGCATTCGCGTGAGCCAGTGCTATGCGACGGCGGATCTCGGGGTCATTGCCTACGAGAGTGAAGCCCGCGAAGGCATGATCGTCAACGAAGACTATATCGTTGAAATTGTTCGTCCGGGAACCGGCGAACCTGTGGCGGACGGCGAGGTCGGCGAATTGGTCGTGACCGCGTTCAATCGGATCTATCCGTTGATCCGGTTCGGAACCGGCGATCTGTCCGCCGTCCTGCCGGGTCAATCGCCCTGCGGGCGGACCAACCGGCGCATTGCCGGGTGGATGGGCCGGGCGGACCAACGCACCAAGATCAAGGGCATGTTCGTCGATCCGACCCAGATCGATGAAATCGTCAAAACCCATGACGAGATCTCGAGGGCACGCTTGACCGTCGGCCGGGACGGGGAAGCCGATGTGATGACGCTCACGGTCGAAGTGGCGAACCCTGCCGCCGATCTGGCCGAGCGTGTCGGCGGGACGCTACGGGACGTGACCCGGCTGAAGGGGGCGATTGAAATTGTCGCGCCGGGCGCATTGCCGAACGACGGCAAGGTGATTTCCGACGAACGCGAATATGGTTAGAAGCGGGCCGGATACGGACGCCGTTCGGATCGCCTGGAGATCCTTCCACGGGTTTTATTTGGACGCGTTATGATCTAAAGGCTGAGTGTATGCGTAGGGTTTGACACGGACCGTTCAAAGGCACGGTTCGCGGCTCTGCCACAGGCCCCTTTCTACGGACACTCAATGACCGATCAAACGACGCCGTCCATACCGGAAAAACAAGAAGACATGCGCAAGGTCCAGTTGCCCGCGGGGCACGCTCCTGTGAAGACGGGCCGGGTCGGTGTGCTTCTCGTGAACCTGGGTACTCCCGACGGGACATCCTATTGGCCCATGCGCCGCTACCTGCGCGAATTTCTTTCCGACAAACGTGTGATCGAATGGCCTCGGGCTCTCTGGTACCCGATCCTCTACGGTATCGTTCTGATGACCCGGCCGGGCAAGTCCGGCAAGGCCTATGAAGAGATCTGGAACCGGGAAAAGGACGAATCCCCGCTTCGAACCATCACCCGCAGCCAGTCGGACCAACTGGCCAAGCGGATCGGTGATGGCGGCGGCCGGTTGCAGGTCGACTGGGCCATGCGCTACGGCCAGCCGTCGATCCGCTCCCGTCTGGAGGCGCTGAAGGCCAATGGCTGCGACCGGATCCTGGTGTTTCCGCTTTATCCGCAATATTCGGCCTCCACGACGGCGACTGTGAACGACGAGGTCTGCCGGACCCTTCTGGACATGCGCTGGCAGCCGGCCATCCGTACGGTGCCGCCCTATCATGACGATCCGGTCTACGTGACAGCGCTTGCAAAATCGATCGAGCGGCACCTGGCCGGATTGGATTTCGAGCCGGATCTGGTGCTGACCTCCTATCACGGCATTCCGCAGTCCTATTTCAAGCGCGGCGACCCCTATCACTGTCACTGCCAGAAAACGACCCGGTTGATGCGGGAGGTGCTCGGCTGGGACGAAGACAGGCTCCGGATCACCTTCCAGTCGCGCTTCGGGCCGGAGGAATGGCTTCAGCCTTACACGGACAAGACGGTGGAGCAGTTGGCGAAGGACGGGGTGAAGAACATCGCGGTGATGAACCCGGGTTTCGTGGCCGACTGTCTGGAAACCCTGGAAGAAATCGCCGGGGAAGCCGCCGAGATTTTCGAAGAGAACGGCGGTAAGAATTTCAGTCACATTCCCTGCCTGAACGACAGCGACCTGGGAATGGATGTGATCGAGCATGTCGTGCGCCGCGAACTCGGTGGCTGGCTGTAAGCGATGCGGGCACATTATCTGCTTGAGGGTTAGTACGATTTTGCGCTGGTAACAGCTGCTGTTCGCTTGCTAGCTTGTGCGCATGTTGCCGACCCGTACTCTGACTGGCTCGTTTGTCCTTGATGGGGATACCTACGAATGGGAACTTCGTCGTGAACCGCAGTGGTGCACGATTGACGGTTGGCAAGGAATGCTCGTTGCGGTGTGTGCTGCAGATACAGCTGGTCGCGAAGCGCTTCTTCAATTTCCAATGCCCAGGAATGCCGCACAGCGCGCTCGTGGCTATCGCCATAGACCCCAAATTCATCAAGCTGACCTCGAAGCAGCGGTGAGGCTTGCGCTCTCAAGCGGATGGGATACGTATGCGCGAGGGAAGCCTTTTCGCCTTGATGTTTGATCGTAAGACACCTGCGCCGGCCGATGTATCGAGAAGACCTCGTTTCAAAACGGGATTTTTTGAGACAGACCTGTGCGGGAGCGATCACGCTGCTCCTGAAGGGAGAAACACTGCAGGATCGGGGCCCTTGAAACGTCGCCGAAGCCGCCGTCCGTTTTAGTCATTGAACGTCATCATTCTTGGGCTGGTGCGGCCCTATAAGCTTAGGCATACTGGCGAAAACATAACTGGTGACTGTCTTGTGCACTTGGGAGAATTGAATGCCTGCAAATCTGTTTGGGTTCGATATCGTTCTGATTATCGTCCTGTTCTTGGCCATCCTGGTGATCTTCTCCGGGGTCAAGACTGTTCCCCAAGGGTACAACTACACGATCGAGCGCTTCGGAAAGTACCGGAAAACCCTGTCGCCGGGATTGAATTTCATCATTCCCTTCATCGATCGGGTCGGCCACAAGCTGAACATGATGGAGCAGGTTCTCGATGTTGAATCGCAGGAAGTCATTACGCGAGACAATGCCACCGTTACGGCTGACGGTATCACTTTCTACCAGGTCCTCGATGCGGCCAGGGCGGCTTATGAGGTTCTCGGTCTTCAGAACGCCATTCTCAATTTGACGATGACGAATATCCGTTCGGTCATGGGGTCGATGGATCTGGACGAACTGCTTTCAAACCGCGATGAAATCAACTCCCGGCTGTTGCGGGTTGTTGATGCGGCGGCGGAGCCCTGGGGCGTGAAGGTCACCCGTATCGAAATCAAGGACATCAACCCGCCGCGGGATCTGGTGGATGCCATGGCCCGCCAGATGAAGGCGGAACGCGACAAGCGTGCGTCCATTCTGGAAGCCGAAGGCAAGCGCCAGTCGGAAATCCTGAAGGCGGAAGGGGAAAAACAGTCGCTGATCCTGGAGGCAGAGGGCCGCCGGGAATCCGCGTTCCGCGATGCGGAAGCGCGCGAACGCGAGGCTGAGGCGGAAGCCAAGGCGACCAAAATGGTCAGCAATGCAATCTCGGACGGGAACGTTCAGGCGATCAACTACTTCGTCGCTAACAAATATGTCGAAGCTTTCCGCGAGCTGGCGAATTCCCGGAACCAGAAGACGCTGATCCTGCCAATGGAGGCGTCTTCCCTTCTCGGCAGTCTCAGCGGTATCGGCGAGATCGCCAAGGAAGCCTTCGGCAATGACAGGAAAGAGCCCCGGTCCACCGGCCGGGTTCCCGATACCGGATCGACGCCGGGCGGAGACGACGCGTGAGCATTATCGAACGGATTGTCCTGGAACTCGGTCCGTGGAACTGGTGGGTCATCGGCCTCATCCTGATCGGCTTGGAGGTGCTTGCGCCGGGAACCGTCTTTCTGTGGTTCGGGATCTCCGCGATCCTTGTGGGGACGCTGGCGTTGTTCGTCGACTTGTCGTGGCAGACGAACCTCGTGATTTTCCTTGTCCTGTCTTTCGCGACCCTGATCGCCGGCCGCTACATGATGTCTAAAATGTCGTCGGAAGCCGGGGATCCGGGGCTGAACCGCCGCGGCAGCCGTTATATCGGTCGCCGGTTCGTTCTAGAGACACCGTTGCAGCAAGGCTCGGGCCAGCTTTCGATCGACGATACCGTCTGGCGGATTTCCGGACCGGACCTTCCCGCAGGCACGACCGTGACGGTCGAGCGGATCGACGGCGCGCGGCTTGTCGTGGCCCCTTTGGAGGCGGAAGCCGGGAACGCCTAAGTCGACTTTAAAGGCGATGCGTTTAAGGCTTGTGGCCGGGAGGAATCGGCGGCGCCTCGGCCTTCAGAAGGATGCCGATGCGTCGGTTCGCGGCAAGATAGGGGTCGTTCGGGAACAACGGCTCCGTATCGGACTTGCCGGTGACCGCGTAGAACTGATCGTCCGGAACGCCGTATTCATTGAGGATCTGTCGAGCCACGTTGGCGCGTTCCGAGGACAGGTCCCATCCGGTGTAGGTCGGATCCATAGCCTGTTTGCCGGCCGTCGTGTGGCCGGTGATTTCCACCCTGTTCGGCATCTGTGCGATAACCGGGGCCATCTTGGCGAGCAGTCGCCGGGTGGTTTCGTACGGGTATTTCGAGCCCTCGCGGAACATGGAACGGCCATCCTGGTCGACCAGCATGATGTTCAGGCCCTCATCGGTCTCTTCCATGATAATGTTGTTGGAGATTTCGGTGATTTCCGGCATCTCCTGCCAGGCCTGGCGCAGCGAGGCGGCCGCGGTGGCGAATTGGCGCGGCTTTTCGATGTCTGCCTTCAATGTGTCATAGGTATTGGCTTCCGGCCCCTGCTTCTGCCGGTTGTCGTGACGTTCCTGGGAGAAATCGGAATCCAGTTCCTGAGGAACCTGGGTGATCTGCTTCATGTAGTCGCGAACAGGAATACCTTCGACTTCGATAATGCCGGTGCGCTTGGAGGTTTCCTTCACGCCGAAGGCTTCGCGCATGGAGCCGGCCACGACCTGCAGCTTCTGCTTGTCCTGGATCGAAAACGAAATGATCAGAACGAAGAAACACACGAGAAGCGACATCAGGTCCGCGAACGTGACCAGCCAGTCCGGTGCGCCACCGCCGCCTTGCGGCTTCTTTCTCGCCATAGCCGTCTTTCCCGTTGAATTCCGCCTGACGGATCAGGCGGCCTCTTCCATGTCCGCCCGGATCTTTTCCGGCAGATAAGCAATGAGCATTTCTTTGATGAGCGCGGGGCTCTTGGATTCGCGGATCTGCAGAACACCGTCGATGATCAGCGTCTGGTTGAGTTCGTCGACGTCGAACTTGGCGTCCAGCTTGTCCACCAGCGGCAGGCAGATAATGTTTGAAATCAGGGCGCCGTAGAGCGTCGTCAGAAGGGCCACAGCCATGGACGGGCCAATTGCGGCCGGGTCGTCCATGTTGGCAAGCATCTGCACCAGACCGACCAGGGTGCCGATCATGCCGAAGGCCGGTGCAGAATCGCCGAGTGCCTTGAAGACGCGTTTTCCTTCAGCCAGGCGTGTCAGCTGAAGGTCGCGCTCGCGCTCCATCGCTTCCCTGATGAATTCATGCTCATAGCCATCGGCGATGTACTGGACGCCCTTGGCAAGGATCGGGTCCGAGACGTCGACGTTTTCAAGTCCCAGCGGACCGGATTTGCGGACGACTTCACCGAGGGTGGTGATTTCGGCGATCAGGTCCCGGGGGCTCAGGTTTTTGCCTGCAAGGGCGACTTTGAAGCCGGTTCCAAACGCTGAGATGATGTCAGAAATCTGAAAGCGGATCAGCGTGGCCGCGAAACCGCCCCCGACAACAATCAGAACGGAAGGGACATCGATGAACTGTCCGAAACTTCCGCCGAGGAAAATTGCCGTGACCACGATACCGAAGGCACCGATGATACCGATTAGGGTCGCCAGATCCATTCTGTACACCAAACCTTGAGGCAGACCATCCGCCGTCATCTGGCCGACAGTTTAGGTTTGGCAAGGCTAATCAAATCCTAACCGATGACCGGGAAATCGAATTTCTCGGTTCAATTTATGCTGAAGAGCTGGCTGACGGGCCAACCCGGCCCGTTATCAAGGTGTCAGGCTGCCCCGATACGCAGCAGGTCATGCAGGTGGATAATCCCGATCGGGCGCTTTTCATCCGCGACGAAGACCGAGGTGATCGCAGAACTGTTGATCAGCTCAAGCACGGCGGCCGACAGCATGTCGCCGGGGATGCTCTTCGGGTTCGGCGTCATGATATCGGTGACCGGCTTGTCGAGAAAGTTCGTGGAGATGTGCCGGCGCAGGTCGCCATCGGTGATGATGCCGATGAGATGGCCGATCTCGTCCACCACTCCCAGTACGCCGAAGCCTTTCTGGGTCATCAGGATGATGGCGTCGCGCATGACCATGGTTCTGTGGGCCAGCGGCAGGGAATCGCCTTTGTGCATGATGTCCTGGGCAGCGGTCAGGCTCGCGCCAAGGCGGCCGCCCGGATGGAAAACGCGGAAATCCTGGGCCGTAAAACCGCGGTATTCCAGAAGCGCGATGGCCAGTGCGTCGCCGGCGGCAAGCTGAACCAGGGCGGATGTGGTCGGGGCCAGACCGTGCGGGCAGGCTTCCGTGACACTCGGCATTTTCAGGACGATGTCGGCGGCGCGGCCCAGAGTGCTGTCGTCCGACTTGGTGATCGCCACCAGCGGTACCTTGAAACGGCGTGTATAGGCGACGATGCCTGCAAGTTCCTGGGTTTCTCCGGACCAGGACAAAGCGATGACGACGTCGTCCTGGGTAATCATGCCAAGATCGCCGTGGCTGGCTTCGCTGGCATGAACGAAAAAGGCCGGCGTTCCGGTCGAGGCGAGCGTGGCAGCCAGCTTGGTGCCGATATGGCCGCTCTTGCCGATGCCGGAGACGATGACGCGCCCCTTGATGCCGGCGATGAGTTCAACGGTCTTGCTGAAGGGGGCTGACAGGCTGTTCTGCAACGCGGCTCGAAGGGCGCTCAAGCCTGCGATTTCAGTCTCCAGAGTGCGTTCAGCGGAAACGAGCGGTCGTGCGGATGCTTCCTGTTCACTCGTCACGATCGCATCCTGAAGAGGGCTATGCATGGCTGATCCTGTATTTTCTTTTTACCCCGACCTGCTTTCTCTACGCCAGCGTCCTGCTCAGTGCAAGCCGGGTTTGGCGCAAAACGGGGATTTCGAACCGCTTTCACTTTTGGCGAAAAGCAACCAAGCGTTAACCATGTTTCGCCAGTGTGCGCCTGTGTCCGGATTTTCAAATTTTTTACAAGGCCTTGAATGTCGCGCCTGATCTGTCTGACGATTTGTTTCTTGCTGTTGCAGGGGTACCCCTTGCGCGCGCAAGACAGCACGTCCGGTCTGCGCGGCAGTGTCGATGAGCAGGCCGTCCCGGATGAAAGCGCGGCCAGCGGGGCCCGGACCGTCGATGCGACCAACGAATTGCAACGCCGGGATTCCGTCTACGAATTGCAGAACAGGGATTCGGTTGTCGGACTGAGGAGCACCCTGAACGCGGCATCCGCCGAGGAGGGCTCCACAGGCCTTGGGACCGCCGGACGCGTGACGCCGATCCGTGGGTTTTCGGACCGCCTCTCTGCGGCCCAGGCGATCGCGGCAAGCCGGGGCGAAAGCCTGGATTCCAGTGTCTTCGATGGCGAAACCACTTATGACCGGGCCGAAGGCATTCGTCTCGGCTCCTTCACCATCACGCCCGAAGTGACTGTCACCGGTGGCTGGACGGACAATGCGGAGGGGTCGACGACGGGCACTTCCAGCCGCCTCTACCGGGTGGCTCCGAGTATTACGGGGACATCGAACTGGTCCAGGCACCAGCTCGATTTCGCGCTGAGGGGAAGTTACATCGGCTATCCGGAAGAGCCCAGCCAGAGCGATCCGAGTCTCAATCTCTCGACAACGTTCAGGGCCGACCTGAGCGCGTCCACGACCGCGGCCGCCGGATTGGGCTACAACTATTCCCGGGAAGACCAGTCCAGCGTGGAAAACATCTCGGGCGACAACGATGTCCACGAGTTGACCGGCACGCTCGGCTTCACCCGGAATGTCGGACTCGTTTCGGCTACCTTGGGCGCAGGCGTCGACCGGACGTCCTATACCTCGAGCGGAGGATCTGGCTCAACGAGCGGGCGGGACAATACGCTTTATTCGGCAAACCTCCGCCTGGAAGGAAACGGCGGCGCAGTTTTCGAACCCTTTGCGGTTGGCTCCCTGTTGCTGCGCCGGTTCGACAAGACCTGCAGCGATGCGATTTGCGAAAACCGGAATGCGAACGGCTACGAACTGCGCGGCGGTCTGACCATCGCGGCCACGCCGAAACTGACCGGTGAGGTCAGCGGTGGCTGGCGGATCGAGGATATCGAGGACAGCCGTCTAGCTGCGCTCCAGGGCCTGGTCGTCGACGGAACACTCGTGTGGTCCCCGAGCCGGCTGACGACCGTTACGGCCGGGCTGAGCACGGGTTTCGAACCGACGGATCTTGATTACGTGTCCGGGTCGATCATCTATTCCGGAGACCTGAGGGCAGCCCATTCCTTCTCCGACCGTTTCGTCGGGGAGGCCGGGGTCGGCTACAGTTACCGGACCTATCAGGGAGCTTCCATCGAGACGGAGACCCTGACCGGTTTCGTCGGTCTCACTTACGCGGTTACGCGCAACGTCGCGTTTGAAACGCAATACAGCTACACCGCCTATGACAGCACGACAGCGGGCAGCGACTATACGAAGAATTCGATCGAGGCGGGGTTCAGGTTCCGTCATTGATCAACCGGACAAGACTGACGGCAGGAATAAGGCGGCCGTGTTTGGGGCGAACACGTTTTCGCCGTTGTAAGGTGGCAATTTTGTGGTGCGGGGCTGAGGGGCAGCTGGAAACAAAGATGCGGAAAAGCGGGCACGAGGAGGCCTGTATGGATTGTTTCAAAAGAGACGGCATGCGGATTGAAACCGGACGTACCCAGCCGTTGAAAAGGCCGGGTTTCGCGCGCAATTTGCTCGCCGCTGCGATTCTGACCCTGACCACGGCAGCAGCTCAGGCGGACCCGGGCTTCAACCGGTTCATCAAGGGCCTCTGGCCGGATGCGCGGGCCGCTGGCGTCAGTACGGCAACGTTCAATCATATCTTCACCGGAATGGACCCGGATCCGGATACGGTCCGGCTGATGGACAAGCAATCGGAATTCGTCAAACCGATCTGGGACTACCTGGATTCCGCGGTTTCGGACGCACGCGTCGAGCGCGGCCAGGAACTTCTTCGGGAATATGACACTGTCCTGACCAGGATTGAATCGCGCTACGGGGTCGATCGTGAGGCCGTTCTCGCGATCTGGGGCATGGAAACCAACTACGGCGGTTTCATGGGCCGGCACAATGTGATCAGGGCCCTGGCCACACTTGCCTACGAAGCGCCCCGCCGAAGGGCGTACTGGCGCAAGGAACTGCTTAAGGCGGTCAGCGTGGTTCAGGGCGGACACGTCCGCTTCGAGGACATGGAAGGCTCCTGGGCAGGGGCCATGGGCCACACCCAGTTCATGCCGTCGAGCTGGGAAGCCTATGCCAGGGACTACAACGGCGACGGACGGAGGGATATCTGGACATCGATCCCGGATGCCCTGGCCTCCACCGCCTATTATCTTCAAAAACACGGCTGGCAGACGGGCAAGACCTGGGGCTACGAGGTCAGTCTACCGGCCGGGTTCGATTTCCATCTTGCCGACGACAAGACGACGATGACCGTCGGCGAGTGGAGTCGCCGCGGCGTTTCGAGGGTGAATGGAAGGTCCTTTCCGCGTGCTTCGGATAGGGCCATTCTGGTGATGCCGGCCGGCGCGAGCGGACCGGCCTTCCTCATGTTGAAGAATTTCTACGTGATCAAACGCTACAACCACTCCACGTCCTATGCGCTGGCGGTCGGGCATCTGGCCGACAGGATCATCGGCGGTGGGCCGCTTGCCGGCGACTGGTCGCGGGAATACCTGCCGCTGTCGCGGACGGAAACGACCGAATTGCAGCGGGAACTGAACCGCCGGGGGTTCAATGTCGGCAAGGCGGACGGCCGGGTGGGGCCCGCGACGCGACGCGGCATCCGCGCCTATCAGAAATCGCGCGGCCTTATCCCGGATGGCTACCCCTCGGTGGTTTTGCTGGCACGGATCAAGCTGGACAGCTACAATTAGGCCCAGTTCGAATTCGAGAATAAGGCGATCCCGTGCGCATCTTCGGCAAAAAGGCTTTGAGACGCGGCCTCAAGTGTCTGGCCGTTGTCCTGCTTGCCGTGTCGACTGGCCTTGTGGTCCTGGAACCCATGGAACCGGCTTTCGCCCAAAGCGGGGCGCGATCGGGAGACAATTCCCGGTCGTTCAATCCGTTCCGGCCGCTGCTGCGCCTGTTCGGAGGCGGGCGGGACCACCGGGCCAGGAAGAAGGCTTCCAAGCCGGTCAGACGCGTGTCCCGTCCGGCCGAAACGCCGCCGTCCTTTGCCGCAGAACCGAAAGATCCCGATGCGGGTGTGATTCTGGTTGTCGGAGACCGGATGGCGCGCGGCGTCGGCGGAGGATTGAAATTTCTTCTCGGCGACAAGCCGATGGTTCGGGTGGAGTTGCTGACGGAAGACCGCAAGGGACTTGCCGGAGAAGACGCACCTGACTGGGATGCCCAGTTGCTGGCGAAGATCCGTGGTGAGGATGTCAAGGCGGTCGTGGTCATGATGGGTCAGCATGATCTGGGGCAGAAATTCCCGGGCGACCCGCCGGTCGAATTTCTGACCGACGCCTGGATCGGGACCTATCGGAAAAAGGTGGGAGACCTGGTGCGTACGGTCCGGCAGGAACGCAAACCGCTGGTCTGGGTCGGTTTGCCGCCGACGAATGCGGAGATGACGAATACCGATTTCAGCCAGTTGAACGGCATCTTCAAGGACGAGCTCTCGGATTCGCGGACCTGGTATGTCGATATCTGGGACATTTTCCTCAACGAAGAGGGCGGCTATTCGTCCTACGGCCCCAACGTCGACGGGAAGAATGCGCGGCTTCGCAGTGGCGACAAGATCGGTTTCACATGGGCCGGGTATCAGAAGGTTGCCTTCTTCGTCGAACGCGAACTGTCCCGTATTCTCGGTGGCTATGGCGGATATGCGTTCGAAGGCGTGGACGACGATCCGGACTTTATCGTGCTGACCGGTCGGGTGACCTCGCCCGAAGATGAACTTCTGGGCGGTAAAGACCAGTCGCCGGACCTGAAGGACGACTCGGTCGCCTATCGTTTCTTCGTCAGGGGCGAGAGCCTGCCGGAGATACCGGGGCGCGTGGACGACACGAAGCGGGCGGTTCCGGGTGGGTCCTAGGTCGCGTTTGACTTGTAAAGAAAAGTGGCCTCCAGGCATTTCCGTCACTTAACGTTCGGTGCATCCTGTGAATTCAATCGGGATGCTGCAGATCTATCGTACGTTGGGGCACGAACATGCTCTCAAATATTCCTGTCTCACTCTTGGTTGACGTTACCCAAGAATAATACGTCGATATAAGGGGGGTGCCCCGAATCGCGCCAAAGTTGAGCCCTATTCTGCTAGTAAATCAGCTCCTGATCTATTGTCGAGCTTTAGAGATCGGGTAGCGGATTTGAGATACTTAATTCTATTAGCTTTTTGTGTTTCCGCTATTTCAGGATACTTTATTTGGAGTGCAAAATCGTGGCCTTCGAGGCTCGAGGCCGCTGCTACCAAAAATATTCAGTCTCCGCAGTCTGATCCTCAGATCATAGAATTACATGGGTTTCAGCTGAATTCCGCGCTCATTGTGGATCTTGCAATGAGTAAGGCAGTCACAGTTGCAGTACCGGTCTCCGAAATCCCGGTGAAATATGCTGCTTTTCAGGCTGCCTCCGGTGCGGCATGTGACGGCCCTTCTTCGTCGCATCGACACTGGTTCGTAATGATGGGGCTCTATGATCGCTGCTTGACCAGACAAGACATCAAGAAGCCCAAAAATGCGCTTGTCTTAAAAGTCCTGCGAGACCATCGATTTAAGGATGGTGGCATTGCCGTATCCTTCATTACAGCTAGTCACGATCCAATTTCCCCAATGGAAAATGATGACGCTTGGGTGTTGGAACTCTACGAGCGATCTGGAGGCAAAGAAGTGCTCCTGGGGCGGGGAATCTCGACAGAGCTGCTCAGAAAAGGCGGACGAAGTGAGTTTCTCTACTGGCCAAGTTTTTCCGAATTGCGGGAAAGACAATATTGGCTCACAGAACGAGAGAACGCTTTTTGGACCTTGCCCGAGGAAATTAGATACGGATGGAAATCCAAGAGTTCCTTTTGGCCAATGTGGGCTGACAGTGTGTACTTACCCGTTCAAACGCTTGCATACGCCATGTTGGAGAAGGGCTTGGGGCAGGAGCTTCATCGCCAATGGTTGGCCGAAGCACTCCCGGACCCTATCCGCGTCTTGGGTTTTGCTGAGTCCCAAATATTCTCCGCCGATAAAAAACGAAGAAATATTGGGTCGAACATACTTGCCACCCTCACCAGCTGGGCTTCGAAGAATAGCGAGACCGATGCATTCGTGAAAAAAACGATTATGAGACGGGCGATCGAAATCGGCATGACGGTTCTGAGCCTTCCAGCGAATAAAGCCGATCACTCAATGGTTCACCGGTTCATTCTTTACTATGCAAGCCCTGCAGATGCACAAAAGCTGATGGTCAAACTCGCGGAAAACGTATTCATTCAACGTAACGTTCGGCTTAATAATTTCCATCAGGCACAGCTGTATTTCAGTAAAATGACCGCTCCGTTCCCGAGTGAAATTTGCGAAGCGGGCGGAGAAATTTTGCAGAATTACGAGCGCAAATATGAAGGCCAATATGTTCTGTGCAACGGACAGGCGAAAAAACACTGAAACACGCTAAAGGCATCATTGCAGTGTCGAAAATCCGTATCGCGCCGGAGATGCCGGAGAAACAAAAAGGGCCGCCCAAGAGCGGCCCTTCGTATGTCAAAACCCGAAGCGCTTACCTGGGCAGGTTGGTCGAGCCGGTCAGGAAAATGTCCACGGACCGGGCCGCCTGGCGTCCTTCGCGGATGGCCCAGACGACCAGGGACTGGCCGCGGCGCACGTCGCCGGCCGCGAAGACCTTGTCGATGCTGGTCCTGTAGTCGTCGGTATTGGCCTTGACGTTGGTGCGGCCATCGAGTTCCAGCCGGCCGTCGGCCTGCGCGATATAGGTGTCCAGTAGCGGACCGGAGAAACCGATCGCTGCTAGCACTAGATCGGCGCGCAGGATGAATTCCGTGCCTTCGATCGGACGACGCTTTTCGTCGACGCGGGCGCATTTCACGCCGGTGACATGGCCGTCTTCGCCGACGAGTTCCAGGGTCGCGGCGGAAAACTCGCGCTCGGCGCCTTCTGCCTGCGAGGACGAGGTGCGGAATTTCGTCGGCCAGTAGGGCCATACCGCCATCTTGTCTTCCTTGAGCGGCGGGATCGGACGAATGTCGAGCTGGGTCACGGACAGTGCTCCCTGACGGAACGCGGTGCCGACGCAGTCGGAGGCCGTGTCGCCGCCGCCGATGACGACGACATGCTTGCCGGCGGCCCAGATCGGTGCTTCGCCGGTTTCCGGCTCATTGCCGACCCGGCGGTTCTGCTGGACCAGGTAAGGCATGGCCCAGTGGCAGCCATCCAGTTCCATGCCGCCGACGCCTGGATCGCGCGGGCGTTCCGCGCCGGCGCACAGGATCACCGCGTCATGGCGTTCGGCCAGCTCGTCGAGCGTCACCGTGGCACCGACATTGACGCCGTAGTGGAAGGTGACGCCTTCGGCTTCCATCTGCTCGACCCGGCGGTCGATGTAGTGCTTTTCCATCTTGAAGTCTGGAATGCCATAGCGCAGCAGGCCGCCGGCTTTCGCTTCCCGCTCATAGACGTGGACGGTATGGCCGGCCCGGGCAAGCTGCTGGGCAGCGGCCATGCCGGCAGGGCCGGAGCCGACGACGGCGACGGCCTTGCCGGTCTTGATCGCAGCCGGCTGGGGTACGATCCAGCCTTCCTGGAAGCCCTTGTCGGCGATCGCCTGCTCGACACTCTTGATGTTCACCGGAATGTCTTCCAGGTTCAGCGTGCAGGCTTCCTCGCACGGCGCGGGGCAGATCCGGCCGGTAAATTCAGGGAAGTTGTTGGTCGAATGCAGGTTCTCGCAGGCCAGTTCCCAGTCGCCCTGATAGACCAGATCGTTCCAGTCCGGGATCTGATTGTCGACCGGGCAGCCGTCGGGGCCGTGGCAGAACGGGATGCCGCAGTCCATACAGCGGGCGGCCTGGTTCGTGATTTCGCCGTCGTTCAGCGGGATCGTGAATTCACGGAAGTGACGAATACGGTCCGACGCCGGCTGGTACTTCTGTTCCTGCCGATCGATCTCGAGAAATCCGGTAACCTTGCCCAAGGCAACCTCCTTGCAAACTCATGTCTCAATGACCGACTGCGACCGGGCCCGAAGGCCCGAGAGCCGGCATGTTTCTATTCCGACGCTTATTGAGCCGCCACCATGCCCAGGCGCTGTTCTTCCATTTCGCGCAGGGCCCGGCGGTATTCGACCGGCATGACCTTGACGAATTTCGGTCGGTAGGTCGCCCAGTCGTCGAGGATCATCTGAGCCCGGGACGAGCCGGTGTATTCGATGTGCTTGGCCAGAAGCTGGCGCAGGCGTTCGTCATCGTGACGGCTCATGTCGCCGGTGATGTCGACGCGCCCCTTGTGCTCGATGTCGCCGCCGTGGTGATGCAGCTTTTCCAGAAGATCGTCTTCTTCCGAAACCGGCTCCATTTCGACCATGGCAAGGTTGCAGCGCGATCCGAAGGTGCCGTCTTCATCCAGCACATAGGCAATCCCGCCTGACATGCCGGCCGCGAAGTTGCGCCCCGTTTGGCCGATGACGACGACGACACCGCCGGTCATGTATTCGCAGCCGTGGTCGCCGACCCCTTCGACGACCGCGAGGGCGCCGGAGTTGCGCACCGCGAACCGTTCCCCGGCAACGCCGCGGAAGTAACATTCACCCTCGGTCGCGCCGTAAAGAACGGTGTTGCCGACGATGATGGAATCTTCCGGGATGATCCGGGTGTTTTCCGGCGGGCGCACGATCAGTCGGCCGCCCGAAAGGCCCTTGCCGACGTAGTCGTTGGCATCGCCCACGAGATCGATGGTCACGCCCTTGGAAACGAAGGCGCCGAAGGCCTGGCCGGCGGTGCCCTTGAGATTGATCTGCAGGGTGCCCTGGGGCAGCCCCTTGTTGCCGTAGCGCTTGGCGATTTCGCCAGACAGCATGGCGCCGACGGACCGGTCGACGGAACAGATCGTCTCGTCGACGATCGTCGGTTCCTTGGCATCGAGCGCCGGCTTGGCGGCCGCGATCAGGCGGCGGTCCAGAATATCGTCGATCGGATGCTGCTGGGTCTCGGTCCAGCGGATCTCCTCCGGCTTTGCCTCCGGCTGATAGAAGATCTTGGTGAAATCGAGACCGCGCGCCTTCCAGTGGTTGATGGCGGCTTCCTTGTCGAGGAACTCCGAGTGGCCGATGATCTCATCCAGATTGGCAACGCCGAGAGAGGCCATCAGTTCGCGCAGTTCCTCCGCGACGAAGAAGAAGTAGTTAATGACGTGTTCCGGCGTGCCTTTGAAGCGCTTGCGCAGGACAGGGTCCTGGGTAGCGATGCCGACCGGACAGGTGTTCAGGTGGCACTTGCGCATCATCAGGCAGCCGGCCGCAATCAGCGGCGCCGTGGAGAAGCCGAATTCGTCCGCGCCGAGGAAGGCGCCGACAAGCACGTCGCGGCCCGTACGCAGACCGCCGTCGACCTGCAGGCAGACACGGGAGCGCAGGCCGTTGAGGACCATGGTCTGCTGGGTTTCGGCCAGGCCGATTTCCCAGGGAGACCCGGCATGCTTGATGGAGGTCAGCGGCGAAGCGCCGGTGCCGCCGTCATAGCCGGAGACGGTGATGTGGTCCGCACGCGCCTTGGCGACGCCGGCGGCGACCGTGCCGACACCGACTTCCGAGACGAGCTTGACCGAAATGTCGGCCGCCGGGTTGACGTTCTTCAGGTCGTAGATCAGCTGGGCCAGATCCTCGATCGAGTAGATGTCATGGTGCGGCGGCGGGGAAATCAGGCCGACGCCCGGCGTGGAATGCCGGACCTTGGCGATGACCGCATCGACCTTGTGACCCGGAAGCTGGCCGCCTTCGCCGGGCTTGGCGCCCTGGGCGACTTTAATCTGGATCATGTCGGCGTTGACCAGATATTCGGTGGTCACGCCGAAGCGGCCGGAGGCGACCTGCTTGATCGCGGACCGCTGCGGGTTCATCGAGCCGTCGGGAAGAGCGTTGAAACGCTCGGGCTCTTCGCCGCCTTCGCCCGTGTTGGACTTGCCGCCGATCCGGTTCATGGCGATTGCCAGCGAGGTATGCGCCTCGCGGGAAATCGAGCCGAAGGACATGGCGCCGGTGACGAAGCGCTTGACGATCTCGGACGCCGGCTCGACCTGGTCAATAGCGATCGGCGTGCGGCCAAGTTCTTCGGCACTCTTGATGCGGAACATGCCCCGGATGGTGAAACGCCCTGTTTCCGTGTTCACCATCTTCGAGAATTCACGATACATGTCCGGCAGGTTGGAGCGGACCGCGTGTTGCAGGGTGGCGATGGAATCAGGCGTCCACATGTGACTTTCGCCACGGGTGCGGTAGGCATATTCGCCGCCGACCTGCAGGGAATTGCGCAGGATGGTCAGGTCGCCGAAGGCGTCCTCGTGGCGCAGCACGGTTTCTTCCGCGACCTCGTTCAGGCCGATGCCTTCGATGGTCGTGGCGGTTCCGGTAAAATACTTCTTCACCAGTTCGCTCGACAGGCCGACCGCGTCGAAGATCTGCGCGCCGCAATAGGACTGGTAGGTCGATATGCCCATCTTGGACATGACCTTCAAGATGCCCTTGTCGATGGACTTGATGTAGCGGTAGACGACCTCGTGGGCGTCGACTTCCTCGGGGAAGTCCATTTCCGCATGCATCAGAAGCAGCGTTTCGAACGCCAGATAGGGGTTGATCGCCTCGGCGCCATAACCGGCCAGGACGCAGAAGTGATGCACTTCGCGGGCTTCGCCGGTTTCGACGACAAGACCCACGGATGTGCGCAGGCCCTTGCGGATCAGGTGATGGTGGACGGCCGCGGTTGCCAGCAGGGCCGGAATCGCGATCCGGTTCCGGCTGATCATGCGGTCCGACAGGATGATGATGTTGTCGCCGTCCAGAACCGCCTTTTCAGCCCGCTGGCACAGTTCGTCCACGGCATCTTCCATGCCGCCGGCACCCCTATCGGACGAATAGGTGATGTCCAGCGTCTTGGCGGAGAACTGGTTGTCGGCGATGTCGCCGATGGCGCGGATCTTTTCCAGATCCTCGTTGGTCAGGATCGGTTGGCGCACTTCCAGGCGCTTGGAAGTGGACAGGCCTTTCAGGTCAAACAGGTTCGGGCGCGGGCCGATGAAGGACACCAGGCTCATGACCAGTTCTTCGCGAATCGGATCGATAGGCGGATTGGTCACCTGCGCGAAGTTCTGCTTGAAATAGGTGTAGAGCAGCTTCGACTTGTCGGAGAGCGCGGAAATCGGCGTGTCCGTTCCCATGGAGCCGATGGCCTCCTGGCCGACGGTCGCCATGGGCTGCATCAGGAGCTTGATGTCTTCCTGGGAATAGCCGAAGGCCTGCTGGCGATCGAGCAGGCTCTCGCCTGCGACGGGCGCGCGGCCGCGCACTTCCGGCATATCCTCAAGAACGATCTGGGTCTTGTGCAGCCAGTCCTTGTAGGGATTGGCAGTCGACAGTTCCCGCTTGATCTCGTCGTCGGAGATGATGCGGCCCTGCTCCAGGTCGATGAGCAGCATCTTGCCCGGCTGCAGGCGCCACTTGCGCACGATGCGTTCTTCCGGAACCGGCAGCACGCCAACTTCCGAGGACATGATGACGAAGTCTTCGTCGGTGACGATGTAGCGCGCCGGACGCAGGCCGTTCCGATCGAGCGTTGCGCCGATCTGCCGGCCGTCGGTAAAGGCTACGGCTGCCGGACCGTCCCACGGCTCCATGAGAGCCGCGTGATATTCGTAGAAGGAGCGGCGGTTGTCGTCCATCAGCGGATTGCCGGCCCAGGCTTCCGGGATCAGCATCATGGCCGCGTGGGCGAGCGAATAGCCGCCCATGACCAGGAATTCCAGGGCGTTGTCGAAACAGGCCGTGTCCGACTGGCCTTCATAGGAAATCGGCCAGAGTTTGGAAATGTCGTCGCCGAACTGCGGCGACGAAACGGACGCCTGGCGCGCCGCCATCCAGTTGACGTTGCCGCGCAGGGTGTTGATCTCACCGTTGTGGGCAACCATCCGGTAGGGATGCGACAGTTCCCAGGACGGGAAGGTGTTGGTCGAGAACCGCTGGTGGACCAGTGCCAGTGCGGAGACGAAGCGTTCGTCCTTCAGGTCCTGATAATAAGCGCCCAGCTGGTAGGCGAGGAACATGCCCTTGTAGACGATCGTTCGGCTCGACATGGAGACGACGTAAAAGCCGCTCTTTTCAAGACCGAGCTGGCTGCGGACCTGGTTGGAAATGACCTTGCGCAGAACATAAAGCCGGCGCTCGAAGCTGTCCGGATCGGTGGAGCTGGTCCGCTTGATGAAGACCTGCCTGGAAACCGGTTCGGTCGCGGCGATGTCGGGCGCCTTTGACAGGCTGGCGTTGTCGACGGGCACATCGCGCCAGCCGATCAGCTCTTCACCCTCGGCGGCGATGGCCTGTTCGATGATCGCAACGCATTTCGCGCGGACGGTTTCGTCCTGGGGGAGGAAGATGAAGCCGACGCCGTATTCACCGGCTTCCGGCAGATCGATGCCCTTGGCGGCAAGGTCTTCCTTAAAGAACGTGTGCGGGATCTGCACGAGCATGCCAGCGCCGTCGCCCATCAGCGGATCCGCGCCCACGGCGCCGCGATGGGTCAGGTTTTCCAGGACCTGAAGGCCGTCGGCGATGACGCGGTGGGATTTCTCCCCCTTCATGTGGGCAACAAAGCCGACGCCGCAGGCGTCGTGTTCGCGCGACGGATTGTAGAGCCCTTTTGCGGCGGCCGCGCCCAGTCGAGTGGCAAGGGTGGATCCGGTCGCGGTGGTTTTCGCCGCGTGTCCCTCTGCCTGCATGGCTGTGCCGGTCGTCAGCTCGATCTTCGTCATGTGCGCCCTCAACGTTACCCCAGTCGCTGCCGTGGTTTGAAGCGTCGGGTCCCGTTCGGGTCGCGTTCCTGTCCGGACGCGGCTCGTGCGACGACCCCGGCTTCAGCCCCGGCTCTGTCGAAATATCTAACGCCTCGCTTCCAGAAAGCGAACCGTCTTAAATGACGCGGCCTGTTTGAAAAGGCCGCCGGAAGCTGTCCGCTCCCGCCTTTCGGCGCCATCCCTTTGGCCGCCGAGCGGTCCGCCCAGCCTTTTCGATCAGTTTGGTCCAGCGCTTCACTCACGCATATTTTGAACCTTCGATCAAAAAGGGACAGTGATCCTGTCCTATTCCGAGCGGCGCGACCATGCCAGATTTCGAAGCCAGGGGCAAGACCGTTTATATACTGTAAAATTACAAAAGTTTCGCCCTCAATGTCCCAATTGCGAATAAATGACGTAAGGAGGCGGCTTCGGTGTAAGATTCTTTCGTCGGCATAAAATGCGAAAATCGCTGTTCATTTTTTAGTCACGGCCGTTTGATTTCCTATTGAAGGGTGAACTGTCCACTTTTCTGGCACGGCAAGGGCGACCAGGCGTCGTGGTGCCGACCCGAACGAATTGCATTTGATCCGAGGAGTCCGCAAATGAAAACTAAGGTCATGTCCGCCGCTATCGTTGCAGGCGCCGTTGCGACGGCACTTGCCGGAATTTCGGCGCCGGGCACCGCGAATGCCCAAGCGAAAGAGAAATGCTACGGCGTGTCCCTGAAGGGGCAGAACGACTGCAAGGCCGGCCCGGGTACCACATGCGCCGGGACCTCGACGATCGATTACCAGGGCAACGCATGGACCCTTGTTCCGAAAGGAACCTGCGAAACCATGGAATTGCCGGACGGCCGCAAGGGATCTCTGACCGAGCTCGACCGCGACCTTCCGAAGGCCTGACGCCTTTTGCGTATCGACGTATGCTTACGAAGCCGGGCGCTTTGCTGCGTCCGGCTTTGATTTTCCGGTTATGATCCGGAATACGGGCCGGCAATCTGCCAGCCGGCCAAGCCGCGAATCCTTCAGGAGGTCCTTATGATATCCGGCCCCGACAGTGAGACCGCTTCTCCGCGCATCGCCGCTGCCGTACCCGCTCGTGGGGGCGCCGGGCTTAAGGGCGCGCATGTCACGGAGATCCTGGAGACCCGGCCGGCAATCGGGTTCTTCGAGGTTCACGCGGAGAACTACATGGGGGCGGGCGGTGTGCCGCACCGCCAGCTGGAAGCGATCCGCCGCGACTATCCGCTGTCGCTGCACGGCGTGGGTCTGTCGATCGGCGGCAATGGGCCGTTGGACCCGGATCACCTGAAACGGCTGAAGGCGTTGAATACCCGCTATGAGCCGGGCCTGTTTTCCGAACACCTGGCGTGGTCGACCCACGATGCGACCTATTACAACGACCTTCTGCCGGTGCCTTATGACGAGATGACCCTGCAGCGGGTGTGCGACCATATCGACGAGGTCCAGGAGGTCATGGGCCGCAGGATGCTGCTGGAAAATCCCTCGACCTATGTCGCCTTTGACCAGAGCACCATGAGCGAGCTGGACTTCTTGCGCGAAATAACCCGCCGGACCGGCTGTGGATTGCTGCTCGATGTCAACAACGTCCATGTCTCCTGCGTCAATCATCAAAGGTCGGCCGAAGACTATATCGATGCCTTTCCGATGGACGCGGTCGGTGAGCTGCATCTGGGCGGTCACGCGCCGGATACGGACGATGAAGGCCGGCCTCTTTTGATCGATGCGCACGACCGGGAAGTCGATGCGCAAGTCTGGGCGCTTTACGAACAGGTTCTGAGCCGTTCCGGCTCGCTGCCGACGCTGATCGAATGGGACAACGACGTGCCGGCCTGGTCCGTTCTTCTCGCGGAGACGCGGGCGGCGGATACAATTCTGGGGCGGATGACGGGTGCGGAGATGAAACGTGCTGTCTGATCCGGAAACACAAGATACGGTGTCATTGTTTTCTGCCGCGCTGACAGATGCGGATCTGCCGGTTCCGGACGGGATCGTCGGACCCGATGGCAAGCCTGCGCCCAAACGCTTCAACGTCTACCGCAACAACGTGATCGTCAGCCTGACGGAGGCGCTTGCGCAGACGTATCCGGCCGTCGAACGGCTGCTCGGCGAGGACTATTTCAAGGCGCTCGCACGCAGCTTCGTCATCGACCATCCGCCTAACTCGCCGGTGCTTCTGTGGTATGGGGCTGTGTTTGCCGATTTCATCGAGACCTTCCCGCCGCTTGGCCGGTATCCGTATCTGGCCGATGTGGCGCGTCTGGAATGGGCCTGGCTTCAGGCCTATCACGCGGCAGATGCCGAACCGCTCGATCCGCAGTTGCTGGGTTCGGTGGCGCCCGAGAGTGTCGGCGAGGTCCGTTTCAAGATCCATCCGGCCGCGTGCTGTATAAATTCGCGCTGGCCGATCCTGTCGATTGCGCTGGCCAACCGGTTTGCGCCCGAAGATCCGCCGGCGGTCGATCTTGAAACATCCGAAAGCGTGCTGATTGCCCGGCCCGAGCTGGACGTCGGGTTGAACCTAATGCGCCCGGGTGCGGATCTGTTTTTCCGGGCACTTGAAACATATACCCTGCAAGAGGCCGCCAACAAGGCCCTTGCAGAGATACCTGAATTCGATTTGTCTGGGTGCCTGTCCGATTTCCTGTCCGCGGGAGCCTTCTCCGGCCTTGTCGCGAATGACCCGCCGGCGGATCGGGCAGCTTGATAGAGGGGAAGATATGATCGGTTTTTTCACGAGGCTTTACGGCGGCTTCTTCGGCGGGTTGGAGCGCCTGACCAACGGGTGGCTGCTCGGCCTTGCCGCCCGGTTCGTGTTCGCCAGCGTCCTGCTCGTCTATTTCATCAATTCCGGACTGACCAAGATCGGCAACGGCCCGCTCGGCTTTCTGTCGCCGAGCGACGGAGCTTACGCCCAGATCCTGCCGACGCTGATGGAGAAGGTCAGCTACGACACCAGCCAGATCCCGTTTTTCCCTTACGGGCTGATCGTCCTGCTCGGCACCTGGGCGGAGTTCATTCTTCCCGTGCTGATCACCGTCGGCCTGTTCACGCGTGCGGCCAGCCTTGGCATGATCGTTTTCGTGGTCGTCATGACCTATGTGGACATCACCGGCCATCACGTCGGGGCGGAGACGATCGGGGCGCTGTTCGACGGCAACCCGGGGTCGCTCATTGCCGATCAGCGGCTGATGTGGATCTTCGTGCTGCTGGTGCCGGCGTTGAAGGGGGGCGGATACCTGTCGCTCGATGCCCTGCTCGGATCCTACTACCGCAGGCGCGAGCGCTATTACTATTAGAGACGGTAACGAACGTCTCTTTTGTGTTCTTGCCGGGTGTCGGGATAACTGATTAAACCGGGGCATGAACTTCGCCAGTGACAATTGGGCGGGAGCCACGGAGCCGGTGATGGCTGCCCTGGCCCGCCATCAAGCCGGAGCCGTGCCGTCCTACGGCGTGGATCCGGTCTCCAAATCCGTAACGGACAGGCTCTCGGAAGTTTTCGAGCGTGAGGTCGCCGTTTTTTTCGTCGGCACCGGATCCGCGGCGAACGCACTGGCGCTGTCGGCCTATACGAAGCCGGGCGCGGCGTTCTTCTGCCATCCGGACGCGCATATTCAGGTCGATGAATGCGGCTGTCCGGAATTCCTGACCGGCGGCGGCAAGCTGGTCTCCGTTCCCGGCGACAATGGAAAAATGTCGCCGCAGGCGCTGGAAAAGGCAATTGCAGGCTTCCCGGAAGGTGTCGTCCATCATGGGCAGGCCGCAGCGGTGTCTATCACCCAGGCGACCGAAAGCGGAACGATCCACAGTCTTGATGAGATTCGGGCGATCAGGGCGGTCGCGGACACGAGGGACCTGGCGCTTCACATGGATGGCGCCCGCTTTGCCAATGCGCTTGTGTCTCTTGGGTGTACGCCGGCGGACATGACCTGGCGGGCGGGTGTCGATGTGCTGTCCTTCGGAGCGACCAAGAACGGCTGCTGGTGTGCGGAGGCCGTCGTCTTTTTCGACAAGGAGGCGGCGAAGGGCTTTGAGTATGCGCGCAAGCGTGCCGGGCACCTGTTTTCCAAGAGCCGGTTCATCGCCGCTCAGTTCGAGGGCTATCTGGCCGACGACAACTGGCTGGAGACCGCAGCCAACGCCAACGGCATGGCACAGAAGTTGGCCGACGGCATCCGCGCAGCCGGTGGACGCACGGCATGGCCGGTGGAGGCCAACGAACTGTTTCCGATCCTGAAGAAGGCGGACGCCGAACGGCTAAAGGCCGCGGGGGCCTTTTTCTATGAATGGCCGGCAAGCGGCGTGCCAGCGGATAAAAGGCCTGAAGCCGACGAAGTCTGTCTTCGACTGGTGACGAGTTTCGCCACGATCGAGGCGGATGTGGATCTTTTCCTGAGCCATCTGGCCGGGACATGAACTAGCTCCGGAAACGAAACAGGGCGCCCGGTCTCCCGAGCGCCCTTTTCGGCTCTGACGGTCTCCGTCTTTTCAGGCGAAGCCGGAGCTGGTTAGTGAGCCTTGGTTTCGATCTGCTTCGGCGTGCTGGAGCCGATTTCGATCTTGCGCGGCTTCATGGCTTCGGGAAGCTCGCGGACGAGGTCGATGTGCAGGAGGCCGTTTTCCAGATGGGCGCCTTCCACACGCACGTGTTCGGCAAGCTGGAAACGGCGTTCGAAGGCGCGCGAAGCGATGCCGCGATAGAGAATGTCGCGGTTTTCGTCTTCGTCCTTCTTCTCACCCTTGATCGTCAGCACGTGTTCCTTGGCTTCCAGCGACAGGTCGGCTTCGCCAAAGCCGGCGACGGCCATGGTGATGCGGTAATTGTTCTCGTCGGTCCGCTCGATGTTGTACGGCGGATAGCTCGGCGTTTCGGAGTTTGCCGAATCAAGCATGGAGAACAGGCGATCGAAGCCGATCGTCGAACGGTGCAGGGGGGTAAAATCAAAATGACGCATGGTCTTGTCCTCTTCTAATGAGCAACGTTTCCACTGACTTCCATGGTCCCCCGACTTCGGCGGGACGCGGACAGTCTTTGTAGTGCAGGCCCGTTTGGCGCCTGCCTCCAAGAGATGGGAACGGGAAAATTCGCTTTCAAGAGGCAAAAGCCGGCTCTTTTGCACGGGCCCAGGCAAGAGCCTGGAAGCTGAACGGGGTATGAACAAGGCCTTCCGGTTACGTTCAACCGCAAAGGGTCATCTTGTCTTCAACGCCGGCACAGGGTTGGCGATGAGAAAAGGAGATCCGTTATGTCCATTTTGAAGTCCCTCGTTTCCGCACCGCTGGCCGGTGCATTTCTAATCACCGCCGTTTCTCTGGGCGGTGCCGCATCCGCACAGGCCGCAGGCGCCCAGTTCAAGGCTCCGGAAGCGGTCGCGATCCAGAAAGCCGGTTTCCGCGGCGGGCATGGCGGCGGCCGCCACTGGCATGGTGACCGTCCGGGCCACTGGGGCCGTATGGGGCCGCGCCAGATCCGCCGTAGCCTGAAGCATCGTGGCTTCCACCGTGTCCGCATCGTTGATGCACGTGGCCCGGTCTATGTGGTCAAGGCGCGCGGCTGGCGCGGCGCTCCGGTCCGGCTGGTGGTCGATGCCTTCAACGGCCGGATCCTGCGCAAGCATGTGACCCATCGTCATCACGGCGGTCGCCGCTGGTGAACACAGAAAACAGGCGCCCCTGACGCAGGGGCGCCCGTTTCCGGTTGAGCACGGGATCGGCCGAAGGTATCAGTGAGGAACCGATTCCTTTGCAAGTTGCCGCATGACCCTGATCGATCATCCCGAAAACCCCATTCCCGACGGCGCGGTCACCGGCATGATCACAACACCGGACGGCACCGAATTGCGTTATGCGCACTGGGGTTCCGTCGGCGGCAGGCGCCGTGGAACGGTAACCCTGCTTCAGGGGCGGGCGGAATTCATCGAGAAATATTTCGAGACCATCCAGGACCTGCGCGAGCGGGGCTTCGCCGTGATTACGTTCGACTGGCGCGGCCAGGGGGGATCGCAACGGTCCCTGCGCAATTCCGCCAGGGGGCACATTTCCGGCTTCCGGCAGTACCGTCAGGATCTGGAGACGGTTCTGAAAAAGGTGTCGCTCACCGAGTATCCGGGACCGCATTTCGCCCTGGCCCATTCGACGGGCGCATCGGTGCTTCTGTCGGATTCGGGCCGCCTGCGCACGATGCTGGACCGGGCCGTTCTGATTTCGCCGCTGATGGGGCTGGCGGATCTCAATCTGAAGAGCAAACGGCCGGGCTTGTACCGGCTTTTGAAAATGCTGACCTTCGGGCGGTATCCGAAGCCGGAGGTTGCCAGATATACACCCGGCGCCCGGAACTTCCTGGAGCGGATCGCCTTTCCCCTGGCCGCGATTTTTTCCTGGATCGGGTTGGCCCGAGCCTTCGTGCCCGGCGGCAACCGCAATTTCCTCATTCCCTTCGCGGCCAACAGGCAGACAAGCGATCATGACCGGTTTGCCCGGTTCAACGCGGTGCTGACCGCCGCGCCTGAACTTGGCGTCGGATCCCCAACCATCGGCTGGCTGCACAGCGCGGCCCGCTGCATGCTGTCCTTCCGCCGCCGCGACGCGGGCCAGAAGATCATGCTGCCTTGCCTGATTATTGCCGCAGGCAACGATCGTATCGTTTCGACGAGGGCGACCGAGGAGTTCGCCTCCCGCTGCCGGGCGACCGGATACATCGAGATCGCCGGAGCGGAGCATGAGCTGCTGACCGAAGCGGATGTATACAGGGATCAGTTCTGGACGGCGTTCGATGCGTTCGTGCCCGGCTCCGACTACGAGTGACGAAGCCGTCTTACGGGTCCGTATCCTAGACCGCCGCGCCTTCCAGCATGCGCAGGACCTTTTCATGCAGGCGGGGGTCACCGCAGGCCAGGATCTGTCCGCCGTCCACCGGTGAGTTGCCCGCCCATGTGGTCACGACGCCGCCGGCCCCTTCGATAACCGGAACGAGGGCCGCGATATCATAAGCCTTGAGACCGGATTCAATCACCAGGTCGGCCATGCCGGCTGCGACCATGCAGTAGCCGTAACAGTCGGTGCCGAAACGGGTCAGGGTCGTGGCCTTGGCAATGGCATCAAACGCCGGCTGCTCGGCACCGGAAAAGAGCTCCGGCGCGGTCGTCAGCATGACCGCGTCCTCGATCCGTTCGCAGGCTCGGGTTTTCAACTGCCGCTGACCGATCGGGCCCGTATACCAGGCCGATGTGCCGTCGCCCGCATAACGTTCCTTCACATAAGGCTGGGCCATCATGCCGAGACAAGCGCGGCCATTGGTGCGCAGCCCGATCAGCGTGCCCCAGGTGGGCAGTCCGGTGATGAAGGCCCGGGTGCCGTCGATCGGGTCCAGGATCCAGACGTTTTCGGCATCGAGCTTTTCCGGGCCGTGCTCTTCGCCCAGGATGCCGTGATCGGGAAACTCCGCATTGATCAGAACCCGCATGGCCTCCTCTCCGGCACGGTCAGCGACCGTCACCGGATCGAAACCCGAATCAAGTTTATTCTCGACATCATGCCCCGATCGGAAGTGCGGCATGATCGCTGCCTCCGCGGCATCGGCGAGCCGGTCCAGAAAATCGGCGTAAGTATGCGATAATTGCATGGCTGGGTTGTTCATTTCGAATGCCTGTATACCGGGTGCAATGCGCCTGGAGGCGTCAGTTTGCCTCATTTTCTTTTTAGGTCAGTGACTTAAATTGGTTGAAGCAACAAAGACGCGCCAGGCAAAAGGTCGGTGCCCTAATTTCG
This sequence comes from uncultured Roseibium sp., assembly GCF_963675985.1. Lineage (NCBI taxonomy): Bacteria > Pseudomonadati > Pseudomonadota > Alphaproteobacteria > Hyphomicrobiales > Stappiaceae > Roseibium > uncultured Roseibium sp. The sequence goes on along the minus strand of NZ_OY780957.1, from coordinate 609,881 downwards.
GGCACGTCCTGCCTACAAGGTAGGCTTGACCTTTGTGCAACGCAATGCGAATTTGTTGCAGCGCGAAAGGATCTTTCCTACTAGCGCCGCCCTCCTTGGGCGTTTCCTCCCTAGACTCGGGCCGCCTCTTTTTGAGTGCGGCCTTTTTTTTGCTCGTTTATCGAGTTTTTCACCTGGTGACAATGGTGGCTGCGGGGGATTTCGGGCAGGCGCAGGAGACGGGTTATTCGGCTGCGATGGAGTCGGCGCCGAAGGCGGAATCCGGCATGGCCGTGAGTTCGCATGCAAAGCTTGCCAGATGTTCCGCAAGGGTGCTGAAACCCGAATGAAGGGTGTGGGTACCTTCGTCCATGTAGAGACCGCGGTTGATTTCGATCTGCAGCGCGTGAAGTCCGCTCGAAGGCCGGCCGTAGTGTTCCGTGATAAAGCCGCCGGCATAGGGCTTGTTGCGGCTGACCGTATAGCCGAACCCCTTCAGCAGTTCCGTCGCGAAATCGGTGAGTTCGACGGCGCAGCTCGTACCGTAACGGTCGCCGAGAATGAAATCGGGCCTGGTTTCGCTCGTCTGGCATTTGATGGCCGAGGGCATCGAATGGCAGTCGATCAGGATCGCGTGGCCAAAGGTAACGTGGGTCTGGGCCAGAAGCCGGCGCAAAGTTGAGTGATACGGCTTGTAGATATCCTCGATCCGGGTCAGGGCCTCGCTGACCGGCAGGCGGTGCCGGTAGATCTCCTGGGCCTCGCTGACAACGCGGGCCACCGTACCGAGGCCTCCGGCCACCCGGATGGAGCGGATATTCGCATAAGACGGCAGGCGACCGTCGAACATCTTGGGGTCGAGCTCATAAGGCTCGCGGTTCACATCCAGATAAGCGCGGGGGAAGTTGGCCTTCAAAAGGGGCGCGCCCATGCCGATGACGTTCATGAACAGCTGATCGACATAGGCGTCTTCGGAGCGACGGATCGCGAGTTCGTCCAGACGGGACGCATCGAGGAAGCTTGCCGGATACTCGCGACCGGAATGCGGGGAATTGAAGATAAAGGGCAGGCGTTGATCGGCGGGCGCCAGAACTTCAAAGGCCGGCAGGCCGTTGAAGTCGGCCTGCGCCGCATCCGCGGTTTCGCCGTCGCTTGTGTTTGGCAAATGTCTTCCTCGTTTCGATGTTCTTTATATGGTGCCAAGGAATCAACACGCAGTCCACAGAAACCGGCGCAAAACAGTTGGAGAACGGTTTCACCCTATCTTTACGCGGATTTCGGACTATAACCGGCGAGGGAGGTGGATTGTCCCTGCCTCACCGGTACGGAGAAGAATGGTTGACCAAGATGCCGCGTATCCTTCTTGCGGAAGATGACAACGACATGCGTCGGTTTTTGGCCAAGGCGTTGGAAAACGCCGGTCACGACGTGGTGTCTTTCGATAATGGAAAAAGCGCGTACGAGCGCCTGCGCGAAGAGCCGTTTTCATTGCTGCTGACGGATATCGTCATGCCGGAAATGGACGGGATCGAGCTGGCCCGACGGGCAACGCAACTGGACCCGGACCTCAAGGTCATGTTCATCACGGGTTTTGCGGCGGTGGCTCTCAATCCGGAATCGGATGCGCCCAAGGATGCCAAGGTCCTGTCCAAACCGTTCCACCTGAAGGATCTTGTCCAGGAAGTGGACCGGATGCTGGCGGCCTGAAGCGCGATCTTTTCAGCCTCCGTGAGAATTGTTTGACAGTTCTGCGAATTGGGGTCTTGCACTGATCGGCGATCCCCGTTATATCGCACTCCACCACGGCGCTGCGGCGTCGAAATACCGAGAAATTCGGGCGTGTAGCTCAGCGGGAGAGCACTTCGTTGACATCGAAGGGGTCACAGGTTCAATCCCTGTCACGCCCACCATTCTTTGCGGTTTTCGGGAAATTTTCTGAAAAGCGCAGGCGGTTCCCGGAAGCGGACCGGCGCAACGCCTAAGGCGTGCAGCGGTTCGAAACGGAAATAGCCACCATCAAATCGGGCGCCTCAGGCGCTCGTTCACGTTTTAGGGAAACAGGGCCCTTCCGGGGACAGTACAATGAAGATCAAGAACTCGCTCAAAGCGCTCATGGCCCGTCACCGGGACAACCGCATGGTTCGCCGCAAGGGTCGCGTTTACATCATCAACAAGAAGAATCCGCGCTTCAAAGCCCGCCAGGGCTGAGGAAACCCATGTACGGCGGTGCTGCCGTTCCGGTTTCGCGCAAAAGTGATTTCTTCATTGTCCGTTTAACGGATTGACCGCTGCAGCCGGCAAGGCATACTTGTCGGCATGCGGCTCTTTTTGTTTTTCCTCTTTCTATCGCTTGCCGCTCCGGCAAGCTTTGCGCAACAGGTTCCCGAACTTGGGCCTGATGTCGATACGCCTTCCCTCGACGATCTGCATTCTCTTCCCGAAAATGAAGAGGACGAGACAGGCGGCAAGGTCGTTGCCGACGGCACGGACCAGGACCAGAAAGCCCTGGATGAGCTGTTTGAAAAGCTCGGCGCGGCGGAGACGCCGGAACAGGCGTTGGCCATCGGTCAGAAGATCCAGGCAAAATGGCTCGAATCGGGAAGCGATACCGTCGATGCGTTGATGTCCCGTGCCGCTGTTGCGCTCAGGGCCAACAAGTATGGTCTGGCGCTCGATCTGCTCGATGTGGTGGTAACACTGAAGCCGGATTTTGCCGAAGGCTGGAACCGGCGGGCGACGGTCTTCTACGTGCAGCAGGACTTCGGCCGATCGCTGGCGGATATCGAGCGCACGCTTGCTCTTGAGCCGCGCCATTGGGGCGCGCTCTCCGGATTGGCGATCATCCAGCGCCGGATCGGTGAGGATGACAAGGCGCTGACAACTTTCCGCCGCGCACTGGAAATCAATCCCGGCCTCAAGAATGCCAAGGAAGCCGTCGACGAACTGGAAAAGGAAGCCGAGGGCGACGCGATCTGAGCGAACCGATGCTCACGTGACCGATCTGAAAAACGGCGGCCTCGGGCCGCTGTTTTTCGTTGTGCCCGATGCTCTAAGCGGTCAGATGCCGCCCTGACCATCGCTGCCGACGAAGGCGATCCGCAGCATGTTGGTCGATCCGGGGGTGCCGAAGGGCACGCCGGCGGTCACGATGATCCGCTGTCCGGGCTTGGCGAACCCTTCCGAATAGGAAATCCGGCAGGCCCGATCGACCATATCGTCCTCGTTGGTGGCATCTTCGCTCACCACGCAGTGCAGACCCCAGGCAAGCGACAGACGCCGCGCCGTATTGATCACCGGAGACAGAACGATGACGGGCGAGGCGGGACGTTCGCGGGACGCCCTGAGCCCCGTCGCGCCCGATGTGGTATAGCAGACCACCGCGGCCAGCTTGAGTGTCTCGGCAATCTGCCGGGCGGCTGCGGAAATCGCGTCCGCGCCGGTTGCTTCCGGCTCCGTGCGCTGGGCGTGTATGATGGTGAGGAAATTGGGGTCGCGCTCGACTTCGTGCGCGATCTTGTCCATCGTCTCGACCGCCTCGACCGGATAGGAGCCCGCTGCGGATTCGGCAGACAGCATCACCGCATCGGCACCTTCGAACACGGCGGTCGCCACGTCGGATACCTCGGCACGGGTCGGTACCGGGGCGGAAATCATGGATTCGAGCATCTGGGTGGCGATCACCACCGGCTTGCCGGCGCGCCGCGCGGCGCGGGTGATCTGCTTCTGCAGGCCCGGAACCTGTTCCAGCGGCAGCTCGACGCCGAGATCGCCGCGGGCAACCATGATGGCGTCGGAGAGTTCGATGATCTCGGCCAGGCGGCCGATCGCCTGGGGCTTTTCGATCTTGGCCAGAACGCCGGCCCGTCCGCGGGTGATCTTGCGCACTTCGGCGATGTCGTCAGGGCGCTGAACGAAGGACAGGGCGATCCAGTCGACCTTCTGGTCGAGGGCCGCGACCAGGTCCTTGTGGTCCTTCTCGGTCATGGCGCTTGTTGCGATCTCCGAATCGGGAACGCTGACACCCTTCCGGTCGGACAGCTTGCCGCCAACCACCACTTCCGTCACCGCGCGGGTGTTGGAGGCTTCCTTGACGCGTAACTGAACCTTGCCGTCGTCGAGCAGCAACCGGTGACCGGGTTCAAGCGCCTTGAAGATTTCGGGGTGGGGAAGATAGACCCTGTTGCCGTCGCCGGCCGTCTTGTCATTGTCGAGGGTGAACTGGGCACCGTTTTCGAGCTGGATCGGGCCGTCGGCGAATGTGCCGACACGGAGCTTCGGCCCCTGCAGGTCCGCCAGAATGCCAATCGGTCGTCCGACGGCCACTTCCACCGAACGAATGCGTTCAACCAGCATCTTCAGACGATCATGATCCGTATGGCTCATGTTGATGCGGAACACGTCCGCGCCCGAGCGATACAGTTTTTCAATGATGTCTTGTTCTGAGGAAGAGGGACCGAGAGTTGCCAGGATTTTAACTCGCCGGTTACGCCTCATCGCCCACCTGTCCCCTGTTGCACCGGCTCCGTAAGCTGGACGGTCCAGCTGCTTTGCTCACCGGTGTCTATTTCGAAAAAGCCCGTACGTTCATAGCCGCGGGCGACGCAGTCTTCAATTCCGCGGATCGTGAATTCCTTTTCACGGGTGCACATGAAGGCACGTCCGCCCCATTCGCCGAACTGATCGTAATCAACCGCGTATATGTAATAGTATCGTGACACCAGCGAACCTGGAACCAGCGTCTCGCACGAACTGGGCGTCAGATTCCACCAGCCTTCGGTGACCCAGTCGTTCTTGTCCTTGTAGCCGATGGCCACGCCGACCTGACTTTCGGTCTTGTTGCACAGGCGCAGGTCGGCCTTGGCCGTGCCACCGAAGGCCGCAAAAGACAGCATGAACAGAAAGGCGGCGCTTGTCGCTTTTCCGACAAAGCCAACCCCAGCCTGCTTTCCGGCCTGGCGACGTTTCCTGTCCCTAGTCATGCGCTGTTAGTCGTCTCGCGGCGTTATAGACAATAAGCTTTTTGCGTGGACGCATCGGTATTGTCAACGATGATGGACCAAAGTTATTGACATTCATAGAGTTTGACCCCTGCTTCCTTCAAGGAGCAGGCAGATCGGCTTCTGATTTGATCGTACGCTTTGTCTCCAGAAATGAGGCGGGATCAAGGCCAAACCTTTTTCATTTCGGATTGTTTCGTCGGCTCACGGTCGTTCCTTTGCTTGTCGCGCCAAATGATTGACAAATTGCTGCTGTTTATCCGTTTGCCTGCCGAACAGGAACAATCTTACACAGGATATGCGTCGTGTTGCGGTCTGGCGGAAAACAGCGATCAGAGATTTGTCCGGTCGGGGGAACCAATGAATAACTTGGAACGAAGACCGCCTTGGCCTAAAACATCCCGGAATTTCTGCACGCCCCGCAACCCGCACTAAGACACCTTTCATGACACTGCCTTCGACCCATGCCGGCGCCGGCTTCGTTCCGACCGAGACTGTTCCGGGGAACCTTGCAGGCGGACTGCTTTTGCTGTGCGACCATGCCAGCAACAGAGTGCCGCCGGACTATGGCGATCTGGGGCTTCCGAAGGAGCAGTTCGAACGGCACATCGGCTATGACATCGGTGTCCGTCCGTTGACGCAGGAACTAGCGCGCCGGCTGAATGCGCCTGCCCTGATGACGACCTATTCCAGGCTGCTGATCGATCCGAATCGGGGCGAGGACGATCCGACGATCGTCATGCGCCTGTCCGACGGGGCGGTCGTTCCCGGGAATGCCAGGATCGATGCTGCGGAACGGCAACGGCGGATCGAACGATTCCATCGGCCGTACCACGATCTGATCGACCGCACCCTGGACCGGATGCTGGAAGCGGCCGCACCGCCGGTGGTCATCTCCATTCACAGCTACACGCCCGTCTGGCGGGGTGTTCCCCGTCCCTGGCACGCCGGCATCCTGTGGGATTCAGATCACCGCGCCGTCCGGCCCTTTCTGGACCAGCTCGGCGCGGACCCGGACCTGGTCGTCGGCGACAACGAACCCTATGACGGGGCCTTGAAGAACGACACCATGTACCTGCATGGAACCAAACGGGGCCTGGCGCACGCCCTGCTGGAGGTGCGGCAGGACCTGATTGCCGACGATGCGGGTGTCATGAGTTGGGCCGACCGGCTGCAGCCGATCCTTGAAGATCTGGCAAAAAGGCCCGATCTTCGGACCATCGGATATTTTCCGTCGCGCAGCGATGACCCTGTGGCCCGCTGACGCATTCGGCTAGAGAGGAAGTTCCATGGACGAAAAGACAAAGACCGAACTGGAGGCGGCCGTATTCCGCCGTCTCGTTTCCCACCTGCGCGGCCGGACGGACGTCCAGAACATAGACATGATGAACCTGGCCGGCTTCTGCCGCAATTGCCTGTCTAACTGGTACCAGGATGCGGCCGCGGAAAAAGGCGTCGATCTCGCCAAGGACGATGCCCGCGAAATCGTCTACGGAATGCCTTATTCGGAATGGAAGGACAAATACCAGACCGAGGCGACCGAAGCCCAGAAAGCCGCTTTCGAGGTGAACAAACCGCAGCATTGAGCGGCAAGGCGGTGAGCGTGCTTGACCTTGAGACCCAACTCTGGCACGGCAGCTTTCCAAATTGAAAAATCGTTGCCCCGGCGGATGAGCCGGGGGACAACAAGACACCAAGAATCCACAGACAAAAATCCACCAAGGAGACCTTTATCCATGTCAGAACCGGGCGGTGTTGCAGCCGATCAGCTGCGTGCGTTCGTCGAGCGCGTCGAGCGGCTGGAAGAAGAAAAGAAAGTCATCTCCGACGACATCAAGGACGTCTATGCGGAAGCAAAGGGCAATGGCTTCGACGTTAAGATCCTTCGCAAGGTCGTCTCTCTGCGCAAGAAGCAGCCGCACGAGCGCGAAGAGGAGGAAGCCGTCCTCGATCTCTACCTGCACGCGCTCGGTATGGCAGGCCCCGCAGAAGGCTGATCCTTGCTGTCAGAAATTGGAGCGGCTTTCAAAGCGGCCCCGGACTGAATGACAACCCGCCGGACTTTCCGGCGGGTTTTGTATTTGTCCGTCTCGCGTCTGGAGAAGTGGGATCGGGCGCTGGCTTGGCGTTTTCCCTTACTGGGCCTCACCGAAATACTTGATCCGGAGATCCTCAACGAACCCTTTTTCCTTGGCGCTGAGGATTGCCAGGGAAAGGGGGCGTGTGAGCGGGCTGTTCGGGGGAAGGGCGAAGGCGTATTTGTCGGGTTCGAACAGAGGGCCGACGACGTCGAGCGGTTCTCCGGGATGTTTGTACGCATAATATTCAAGAACCGGAGCGTCGCCGATGATGGCCGCAATGTCGTTAGACAGCAGGGCGGAGACGGCGGCGTCTATGTTGTCGTAGCTTCTGGTCCGCAGTCCTTCCTCCCGTGCGAACTCTTCGGCGATGCTCCCCTCGAAAACGCCTGAGGTCGTGCCCGGAAGATCTTCCAGGCTGTGGATCTGGCTGGACAGGGACAGGGTCGTCATGACGCTGGTCACGGAAGACGTGACATAGGCGAGTACCGCGATACCGCATACCAGCCAGAACGCCTGCATCACCCGGCCGATCCATCCGAAGGTGTTTTTCCTTGAAGGCAGTCTTCCGGACGTCGCAACCGACATGACGGAGTAGAAGCTTTCCGCCATTCCGTCCCGCCAGGTTCCGGGAAAGTCCGGATTGAAGCGCCGGTCGAACAGCGTCAGGAAAACCGTTGCGGCCACTATAACGAACGCAAGCCAGCCATAGGCCTGAAGATGACCCGCATCCCGCAGACCCTCTACGATTGCGGCAAAGCCAGACCCGCGATCCTCGTTCACCATGATCCTGAGTCCGGCATCGAACCAGGGCTGGGTGAAATCGATCCGCTCGGCGCGTTTGCGGGTCACGGTCAGGTTCGTGACCGCCACGTCAATCTGTCCGTCAGCCGTTGCATCGACAAGGCCTCGAACGGTTGGAAAGACCTGATACTGGTATGTGACACCCAGTTCGTCAGCCAGCTCTTTCCACAGATCCACGGCCATTCCGGCCGGCTGACCGTCTTTATGCATGACAAAGGGCGGACTGTCATGAATGCCGACTTTCAGCTTTCCGGAGTCGCCATCTTGTGCATGAGAGGCCAGGCTCGAGGCCAGGATGAGCAATAAAGTGCTAAGAAGCCGAAAGAATCTTTGTTGCCCTGCACTCATTTGAAAACCTCTTTCTTGTTTCCGAATACACAAAAAATACCCGGGCCTGAAGGCTAGAGTATTGAGCCCATAATCGAAACGTTCAGTGCGGATTGGTCTTAACGGGCGAAAGTCACCGGCAGAACGACGACGGCCGGGCCGTCAAAGCGGTCAGTGCGCAGCGACCCGTAGGGGAATTTCGCGAACCCGCTTTGAACGAACCGATTCCCCGGATCCAGGAGGTTGTTCATGGAGCGTTGGAAGGGGTGGCGCAGGGAGGCGAACAATCTGTTGCGGATCGTGCTTCGGCCGGAGATCAGCTTCGGTTCCGATTTGTCCGGTAAGCCGGCAAATCCGGAGAGCGGATCCTTGATCTCCTCACGCGGAATTCTGCCCGAAACCGACTGGCTCGCGGGAGCCGGACGTTTGGCTGGCGTGTTGCCGCCGGCGGCAAGACCCTGACCGCTGCGCGGCTGGGCGGCCGGCATAGCGGTGGCGGAAGCGTAGGCAAGCGTTGTCGAGGCGGCCGGTTTCACGGTCGGCGTGGCGGTTCCCGTCGCAGCGGCAATCGCCGATACGGGGTCGAGCGCCGGGGGCTTGGGCGGAACCGGGACGCGTCCGGAAACGGACGTTTCCGCCAGGGCGGCCTGTTGCGTCGCCTTGAGCAGCTGTGCGCGTGCGTTTTCGTTCGGTGCATTGTCGGCGACGTTGAAACGGCCGTCGACCGGTGCGGAAGCGGCCGGCGAGGTCTGACCCTGTTCAAGCGCGACCCGTTGGGCTTCGAGCGTATTGGGTTCCGCGGGTCTGCCAACAGGGGCAGCCGAGGCGAGCTGGACGCCGTTTTCCACGGCACGAACCGGCTTCCGGTTCGGCATTGTGCCTATGTCGGCAAGGACGATCTGACTGGTCTCCGGCGCAGCCGTCGGTGTAGGAGCCGGCACGGCGGCCGTCGGCGCATTCTGCGAACTTTTGACACCGGGAAGGACACCTTCAGGCAGGCTGGGGCCGTTGTCAGGCCGCACAGACGCCACGCGTGAGCGTTGCGCACTATCCGAATTGTCGTTCGACCGGAAAAGGCTTGCCAGCAGGTTCGCCGGCGGACGCGGCGCTGTCCGTTCCCGGGTGTTGGTCAGGCTCTGTCCGGTGGTCTTGTTTGGGGCGGGGGCGGGTTTGGCTGCGGCGACCAGCGTCGGCCGGGTGGGGCGCTTTGTTCCGGACTTGGCTTCGGCGAGCGCCAGCTTGTAGCCGGAAAGGGGCTTGCCGTCGCTGGGGATATGCAGCGTCTTGCCGTCCGGGAATACCTTGGCCAGCTGGCTGCGGGTCATGCGCGGCCAGTGGCGGACCCTGCCGGTATCCATGTGCACGAAGGGCGAGCCGGATCTGGGATAATAGCCGACGCCGCCGACCTGCTTACGCAGGCCTGTGGCGCGCAGTTTGGCAAGGTTGACGCCGGGAATGAAGTAATCCATTGCCTTGCCGAGCATGTGCTGGCTACGCTTTGCAACGCCCTTGGACCGCTTACGCAGCATATTGTTGGTCGCCGGCGAACGATAGCTGGACACCACGTTGATGGGCTGCTTCGCACCGACCTGCTGATAGACCTCCCAGACGAGGTCGAGCAGGGCCGGATCGATCTTGGTCATTTCGTTGCGGCGCCAGTCGCGCAGGAAGCGGTTCGCTTCGCGCAAACCGGACG
>NZ_OY780956.1 GCF_963675985.1 uncultured Roseibium sp. | reverse complement strand
GCTGCTAAGCGCGCCGGAGGATTGCCTTCGCTATGCCGCTGACCAGTCCGGTCTTGCGGGTGAGGCACCGCTGGCGATTGTGCGTCCTGCGACGACAGAAGAGGTGGCGCGTGCGCTGGAAATCTGCACCGGGCATGGTTTGGCCGTCATTCCGCAAGGGGGGCGAACCGGCCTGTCCGGCGGCGCGTGTGGTCTTGCCGGTTCGGTCGTGCTGTCGAGCGAACGCCTGACCGGGATTATCGAGCTCGACCGGCAGGCGATGACACTGACCGCCTGGGCCGGCACGCCGCTTGAAACCGTGCAGATGGCGGCGCGCGATGCCGGGTTCGAATATCCCGTCGATATCGGCTCCAGGGGTTCGGCGACCATCGGAGGCACGATTGCCACCAATGCCGGCGGCATCCGGGTACTGCAACACGGCATGACCCGTCAGAACGTACTCGGTCTCGAGGCGGTTCTGGCCGACGGATCGGTGATCTCCCGCCTTGGCAAGACGGTGAAGGACAATTCCGGTTTCGATCTGAAACATGTCTTTATCGGCTCTGAGGGAACGCTGGGCGTGATCACCCGCGCCGTTCTGCAATTGCGCCAGAGCGTTCCCCACAGCGCGCTGGCGCTTCTGGCGCTTCCCGATCATACAGCCGCGCTTGCCTGTCTGGCAGCTGCGCGCACCAGGTTCGGCACCCGCGTCGCGGCCTTTGAAGGCATGTGGCCCGACTACTGGGATTTCGTGTGTCACCAGACACAGCTGGCAACCTCCCCCTTTAAAGACCGGCATGGTTTCTATCTACTTCTGGAAGTGGTTTCCGGCGACGACGACGCCGGCGAGCAGATGGAGGCGTTCTTTGCCGAGCGGTTCGAGGCGGGCGAGGTCATCGACGGCGTTCTCGCCAAGTCGGTCGCCGAAATGCAGGCGCTTTGGGCCATCCGCGAAGCCGTGGGCGAGGTCGATGCGGATCTTGGTCCGCATATCAATTTCGATATCGGCCTGGCTCCGTCGGATCTCGGCCGGTTCTGCGATGCCGTCGATGGACCCCTGGCCGCGTTGGACTGTGCCGGGCAGACCCTCAAGGTCGGTCACGTGGGGGACGGCAACGTGCATCTCCTTGTGGCCCACGATGGCAGCAAGGAAGCCGAAGAGCGGATCGAAGAGACCGTCTACAGCTTGCTGAGCGCGTGGGGCGGAGCCGTAACTGCCGAACACGGCATCGGCCGTATCAAGGTCCGTTGGCTTGGCAAAAGTCGCAGTGACGCCGAAATGCAGTTGATGCGGACGATGAAAAAGGCTCTCGACCCGCAAAATATCCTCAACCCGGGTGTGCTGTTCGCTCTGACATGAACGACCTCTGACGCAAGCGAATTTGCGACACGGTCCAACAAAGATCAAACCTGATGTGCGTCCGTTTAAACGCCAAAACCATTCTTCGCGTTTAAACTGCTCACGAAATTCTTGAGCTTTTCAAAGAAGATACCAAGCGTGTGCAAACGCTTGGGCAGGCCTCAAGCCCGGCCGCCGCTGTCCACCAGTACCTGCATGCAGAAGCACGCTCTCATGAGATCCGGGAAGGCGGCACGTTTACGCCTACGATGCTTACCTTGTCATACGTAGCCCAGAGGCGGAGCGATGGCGCTATTGCGACGCCACCTCGTTCCTGCGGCGAATACGGATTTCAGTGCGCCGCCGCGTTTCAATGTCTCCTGCTTGACCCAACGTCAGATTTTCGCCCGGCAATACCAGCGAAGCACCGGACGTTGGCAATATCGCCGCCGCTATCAATTTGTCTTCGCTTTTGAGGACGTTGACTGCGAACCGGCGAGGGGATCCAACGCCGATCGACGTCGTAAATTATTGAAATTGCATCTGCCAGCAGAGTCATTCGGCGGAGCCTAACCACATTTGTGTCAGTGCCGACGAGGTCCAGTTCCCTGGATCGGCAATCGAGCACAGCAAGCCAAGACCGCTTCATTATCGTATGCGGTTTTTCAATATTGTATGCAAAAACTATTTACAGAATGCAATTCTCTAATCTAGCGTACTGAACAAAGGAGAACAGATGGCGCATACGCTTCGACAAAAACTCGCGGATCTCATCTTGAACGGGGAACTGAAACCCGGAGACCGTCTCGATGAACACACCCTTGCCGAACGTTTCGGTGTGTCGCGCACACCAATTCGGGAAGCGATTCGCCAACTCGGTGTTTCCGGGTTGATCGAAATCCGACCCCGGCGTTCCGCCGTGGTTCGCAGCTTTGATCGTGCTGAACTCAGCGAGGCATTCGAGGCAATGGGGGAAATCGAAGCGCTTTGCGCCTCCCTTGCAGCAGTCCGGATGAACGAAGCCGAACGTCTGCGTCTGCGCGCCCTTATCACCGTCTCCCAAGACATCAGCGCGCGAACAGACCGGTCCGCCGCCCTGGAGATGGATTTCGAGTTTCACGGACTGCTTCACGATGGCGCGCGCAACTGGATGCTCAAGACCGTGGCAGAGGAAACTCGACTAAGGATCACACCATACAGCGCTGCGCTTTACACCATGGAAAGCTACGGCGCGGACCTGGGACGTCCACATCGCCAACACACGGCCATCGCCGAGGCGGTGCTTGAACGCGATCCTGAACGGGCGGCCGCTCTGATGCGCGAGCATATCGCGCAGTCTCTGATCGCACTCCAGACATTCTTCGACAAGACAGCCACTTTGCCTGCCGGCGAAAAAGAGAAAGACAGTGTTCTATGAGCCATACTTATCAAGGTCCCGGACGCGCGCCAGCACTGGCAACGGGAGCCATGTGTGCCACGTCGCACCCTTTCGGCGCGCGCGCTGCGATGGAGATCCTGGCGCAAGGCGGGAATGCGGTGGATGCGGCTGTCGCTGGTGCAATAGTTCTGGGGTTTTGCGAACCTGCGATGACCGGCTTAGGCGGTGACGTTTTTGCCCTGATTCACGACCCCTCGACTGGTGAAAGCCGTGGTTTAAACGGGTCGGGTCGGGCGCCGGCCGGGCTTCATGCGAAAGATCTTCGGGCGCAGGGCATGACGGCCATTTCGCTCGACTCTGTCCATTCCGTGACAGTTCCCGGCGCGGTCAATGCCTTTGACCGCCTGATTGCCGAAGAAGGCCAACTCGATCTGGCGACGGTATTAGCGCCGGCGATTCACTATGCCGAAACCGGCGTGCCAGTGTATCGCCGAACAGCCATTGACGGAGCGCAATTCGGCGACCGGCTGAAGGGGGCGGGAAAGCGTCATTTCCTCAACGGCGATCGCAGCTACCGTGAGAGCGAAGTTTTCGCTGCACCGGGCCAAGCCGAAGCGCTGAAACTGATCGCCGAAGAAGGTGCCAAGGCCTTCTACGAAGGTCCGATCATGGAGGATATCCTCTCAACGCTGCGGGCCGAAGGCGGTCTTCATACGGCAGAAGATTTCGCGAGCACAGAGGCCACTGCCGTCACCCCGATCACCCGGGCCTATCGCGGTCATAACCTTGTCGAGCTGCCACCGAACGGGCAGGGCGCGACTGCCTTGTTGATCGCCGCACTTCTGGAGCGGTTCGATATCGCTGCCCTCGACCCCAACAGCGCGGAGCGCGTCCACCTCGAGGCCGAAGCGACACGGCTCGCCTACGGAGCGCGCAATGTTTTCGTTGGCGACCCGGCGGAAGGCACACTCGACCTCGACGGCATGTTGTCGGACGCAGCCATCGATGCCTTGGCAAACCAGATCAACCCAAAGCGGGCCGGAACGCTGATCCAGCCCCGGACCGAGGCACTTCACAAAGATACGATCTATATCACCGTCGTTGATCACGAGGGACTATGCGTGTCGCTGATCTACTCGATCTTCTGGCCCTACGGATCGGGCTTCGCTTCAGAACGTTTTGGCATTGGTCTGCATAACCGCGGCGCGGGATTCACGCTGGAAGAAGGGCATGTCAACGAACTGGCAGGGGGCAAGCGACCGCTACATACATTGATCCCGGGGCTTTTGGAACAGCCCGGCGTATACGCGATGCCCTTTGGCGTCATGGGCGGCGCATATCAAGCAACGGGCCATGCGCATCTGGTGTCAAACCTGGTCGATTTTGGCATGGACATCCAGGCCGCCATCGACGCGCCCCGGAGCTTTTTCGACATTACGACCGGCACGCTGGAAATCGAAAGCAGTTTTGATCCGGCAGTTGCCGCCAAACTTTCGGAAATGGGCCACACCGTAATCCGCGCCCCGATTGGAATGGGCGGGGCCCAGGCCATTCGCCGCGATGTTGCGACCGGAATGCTGACCGGAGGAAGTGACCCTCGCAAAGACGGCATCGCATTGGGGGTATGAGATGAGTGGACCAAACAGTTCAAATCCTCTCCTTTTCAAAATCGCTGAAATACTCCGCGGTATTGCCGGTTTCGCTGTGCTGTGTCTGCTCGCCGCCCAGATCGTGATCGTCGCCTTGCGCTACGTCTTTTCATTGGGTGCGCCGTGGGCCACGGATCTGCTCACCTATCTGTTCTTCGTCGTCGTTTCGTTCCCCCTCGCGGCTGTGCTGTTGCGGAACGAAAGCGTGCGTGTTGACGTGTTCAGCCCGCGCTTTCCGCCGGCGATACGCCAGGTGATCGACCGTTTCGCCCTGCTATGCCTCCAGTTTCCGGCAATGGCCTGGGCTTCGTGGAAGGCGGTGCCGATGGTCCAAACCTCATGGCGGGTGTTGGAAAGCTCACCCACACTCGGTGGGTTGCCCGGTTATTTCATCCTCAAGACGATCACCGCGTTAATCTTTGTGACGCTTGCAGTGGTCTCGCTTTTCCTCGGGCTCAGACCGAACCTTTACCGGGGAGGAGAAGAGGCATGAGCGAATCTCTCCTTCTTCTGCTGGGGGTTCTGCTCCTGGGCGGTATCCTGTCCGGTGCACCGGTATCATTTGTCCTGATCGGAGTTCCCACGCTGGTCGCGTTCTTCGGGACAGCGATTGGCGTCTTTGATATCGGGTTTCTGGCAGCATTTCCTTCGCGGGCCTTCAGCATCCTGACCAATGACATCTTCCTGTCGGTGCCGCTTTTCGTCCTCATGGGCGGACTTCTCGAGCGCTCCAATATAGCGAAACGGATGATGCTTACGGCGGGTGCGCTGTTCGGGGACCGCGAAGGCGGGATGGCGTATGCTGTCGTGATCGTCGGTATGCTTCTTGCCGCTTCGACGGGTGTCATCGGTGCGACCATCTTCATGCTCGGCATGATTGCGATGCCGGCAATGCTATCGGCGGGATATTCAAAGTCGTTGGCATCCGGCGTGATCTGTGCCTCCGGATCGCTCGGGCAGATTATCCCGCCCTCGGTCCTGCTCATTCTTTTGACGGATCAGGTATCGTCGGCTTATCAGGCCGGGCGACGGGCGGCAGGCGAATGGGCGGTTGAACCCGTCACCGTCGGGGATCTTTTTGCGGGCGCTTTCATTCCCGGATTGCTCCTGGTGTTCCTCTATATCCTCTATATTTTCGTCAACTCCCTGCGTCGGCCCGAAAGCTGCCCGCCAATTGTGTTGCGCGACGAACAGGGTAACAAGACGCGCCCCAGCTTGCGCGAAGTCATCGACACTCTCGTCCTACCACTGCTGCTGATCGTGATCGTGTTGGGGTCGATCCTCGGCGGTATCGCGACCGCGACAGAAAGCGCCGCACTCGGCGCGGCTGGTGCGCTGGTGATGACCGCAACAAGTCGCGAAGGTCTGGCTCCCTGGCGACAGGCGCTGATGATTTCAGTTCTTCCCGCGGCCATCGCGCTGGTCATGGTCAAGCTGATCGGTGGCACACAGGGGCATCCTCTCGCCGCAGGCGTTGGCGTAGTGGCGTTAGTGCTCCTATGTCTCGGCACTCTCACCGCGCTCGTTCAGGAGTTACGGCGTGGAGGCATGTGGAAAGTCGCCGTCAACACAGCCACAATGGTGTCGATGCTCACACTCATCGTGTTGGGTGCCACAATGCTGTCATTGGTCTTCCGCGGACTTCATGGCGAAGTGCTGGTCGAGGAATTCCTGCACGGTCTGCCTGGCGGTAATCTGACGGCGGTCCTGGTCGTCATGGCGATTATCTTCTTGCTCGGCTTCGTGATCGAATACGTGGAGATCATCTTTATCGTGGTGCCGGTTGCCGGCCCCCCCCTGATGGCGGCGGGCGTCGATCCTGTGTGGTTCGCGATCCTCATCAGCCTCAACCTTCAAATAAGCTTCCTTACGCCCCCCTTCGGCTACGCGTTGTTTTACTTCCGCCGCGTCGCACCGAAGGACGTGAGGACAATTGATATCTACAAGGGGATCTTGCCGTTCATCTTCTTGCAGATCCTCGCGCTGGTGTTCGTCATCCTGGCCCCTGGTCTGGCGACGTGGTTGCCTAACGCGATCTATCACTGAACGGCACAACCAACCATCAGGGGATAAACCAAAAATGAAAAGAAGAACCTTTCTAACCGCCGCTGCGGTCGCACCTGCGGCCCTTGCGGCACCCTCCATCGCACGCGCTCAGGCACAGCATAACTGGAAGCTGGTGACTTCGGTGCCGCGAGGCCTGCCGGGACCGGGCGTGTCAGCGCAACGTTGGGCTGACCGCGTCACGCAGATTTCAGAAGGCGCGATCAACGTCCAGGTGTTCGGCGCAGGGGAGCTTGTCGCGCCGTTCGGCACCCAGGAAGCAGTCGAAAGTGGCACTGCCGAGGTCTATCATGGCTCTGGTACGTGGTTCTCGGGCCGCGACATTGCACATGCTTTTTTCACTGCGGCGCCTTATGGCCTGACCTACGATGAGATGCATGCCTGGATGTATTTCGGCGGTGGGCAGGAATTGCTCGACGAATTCACTAATCCGCGCAATCTGAAGATTTTCATTGGCGGCGGTTCCGGCATTCAGACCGCTGGATGGTTCAAGAAAGAGATCGCCTCCGTCGACGACCTCAAAGGTTTGAACTTCCGCGCAGCCGGGCTTTATGGCGAAGTGCTGCGTAAACTGGGGGTGAACCCGACATCCATCCCACCAGGAGACATCTTTGCCTCCCTGCAAGCGGGAACACTTGACGGGGCCGAATGGGTCGGACCATCGAACGACCTCGCCTTCGGCCTTCAGAATGTTGCGGGATATATGTATGCGCCATCGCCAGTCGAAATCTATGGTGGAATCGAATTCGGGATCGGGATGGACGCCTGGAACGCCCTGTCCGACTCGCAACGGCTGATGATCGAAACCGTGACCGAGGCCGAGGCGAACCGCTCCTCCGCCTACACCCTGCATGCAAATCTGCAAGCGTACGAGAAACTGCGCGCCATGCCCCAGTTGACCATCGGCACCTTCCCTGATGACGTATGGTCGGCGATCGAAATCGCGTCGAAAGAGGTGATCGAAGAGGTGAAGCAGACCAGCGCATTCCACCGGCGTTTCGTTGACGCTTACTACGCTTACGTGAAGCAGGCGACGGAATACAAACGCTACTATGACACCGACTTCCTGACCAAGCGTCAGAACTTCTTCAGTTGAACACGACGGCCGACCCGCCAGAGAGCGGGTCGGCCCCATAGAATGAAAGAACGGCGCGTATGACAGCCGATCCGATTACTATGCTGCAAGTGTTTTTCTTCCTGCTGGTAGCGAGTGCCTTTGCCGACGTGTTGACCATGCCCATGGGCATCGGCGGCGGGTCGTTCGGCGTTTCGTTCATGACGCGGCCTAGCGTGGCAATCCAGCGGGCGGTGGCAAACCGCCACCGGTTTTCGCCTCTCGATCGGCGTACCTGCGGTGATCGGCTTCACTTTCCTCCAGATTGCAGCCCGTCCGCTCTACTCGTTCAGGCTGATCGATATCCCAACCTTACCATAATCGTCTCGATGACGCTGCTCACAGCACCGAACGGCGCCCACTTGGCCCATTCGCTGCAGCCCGGCTGATTGAAAGGCGTTTGAGGGACGCTCCTCATCGTGGTCGCCCTGAATATGGTCTGCAAAGCGGCCGGTTTCTGATTCCAGAAAGCCTGCCATTGCTACGGAGAAATTTACATGACTACCAACGCCCCCACCTACTCCGGCCCTGATCTTTGCGCCAAGAGCGCCGTCGAGGTGGTCGATCTCCTAAGGCGCGGAGAGGTTTCTCCGGCCGAGCTTATCGACGTTGCCAAGACCCGGCACGCTGAGACTGACGCGGCCATCAACGCAATGCCTACAACCTGTTTTGATCGCGCGCACGCGGCGGCGGCACGGCTGGACAAAACGACAGCGGACCAACGCGGCGCACTGCAAGGCCTGCCTGTCGGCATCAAAGATCTGGCCGCGGTGGCGGGTGTGCGCACCACATGGGGGACGCCGGGGCTGGCCGACTTCGTGCCGGAAGCCTCCGATCCGCTTGTCGAGCTAATCGAGGTGCGGGGCGGCGTCGTTCTGGGCAAGACCAATACGCCGGAGTTCGGTGCCGGTGCGAACACGTTCAACGCCATTTTCGGTGCGACCCGCAATCCACGGGACACGCGGCTGAACGCCGGCGGTTCATCCGGTGGCGCGGCCGCGCAACTGGCAGTGGGGCAGTGCTGGCTCAGCCACGGCTCGGACCACGGCGGCAGCCTACGGACCCCCGCTGCGTATTGCGGTGTGGTCGGCTTGCGGCCTAGTCCAGGTCTCGTCGCAGGCGGCCCTGCATCTGCCGGATATATCACCGAGGGGGTACAGGGACCAATGGCCCGGTCGGTCACGGATTGTGCGCTCTTTCTGGACACAATGACGGGGTTCGATCCGCTCTACCCGATCTCTTTCCCGCGCGACCCGGCACCCTATCAGAACGCGGTTGCGGGCGCGAACCCCAATGGCCTACGCATCGGTTACATGCCCGACATGTCCGGGGAAAGTGCCGTCGACCCGGACATGCGGGACCACCTGGGCAATGCCATGGCGCAGATGGCCCGTAGCGGTTCGAAAGTCGACGAAATCCATCTCGATCTATCGGGGATGCGTCGAGCCTATTACGTGCAACGCGGGCTGCTTTGGGCCTGCCTGATGCGTGACATTGACCCCAAATTGAAGGCCGGTTTCAAACCGACGCTCAAGCAGAACATCGAGATCGGACTCAACCTGAAGATGGATGAAATCATCGACGCTCAGCTCATCCGATCGCGGATCTACGACGAACTTCAAACCGCGTTTGCGCAAGTCGATGTTCTGGCCTGCCCCGTCGTGGGCTGCATGCCGCATCCGGTCGAAGAGGAATGGGTGCGCAGAATCGATGGCCAAGATCTTGAATTCTATATGGATTGGCTCGACTGTGCATTCTTGGCGACCGCCGTTGGCCTACCCGCCATTTCGGTTCCCGTGGGTGTCAATCCGCAGGGCATCCCCGTGGGTCTGCAACTTATCGGCAAACCACGTGGCGAAGCCGATCTCCTTGCGGCCGCCCGCGCGGTCGAGCTGGTCTTTGGTGGACCTATGCCCGCTATCGATCCCATGGTGACACACCTTGGATCCAGTTGACGTAGCCAATACCGCGCTATCCGGTGCGAATTCGTCTGCCGCAGTTTTCAATTTGATTGATGCGGCTGGTGAACAGTCGCTACGTTCATTCAGTCCGGAATTCTTGATGACAAGTCCGTTCACTCGGCAAGGCGTGTTGCGTGAGCTGAGCTGCGGTGCAGCAGGCAAGCGGCGCAACGCTGTCGATGGGCCGGATATACTCGCCCAAAAAGCAACTGGACAATCTGGAAAGAAGCCAGAGGGCGAAATCGCCTGGCTCAACCCCGAATGAACAACCTGTTGGAAGCTCATATCTAGCGATCGCGGAACGCCATTTCCTTCACCTTGAGGATGGGCTTGAAGACATACTCCAGGATGGTCCGCTCTCCAGTGACGATGCTGACCTGGGCGATCATGCCCGGCAGGATTTCCAGATCCTTCATCTTGGGCGGCAGGCCGTCTTCATCTCCGTAGTCGACGCGCACGACCACCGGGTAGAAGCTTTCGCCGTCGCGGGTGGTCTGGGTGTCGGCACCGACCCGTTCCACGGTGCCGGTCATGGCGCCGTAGATCGAGAAGTCATAGGCGGTCAGCCTGACCTTCGCTTCCTGACCGGGGTGAATGAAGCCGATATCCTTTGGTTGGATATGCGCTTCGACCAGAAGGTCGTCATCGGAGGGGACGAATTCCACGATCGTGTCGCCGGGTTTGACGACCTCGCCGGGCGTCGTGATCAGCACCTTCTTGACCACGCCGGCTACCGGTGCCTTCACGCTCCGGCGAACCACCTTGTCGTGCGAGGCGACCAGGCGTTCCCTGTAGCCGGCAAGCACGGCCTTCTTTTCCGCAAGCAGCGAAAAGGCGTCGGATCGGAAACCCGCCTCGTGTTCCTTGAGGCGGGCGGTCAGTTCCTGTTCCGCGCTATTCGCCTTGTTGACGGCGGCGGTAAGTTCGGCCGCGCGCGCGTCGCCATCGGCCCGGTCGCGAAGCAGTTTCAGGAGTTCGGTTTCCGAAATCAGGCCTTTTTTGACCTGCGGCTCGACCACTGCGATCTGCTTCTCAAGCAGGCTCTGCGTGGTCTTGAGGTGCTTCAACTGCGCGGTCGCGTCGGCGGCCGCCTGGATCTGGCTTTGACGCTGGGCCTCCAGCACCGCGCCTTCGGCCTCGAAACTGGCCCTCCGGGCCATATAGGCGGCGGTCTCATCGGCCATGATGGCCTGCCCCTCCGGGCCGCCGTTCTTCAGCCGCTCGGAGAAGACCGGTTCCTGTCCCGATGCCTCGGCAGCCAGCCGGTCGGTCAGGCCGGTCAGCGCCATGACATTGGCGAGATCCTCCTGATAGGAGCTTTCCACACCCGTTCCGTCGATGCGGGCGACTTCCTGGCCGGCGGCAACCCGGTCGCCTTCCTTGACCAGAATTTCCCGGACGATGCCGCCCTCCAGGTTCTGCACAACCTGGATCTGGCTGGAGGGGATCACCTTGCCGATGCCGGTCGCCCAGATTTCAAGGCTGTAGGCCTGCGCCCAGTAGATGAGGGCCGCGGCAAGGAGCCCAAGGACGCCAACAAGGAAAAGAGCCGCGATCTTCGGACCGCGGTGCGGATCGGCGAGGGCGCGGACATCGGTCAGGCGGGCGGAAGTGCCGGACATATCGGTCATTCGGCCGCTCCCGTCTTAGGTCCTTGTGATGCCGCCTTCCCGCCGGAAAGCCTCGCCAGAACCTCGTCACGCGGGCCATCGAGTGCCACCCGGCCGCCGTCGATGACGATCACCCGGCTGGTGACCTGAAGCACCTGAGGGCGGTGGGTGACGATGAGCGTGGTCTTGCCGGTACGGGCTTTGGCCAGTTCGGCAAGGAACCTTGCCTCGGTGGTGTTGTCCATCATCGCGGTCGGCTCGTCGAGCAGGAGGACCGCCGGGTCGGTGACCAGCGCCCGGGCAAGGGCGACGGCCTGTCTCTGCCCCCCCGACAGCATCTGGCCGCGCTCTCCAACCGGTTTTGCCAGTCCGAGTGCCGAGCCGGCGAGGACCTGGTCCAGCCCGGCGATCCGGGCAGCCGCGAGGACTTCGTCGTCGCTCGCCTCGGGACGGCCGATGACGATGTTGTCGCGGATGGTGCCGTGAAACAGCATGGCGTCCTGGCCCACATAACAGACCTGGGCGCGCAGTTCCGCCGGATGGATCTGGCGCACGTCGACACCGTCGACGCGGACGTTGCCGTCCTGAGGCGTGTGAAGACGGGCGATCAGTTTCAAGAGCGTGGTCTTGCCGGAGCCGACCCGGCCGAGAATGCCGATCGATTGGCCGACGGGAACCTCCAGGCTGACATCGGTGAGGGCGGGTTCGTTCGGGGCCATCACACCACCGGCCTGCGGATAGGTGAAGGAGACGGCGTTGAAGGCGATCGCACCGCGCACGGTGAAGCGTTGCAGCAACGTGTCCGTACCGTCGCCTTCCTCGGTCGGCGCGACCATCAGCTTGTCCAGCGCATCGGCGGCAAGCTTCGTCTGCTGCCAGCGTCCCATCAGGCCCGTGATCTGGGCGAAAGGAGACATGGTGCGCCCGGACAGGATCACGCAGGCGACAATCCCGCCGCTGGTGAAACCGTCGCCCTGCGCGACCAGATAGGCGCCATAGGAGACCGTGCCCACCGTCGCCAGGGACGATACGGTGCCGGACAGGTTGGCGAAGGAGGCGGACAGCATGCGGGTGGCCATGCCCGTATGGGCGCTCTGGGCGATCAGGTGCTCGTAGATACGCCGTGCCCAGGCCTGGGCGTTGGTGGCCTTCAGCGTATCGAGACCGACGGCGGCCTCATGCAGGAAGGCCGACTTCTGGCTGGCTTCCCGGAACGAGACGGCGATCGCCTTTCCGAGCGGGACCTGCAGGCAGAGGGCGGCGGTGAGCAGAACGGCGACGCCGGCGAGGGGAACGAAGACCAGCGCCCCGCCGATCCACCAGATCACCGCGAGAAAAAGCGCCACGAATGGCAGGTCGGCCAACACGATCAGGCTGGCGGAGGCGAAGAAGTCGCGCACCGTATCGAACTCGCGCACCAGGTTGGCAAGCGCCCCGGAGGATTGCGGCCGGGCCTCGTCACCGACGCCGAGCATCCGGGCGAAAATCGCCGAGCCGACGCGGATGTCGAAGCGTCGGGCGACCGTATCGATCAGGTAGCCCCGGATGAACTTCAGGATCAGGTCGGCGGTGAGCACGATCAGGACACCGACCAGAAGCCCGACGAGGCTGGTCATGGAGTTGTTCGGGATCACCCTGTCGTAGACCGTCATGGAGAACATGGAAACCACGATGGCGACCAGGTTGATCACCAGCCCCGCGAGGGCGGCGAAGCCGTAGATCCACGCGTTGTCGGCAAGGGGCCGGATGAGCCAGTGCTTGTTGTGCGGCAGGTGGTAATGAACGCTGCGGTGATCGAAGAAGAAGGCCGGCCGGACCAGGGTCAACCGCTTGACCCCGCGCGCCTCCAGTTCACCGATGGAGATCCAGTCGTGATCGTTGGCGCCGCGGCCGGTGACATAGCCCCTGCCGTCCTGCCGGAGCAGGGCGACGACCGGACCGTCTTTCAACTCGGCAAGGACGGGAAGCGAGGTGGGTGTGAGAGCCTTCAGCGAGGTCGGCCCGGCGTTCACCATCAGGCGGGTCCGGTGCGCGGCTTCCGCCAGATGATCCGCCGTCAGGCGGTTCGCCTGAAGCGGCAGGCCGCGCAGGAGCGCGCCGGGCGTTGCCGGACGGCCATAGAAGCGCGCGGCGTCGAGCAATGCGTCAAGATAGTCGGGGCCGGGAGAGGGCGGATCAAGAGGCGTTTGCTCCGCAGTCTCCCGGCCGCCGGCCGGGGGCGTCTTCTGTGGCGGAAAGACTTCCCGGTTCATGGTCGGTTATGCCGCCGCATTGACCGCCACCTGGTCCTGCACGACCAGCTTGGCGACTTCGGTTCCCGTGTCGTTGGTGTAGACGTGATAATCCGTGCCGTCGATATCGGTGTCCGCTTGCTGCGTCCAGCCGGACCCGGTCAGCACCACCTTGTCGCCGCTATCCCCAACAACGGTCAGGGTCGTTGTGTCGCCAGAAACGTCGTCGGAAAGGTCCAGAAGATCCTGGGCATCCAAAGTAAGCGTGTTGCTGCCAAAACCGGCCATCTCGACACGCTCGAAACTGTTGAATCCAGCGCCCGGAAAATTAAAGTCAAGGTTCATGTCCGTCTTGGCCAGAACCAGTGTATCGATACCCCAGCCGCCAAAGATGCTTTGTTCATTGGACCGCAGGAAGACGGTGTCATCTCCGCTGCCAAGATGGCCGGTATGATGATAGTCACCGCTACTGAGTACGGTGTCATCTCCACCGCCGCCATAAGTGCTATCACGGTTACCGTTGCCATATATGATCTGGCTTGCGGGGCTGGATGTACTGCCGAGAGATTCGTTATAGTCCGCACCGCCAACAACAACCTTGAAGGTTTCCGTATAGCTTCCATTGGAATTTGTGGCTTCGAGATTTAGAGTGTAGGTGGTGTTTGCCTGAAGCGTGCTCTGCAATGTCACGACACCACTCTCGGATATGCTGAAACCGGCATCGCTGCCGCTACCAAGCGCGTAGGTTGCAGTCTCGTCATCAGATGACAGGTTTGCCAGAACATCACCTGCGATCGGCAAGTCCCGCCCGGTTACGATGGGCAAAGCGTTCCAGGTGATATCCGTCGGCGCTTCGCCCAAATTGTCGACAGATACCGAAATCGTCTGCACATCGCTGCCGCCTTTGCCATCCGAGACGGTAACTGCGACTTGGTAGATATTGTTTTCGCCAACATCCTGCGGGTTTTCAAAGTCCGGCGTGGTGATGAAACTCAGCGCGCCGTTGTCCGCGTCGATGGTGAAGAGCGCGGCGTCATCGCCACCAGATATCGAGAAGGTCAGTTCGTCATTTTCGGCATCGCTGGCCACAACGGTCACCACCGATTTTGTGTTCTCGTCGAGGCGGACGGAGGCATTGGACGTAATGATCGGGGCCGTATTCTGGCCCGTAAGGGTGACATCCACCGTTTCGCTCACCGACGCACCCTGATTGTCCGCCAGGGTGACGGTCAGGGTGCGGCTTCCGGAAGGCGACCCAGAGGTATTGAAATAGGTGAGGTTCTGGATCAGCGCATCGACGGCCGCAGCTGTTGCATTGCCATTAAGCGACACAACGAGATCCGCGCTGCCGCTGCCGCCCGTGAAGGAGCCGACAACGGTGCCGCCATAGGAAATCTGATCGCCGGAGACGCCGATCTGGCCCGAACCCGTTCCCTCATGGTGGATGCCGATGACGTCCTCGCCGTCGATGAAGCCCGACACGGCAAGCCTGCCGGAGGCCATGCCGCGCTGACCGGAATCGGTGAAGGAGACATTCGGATCGATGATCTGGGCAGCGCTGGTCGCATCGGCAACTGAAAATTCAGCGTTGTCCAGCCCGGCCAATTCGGGCGGTACGTTGACGCCGACAAAAGTGTTAGCGTCGTTGCTCTGGAGACCGTCGACGTTTTCGACCTGAAAATAGATGGGCCTGCTATTATTCGTGTCGTTTTGGGTCGGGTCGGCGCTGGAACTGGAATAGGTCACCTGGCGCAGAACGGCTTGATAGGTTGCCGCGTCCGCGGCGCCGGTCAGCGTGAGTATGCCGGAGCCGGCGTTGTAGTTTGCGGTAATTCCGGTTCCGGACAGGACAGCGGCATCGATGGCAAGGACATCTCCGGCCGCGTGAGTGCCGATCATGACTGTTGCGCTCGCAATCTGCGTGAGAGCCGAAACCGTCAGGCCGCTCGGCACGGTGACCGGTTCGTCCCCGGCGGTGAAAAAGGTGAAACTGCCGCTGGTCGAAACCTCGGGCCGGTCCGAAACCTTGACGGCGATATCCTGGATATCGATTCCGCCCTGGCCATCGGCCACCTGAACCTGCACGTCATAAACGTTGTCCGCGCCCGCATCGCCCGGGTTTGCGTAGTCCGGCGTTGACAGGAAACTCAGGGCGCCGGTCGATGCATCGATCGTGAAAAGGGCCTGGTCGGCACCGCCGGAGATCGAATAGGTCAGCGGGTCGCTGTTCGCATCGGTTGCCGTTACCGTCGCAACACCAGTCAAGCTGTCGTCGACCGTGATACTCGCGGAAGCGCCGCCGCCACCGAAGGTGATCACCGGCGCGTCGTTGACCGCATCGACGGTGATGGCGACGGTGTCGGTCTGTGTCGAGTAACCGGTTGTTCCGCCGTTGTTTGTGGTGTTCCAGTAGCTGCCATTGGCACCGCCGGTGCCGTCCCAGGCGCGGACCGTCAGGCCGTCTGCGATGGTGCCGTTGTATCCGGCGTCGGGCACGAAGGCGACGCGGGCGTCGGGGCGCAGCGTCAGCGCGTGGGCGTCGGAGACGCTCGCGATCGCCGACCAGCTCGCGCCGTCGCTGGTCGAATAGTACCAGGTGCCATGGGCGGTGTTGGTGCCGGTGATGGCGATGCCGGTGATGAAGCTGTCGTCGGTGACGTTGTCGAGACCGCCGCCGCCGACCCGGTCCACCAGGTCGGACACGAGCGTGCCTTCGCCGGCGCCGGGAAGTCCGGCGTCCTCGGTGATGGAAATCGCCAGATCCGCGCTGGCATCGAGCACCGGGGCGTCGTTGCGGCCCTGGATTGTCAGGCTCAGCTGGTTGCCCGCGAATTCCCCGTTGTCGCCGTTCAGGCGGTACTGGATCGTGAGCGGGAGGGTCTCGCCATTCCACATGGCGTCCCATTTGGATCCGAGCAACTCGACCGTGAGCTGGTTGTCGGCCGTGACCGTGACCTGGACGTCGCTGGCGGTCAGGCCGTAGCTGTTGGCGCCGAGCGTGATGTTGCCGACGGTCACCGTGTTCAGAGCGCCCGCATCCGGGTCGAGCGTGTCGTTGGACAGAACGTCGAAGGTCTTCGGGCCGTCGTCCTCGGTCATCGTGCCGGTATCCATATAGGCGACCGGGGCGTCGTTGGTGCCGGCAATGGTGAAGGTGAGAGGCTGTGTGGCGGTTGTCAGCGTTCCGTCGCTCACCGCCACGTCATAGGTGACCGTGAGGGTGTCGCCACTTGCCAGGAAGTCGAGATCGGCGGCGGCCGGGTCCCAGCTCCAGCCGAGGGACTGGGCGGAGCCGTCGGCGGCAACACTGCCGTCGAACGAGAGCTTGCCGGTCCCAAGAGCCGCAAGCAGGCTTGCCTCCTGGGCCGCACTGAGCGTGCCCCCGCTCCACACGAGGCTCGGAGCGCCGTCGACGGAGGCAGTCACCGTATCGCCCGCATCCGCATCGGACACCGTCAGATTGCCGGTCAGCGCGCCGATGTCCTGCGCGGAGGCGTCCCCCGCTTCGTTGACCGCAGCCGGCGATCCCGTCGCGGACAGCACCGGCGCATCATTGACCGCATCGACGGTGATGGCGACGGTATCGGTCTGTGTCGAGTAACCGGTTGTTCCGCCGTTGTTTGTGGTGTTCCAGTAGCTGCCATTGGCACCGCCGGTGCCGTCCCAGGCGCGGACCGTCAGGCCGTCTGCGATGGTGCCGTTGTATCCGGCGTCGGGCACGAAGGCGACGCGGGCGTCGGGGCGCAGCGTCAGCGCGTGGGCGTCGGAGACGCTCGCGATCGCCGACCAGCTCGCGCCGTCGTTGGTCGAATAGTACCAGGTGCCATGGGCGGTGTTGGTGCCGGTGATGGCGATGCCGGTGATGAAGCTGTCGTCGGTGACGTTGTCGAGACCGCCGCCGCCGACCCGGTCCACCAGGTCGGACACGAGCGTGCCTTCGCCGGCGCCGGGAAGTCCGGCGTCCTCGGTGATGGAAATCGCCAGATCCGCGCTGGCATCGAGCACCGGGGCGTCGTTGCGGCCCTGGATTGTCAGGCTCAGCTGGTTGCCCGCGAATTCCCCGTTGTCGCCGTTCAGACGGTACTGGATCGTGAGCGGGAGGGTCTGGCCATTCCACATGGCGTCCCATTTGGATCCGAGCAACTCGACCGTGAGCTGGTTGTCGGCCGTGACCGTGACCTGGACGTCGCTGGCGGTCAGCCCGTAGCTGTTGGCGCCGAGCGTGATGTTGCCGACGGT
This sequence comes from uncultured Roseibium sp., assembly GCF_963675985.1. NCBI lineage: Bacteria > Pseudomonadati > Pseudomonadota > Alphaproteobacteria > Hyphomicrobiales > Stappiaceae > Roseibium > uncultured Roseibium sp. Next base: position 143,648 of record NZ_OY780956.1, on the reverse strand, counting down.
CACCGTGTTCAGCGCGCCCGCATCCGGGTCGAGCATGTCGTTGGACAGAACGTCGAAGGTCTTCGGGCCGTCGTCCTCGGTCATCGTGCCGGTATCCATATAGGCGACCGGGGCGTCGTTGGTGCCGGCAATGGTGAAGGTGAGAGGCTGTGTGGCGGTTGTCAGCGTTCCGTCGCTCACCGCCACGTCATAGGTGACCGTGAGGGTGTCGCCACTTGCCAGGAAGTCGAGATCGGCGGCGGCCGGGTCCCAGCTCCAGCCGAGGGACTGGGCGGAGCCGTCGGCGGCAACACTGCCGTCGAACGAGAGCTTGCCGGTCCCAAGAGCCGCAAGCAGGCTTGCCTCCTGGGCCGCACTGAGCGTGCCCCCGCTCCACACGAGGCTCGGAGCGCCGTCGACGGAGGCAGTCACCGTATCGCCCGCATCCGCATCGGACACCGTCAGATTGCCGGTCAGCGCGCCGATGTCCTGCGCGGAGGCGTCCCCCGCTTCGTTGACCGCAGCCGGCGATCCCGTCGCGGACAGCACCGGCGCATCATTGACCGCATCGACGGTGATGGCGACGGTATCGGTCTGTGTCGAGTAACCGGTTGTTCCGCCGTTGTTTGTGGTGTTCCAGTAGCTGCCATTGGCACCGCCGGTGCCGTCCCAGGCGCGGACCGTCAGGCCGTCTGCGATGGTGCCGTTGTATCCGGCGTCGGGCACGAAGGCGACGCGGGCGTCGGGGCGCAGCGTCAGCGCGTGGGCGTCGGAGACGCTCGCGATCGCCGACCAGCTCGCGCCGTCGTTGGTCGAATAGTACCAGGTGCCATGGGCGGTGTTGGTGCCGGTGATGGCGATGCCGGTGATGAAGCTGTCGTCGGTGACGTTGTCGAGACCGCCGCCGCCGACCCGGTCCACCAGGTCGGACACGAGCGTGCCTTCGCCGGCGCCGGGAAGTCCGGCGTCCTCGGTGATGGAAATCGCCAGATCCGCGCTGGCATCGAGCACCGGGGCGTCGTTGCGGCCCTGGATTGTCAGGCTCAGCTGGTTGCCCGCGAATTCCCCGTTGTCGCCGTTCAGACGGTACTGGATCGTGAGCGGGAGGGTCTGGCCATTCCACATGGCGTCCCATTTGGATCCGAGCAACTCGACCGTGAGCTGGTTGTCGGCCGTGACCGTGACCTGGACGTCGCTGGCGGTCAGCCCGTAGCTGTTGGCGCCGAGCGTGATGTTGCCGACGGTCACCGTGTTCAGCGCGCCCGCATCCGGGTCGAGCATGTCGTTGGACAGAACGTCGAAGGTCTTCGGGCCGTCGTCCTCGGTCATCGTGCCGGTGTCCATATAGGCGACCGGGGCGTCGTTGGTGCCGGCAATGGTGAAGGTGAGAGGCTGTGTGGCGGTTGTCAGCGTTCCGTCGCTCACCGCCACGTCATAGGTGACCGTGAGGGTGTCGCCACTTGCCAGGAAGTCGAGATCGGCGGCGGCCGGGTCCCAGCTCCAGCCGAGGGACTGGGCGGAGCCGTCGGCGGCAACACTGCCGTCGAACGAGAGCTTGCCGGTCCCAAGAGCCGCAAGCAGGCTTGCCTCCTGGGCCGCACTGAGCGTGCCTCCGCTCCACACGAGGCTCGGAGCGCCGTCGGCGGAGGCCGTCAGCGTGTCGCCCCCATCCGCATCGGACACCGTCAGGTTGCCGGTCAGCGCGCCGATGTCCTGCGCGGAGGCGTCCCCCGCCTCGTTGACCGCAGCCGGCGATCCCGTCGCGGACAGAACCGGCGCGTCGTTGACCGCATCGACGGTGAGGGCGATGGTAACGATATCGGTACCGCCGTTACCGTCGGAGATCTCCACATCAAAGCTGTCGGAGCCGTTGAAGTCGGTATCAGGTGTATAGGTGTACTGGCTGCCGTTGAACGAAACGGTGCCATGGGTCGGAGCGCCGCCAGTCGCCAGGGCATAAGTCAGGCTGTCACCGTCGACATCGGAGGCCGCGACCGTGCCGGTGATGGCCGTGTCTTCATCGCCGGAGGCCGAGCCATTGGCTCCAACCGGAGCGTCGTTGACGGGATCGACGGTGATAGCGATGGTGACCGTATCGGTGCCGCCGTTTCCGTCGGAGATCTCGACATCGAAGCTGTCGGAGCCGTTGAAGTCGGCATCGGGTGTGTAGGTATATTGGCTACCAGTGAACGACACCGAGCCGTGGGCTGGAGCGCGGCCGGCGGCAAGAGCGAAACTCAGGCTGTCACCGTCGACATCGGAGGCCGCGACCGTGCCGGTGATGGCCGTGTCTTCATCGCCGGAGGCCGAGCCATTGGCTCCAACCGGAGCGTCGTTGACGGGATCGACGGTGATAGCGATGGTGACCGTATCGGTGCCGCCGTTTCCATCGGAGATCTCGATGTCAAAGCTGTCGACGCCGTTGAAGTCGGCATCGGGGGTATAGGTGTACTGGCTGCCGTTGAACGTTACGGTGCCATGGGCCGGAGCGCCGCCGGTGGCAAGCGCATAAGTCAGGCTGTCGCCGTCGACGTCGTTTGCCGTGACGGTGCCTGTGATGGCCGTGTCTTCGTTACCGGAGGCCGAGCCGTTGGTTCCAACCGGAGCATCGTTTTCACCCTCGATTGTGACCGTCGCAATCGCAGTGGACGATGCGCCCGTTGAATCCGTGACCGTGTAGGTGAAGCTGTCGGTCGCCGTCTCACCAACGCCGAGACTTTCGAAGGCACCATTGGTTTCATAGGAAAACGTGCCGTCGCCGTTGTTTGTGACCTGACCGGCCGTTCCGGTGACGTCAATCGAGAAACTGTGCGTGTCCGCTGCATCGAGGTCCGTGAAACTCGCCGAAAGCGATATTGCGGAGCCGTTTTCGTTGACCAGGCCGGAAATCGCCTCGGCCGATGGTACGGAATTCGGCGTCGTTTGTGCGTCGTTCCGTTGTTGGGACGATGGGGTAATGTTCGGCTGACCCTGGCCATCGTCCGTTCCGCCGAGCCCGGTTTCAATGCCCGTTTCGAAACTGTTTACAGACGACTGTCCGCTGTTCCCGTTGGTGTTGTTGGAAAACAGCCGGGCCAGATCAAGACCGCCGCCATCTGTCTCGCCGTCATTGCCCAGAGCCGAGGTCTGGATGTCGCCGAGTGTGGGGGCAAGCGCTTCGAGCTGATCGACGGTGAGGCCTTCCAGGATGACCACGCCGTCGGTGAAGGTCAGGGTCAGCCGGCCATCCTGCCATTGAACATCGGTAAGGCCGCTGATGCTCTCGATTTCGATCACGCTGCCCTGAGGAATCGGGTAGGTCCCGTTCAGCTTAGGGGACAGGCGTTCGGTTTCACCGCTGCTGTTCGTAATGTTCAAAACAAGGGACATTGGAAAAGCCTCCCTCAACCGGCCGTGGGCATTGTGCCCATGGCGGCAAGTAACTGAAATGCGCTGAGAAGATTGTTGTAACGTGCGTCAATCTCGGCCTTTTCGGCTTCGTATTGTTGCGAAAGCACGAAGAAGAAATCGAGAAGTTCGCGTCTCCCGGCGTCGAATTGGCCTTCGTAATCGGAAACGATCTGCCGGCTCTTGGTTCGCCGTTGCGCCACGAGCGTGTAGGATTCCGATGCGGTCTGCCAGCCGGCCCAGGCCTCGAGGATCTGGCGGCGCACCTTTATCTGGATCTCGCGCTCTTCGTCGGTCGCGGCTTCCAGGCGGTATTCTGCGGAGCGGGTCCGGTAGTGTTCTCCTCCTCCGGTGGCGAACTTGTAGGTCAGACGGACACCGCCGAATACGGAGTGGGTACGTCCTTCGACATCGTTCAGGTCCTGGCCGAGCTGGGCTCGGCCAATGAGATCGATCTCCGGAAACAGATCGGAGCGGGCAGAGCCGTACAGGCCTTTTTGCTTCCGTATTTCGGATGCCGCGGCCTTGAGTGCCGGATGAGACGTTGTCCCGCGCTGAAGCGCAGCCGATGCCGATTTCGGCAGCCGCAGATGTTTCAAGCTCACGGATGAAAGGTGGGCGGGCTTGTAACCCACCACTTCCATGAACTGGGAGCCGGCCAATTGGCTCTGGGTGCGTGCGGCGACGGCGGCGAGCGCCGCCTCCAGCTGCTGCGCCTGGCCTAGCGTCACCTGGGCCCGCAGGCCGCCGTCGGCGGCCGCTCTCTGATTGAGCCGTGCAAGGATGTCATCCACCTGGGCCTTGTAACGCTTGGCGGCAGCGGCAATTTCGCTTGTTCGCAGAACGTCCAGATACACAGTTGCGGCATCCAGGCCCACGCGGACCTGGCGGGTTTCGATTTCGAAACCGGCAACATCGCGTGCCGCATCTGCGGCGGCGACCTTGTTTCTGGTCCGGAACCCGTCAAAGAGAGGCTGGGAAACGGTGACGCCGAGGTCGGTCGTCGATCCGTTACTGCCTTCGGATTCGTTGCGTTCCCGGAAACCTGCATTTCCTTCAAGGGAAACGGTCGGGAAGTACCCGGAGAAGGCCTCTTTACGGTCCGCATCCGCCGCCTTTGCGAGCTTGTTGGCCCCGGTGACAGCCGGATGGGATTTCTGGGCGGAGGAAATAACCTGGAAAATAGTCTCGGCGTTGACCGTCTGTGTCAGAGAAAGCGCGAAAGCGGTCGCAAGCAAGAGCGGTGTTATGCGGCGGGCAAAGGATGTTTTGGATTGATGAATAAGACTGCGAACGCGATTTCCATATGTTGCGGATGACAACATAACTCGAAGACTCCCCGGGGACGGACTGGCAATGCTGGTTTCTAGCTATCGCCACGTGGGGGACCCAAACAATTACAATAATTAGAATGCCATATATTCCGTTTAAGAATATGTTAACCCATACATCGCCGGCCCACTCCTTAAAAGCTTTTAAATTCAATGAGATAAATTGCCATTGTTGAAATTGCGGATAGCGAATGCATATAATCCTTGCCGATGGGTCATTCGTAATATGGTAAATACTGAAAGAGTGTGTCTACTTTGCACTTCAAGCGGTAGCCGCTCCGATTGTCTTGCCAAGCTGGATGAATGTTTATTGAAGCGGTGGCTCATCGGAAAAGACAAAAGAAAAGCTGCCAATAAATAGGGTAGGAAATTTCCGAGGGAGGAGAGCAGCAGCGCGATGGCGGACGACACCGTTCCGGGCTCAGGTCATCCGGCTGAAATGACGCATGAAGCAAAATCGAGCGGAATTCAAACCAGGCAATCCCCGACCTACGTGCTGATGGTTCTGACGGCCATTCTGGCGGTCAATCAATTGGATCGGCATATTCTGAATATCAGTCTTGACGCGATCGGCCGGGAATTCAGCCTGTCCGATGCGCAACTGGGACTCCTGTCCGGGTTGTTGTTCGCGGCCGTCTATGTCCTGTTTGGTTTTCCGGCGGCGAAGCTGGCGGCCAGTTTCAACAGACGCAACATCGTCGCCGTATCCGCGCTGGTCTGGAGTAGCCTGACGATTGCCACGGGCACGGCACAGTCGTTCGCGCAGCTTGCGCTGTTGCGCATGGGTGTCGGCGTCGGGGAGGCCGGCGCCATAGGGCCTTCGCAAGCCATCATTTCGGATCTCTATCCCGAGGATCGCCGAACGACCGCAATGGGGATCTACATGTCAGGCGCGACAATCGGGATTCTGTTTGCCTTTCTGATAGGCGGCGTGGTCGGACAAGCTTACGGTTGGCGTTGGACCTTCGTTGCCGCTGGCTTACCGGGCATCATTCTCGCCGTCGTCCTGCGGTTTACCACCAGGGAACCGGAAAGGGGAGGAACCTCAGCGGATCCGGATGTCATGAAATCTCTCTTTACCTCGACCGTGAAGCGGATTTGGACGGACAGGGTCCTGTTTCACATCTTCGTCGGATTTGGAATTTCAGGGATCGTAACCTTTGGCGCCCTGACTTGGTATGCCGCCTATATCATCCGCTTTCATGGGCTGAACCAGGCGCAGACAGGCATATATATGGCTTGTACCGTCGGCATTATCGCTACGGTGGGCAGTGTTCTGACAGGCAGATTCGCGGATTATTTGGGCGCGTCGGATCCGCGTCGGCGGATCCATGTCGTTATTTTCGCTCTTCTGGCGGCGAAGCCGTTTGCAATGACATTCCTGCTGGCGGACAACACAGTCTTGGCCCTTGGCGCGTTGGCGGTCGCCACATTCTTCGCAAATACGATGTTCGCACCGACATTTGCGCTCGTTCATAATCGTCTCGACAATGAAATGCGCCCGATGGCGACAGTCGTTTACCTGTTTGCATTCAACATGATCGGATTGGGGTTAGGCCCCGCGCTGGTCGGGATTGTGAGTGACATGTTGGTTCCGGATGTCGGGAACCGATCCTTGGCCTATGCGCTCGTCGTCTTCAATCTGGCAGGAATCTGGGGGGCATGGCATTTCTGGAAGGCCACAAGGCTGATGGCATGCCCGCAAAACGCCGGATGCTCTCTAGTCTGACACAGGCCGTCCGGTTTCGGATCCGGAATAGATGGCGGCCATGGTTTTCCTCAGCCAAATGTGGTGAGGCTTGTCGGTATTGCCGCTTTTCCAGGTCATGTAGAACGTCTGTTCGTCCGGAACCGAGAATGGCAAATGCAGGGTCTGAAGTGGATAAAATTCTTCCATGGCCTTGGCGAATTTCGCCGGAACTATAGCGACAAGATCCGTGGTCGCGACAATGTTCGGAAACGACCAGAATCTGGTGACCGTATAAACAATGTTGCGGCGCAAGTTCAGACGTTCCAGAACCTCCACCATACGTGCGCGCCCCCAGACATCCGAATAAATAGCGACATGGCCAAGCGCGGAGAACATCTCCTTGGTAATTTCACCATCGATCTTCGGGTGTCCCTTCCGGGCGATCATCACGGCTTCGACGGGGCCCAGGGGCTCGCAGGCCGTATCGTTGATATGGGGCTGATAGTCGGCGACGATAAGTTCGATCGATCCGTCGTTCAGTTTCTGCTTCAGCATTTTGCCGTCGGCAGCCGGAATGATCTCAAACGATATGTTGCCGCTGGCCTGTACGTCACGCATCAGGGCCGGCATGATAATCGGCTCGATCAGGTCCAGCATTGCAATTCTGAAGTGGCTCTTGTCGACAGAAGGATCGAAACTCTCCGCGCGCGCAATACCGCCTTCGATAAGATAAAGCGCCTGGCGAACAGACTCGATCAGCTGCACCGCCCGTGCGGTCGGTTTTATGCCGCGCCCCTCGCGGACGAACAGAGGGTCGCCGATACTGTCCCGCAACCGGGCCAGTGAATTGGAAATTGTCGGCTGGCTGACACCGAGTTTACGCGCCGCGGAGGTGATGTTTCCGGAGGAATAGATGGCTTCAAATACGACAAGGAGATTGAGATCGATGTTTCGAAGCGCGTTCAATTTTCTGATCCGTTATGTCAAAATTGTTCCCGCCTGCTACATTTCAATGAGCGGAAAATACAAACAATATCGCTTTCGGCTACGCAGCGCGAACCATTTCTTAAATTCGAAAACCTTCTGCTTCGTCGACTATTTACGGCTTGTTCGGTCGCATGGAATGCCACGGGCCAGACCCGTCCAGTGAACTAAACTCGATTGCAAAAAAGCACGTACATACAGAACGCTAATGAAACAGCCACAAGTTGCGCGGTATTTGACTTGTCCGGAAAAGAGGAGCCGGGGCAGCCCGCGGGTTCCACCGACCTCCGATCAACCCGCATGGCATTTTCCTTTCCGAGCTTTAAATCCGACTACGCTAGCCGGATCAGTCCTTCGGGGAGAACGTCCGGCAGACGTCGTTCCAGAAGGCTCAGGAAGGCCGTCGCGGCTGGAGCCAGAAACCGGGATTTCGGCGTAATTACGTGCATGCAGCGCCAGATTTCCGGGCCTACCAGGGGTACGAATGCAAGCTTGTGACCCAAGTTCAGGCGGGTCCCCAGGTCCGGCAGGACTGTGATCCCCAGCCCTTCGGCGACCATCGACAACAGGGTGAGCGTATTTGACACAACAATTGAAGGATTTTCCGGAAGCAGCGCAGCCGGCTGGTCTCGCCTGAGCAGGGCATGAACGCCAGTATCGACGGCAAGACCGATAAAAGGCTCGTCCGCAAGCCGTGACCAGGGAACGCTGGCCTCGCCTTTCGCGATTGCGCTTCCCGACGCACAGACCACGCCGAACATGTCGTAGAAAAGGGGGGCAAACGACAGGTCCGGGCTTGGCCCCCATTGGCCGGCGATCCCGAAATCGACCTCGCCGGACGCGACCCGCCGGGCTACGCCTTCCGCGCCGTCGTCCCTCAGGCTGATCTGGACACCCGGATGGTGGCGCCTGAATTCCGTGATAATCGGCGGCAGCAGGCAGGAAATGACCGCCGGGGAGCCGGCAATCGAGACCCGGCCGCGCTCCAATCCGGCAATCTCCCGCATTCGAACGACCGATCCGTCAAAGTCCTGCAGGACGTGGCGGATCTCCTTCAGGAACAGCCGCCCCTCTTCCGTCAGCTCCACGCGTCGGGAAGTCCGATGGAACAAGCGGACGCCCGTATGCCGTTCCAGTCGTTGCACGGCTTCCGATACCGTCGAGGTGCCGACGTTCTCGCGTTCACCCGCGGACGAGAAACCTCCGGTTTCTGCGACCGCGACAAACAGTCGAAGATGGCGCAGCTCAACGTTCGAGATTTCAGAACAATCTTTCATGTCATACCCATTGATCCACATGATAGTTGGAATTTCAATGGTGGCAAGTCGGACGCATCTGTCCATGCAGACAGATGGCCAAGGGAGGAATCAATGACGGCGCAGGCTTGCATCGCCACGCGTGACGGGCAGACCGGTCTCGGAGATATACGCCTGGAATCCGGCGAGATCCTGCGCGATGCGAAAGTCGCCTGGCGGGTTTACGGCGACTCGACGCCCAACGAACACAATGTCGTTCTAATGCTGCCGGGAACGAGCTCCACGCGACATTTCGCCGACCGCTTTGTCGGGGAGGGGCGCGCCGTCGATCCCGACCGCTGGTGCGCGATCTCCATGGATCCTTTGGGAGGAGGAGGCTCCTCACGCCCCTCTGACGGGCTCTGGAATGCTTTTCCGGCCTACACGATCGCTGACATGACCGATCTGCAAAGGGCGACACTCCGGCAAAGCTTCGGCATTAATCGTGTGAGCGCGGTGTGCGGACCGTCGATGGGCGCCTTTCAGGCGCTGGATTGGGCTGCCCGCCACGGCGACGGCGTCGACCGGCTGGTCCTGATCGTGCCGGCCGCTCGGGCACCCGCGAAGTTCGGAAGCGTGGTCGATGCGCTTGAGGCCGTCTTGCGTATGGGTATGGACGCTTCCGGCAAGCCTGGCCCGCTCGCCGCTCATGCTCTTGAGGCGGCCGCGAAGGTGATGATCCCGTGGTTCACCGCCGAGGCGCATCTGGCGGAGACCGGCAGCCAAGGCCGGGAGAGACTCGCGGAATTCTCCGTTCAACGCTGGAGCACGGACTGGGATCCGCTGTCGCTTGCTCGCAGGTATCGGGCTTCGGCGGGATTTGAAGGTCACCGGATGGAAAGGGATGACCGTCCGGTCCTGATCATCCCGTCTGTTTCCGACACGCTGTTGCCGATGGTCGAAGCCGAAACGCTGATGGAACGGTTTCCTCGCGCTGTATGGCAGCCCATGCCCGGGAAACTAGGCCATGCCTTCACTGTGGTGGAACCAGGGTCTTTCCACGACCTGTGGCTTCAGCGAGTGATCGCGGAATTTCTTGCCGGCGAGAGCTCCGGAGAAAGCGGTTGTGATAAATAATGAAGCAGCGCGACCAGGACACCCTTCTTTCCGGCCTTGGGACCCTCACCCGCGGCAATGTCATCCCCGGGGCGGAGGCTGATTCATACCTCCAGGAATGGCGGCGCTTGTGGCCGGGGCAGTGTCTTGCCGTGGTGCGCCCGGGGTCCACCGAAGAAGCGGCTGACATCGTCCGGTTCTGTCAGGAACACGCTCTGCCTGTGGTACCCCAGGGCGGCAATACCGGTCTCGTAGGCGGGCAGTCTCCCCAGGATGAACGAAGCGTGGTTATTTCGCTGGAACGCATGAAGCGGATCGGGCCGGTCAATGCGCAAGCCGCCACGCTGTATACCCAGGCGGGCGCAACCCTTTCCGAAGTCCAGGAGGCCGCCCGGGAGGTTGGCATGCTTTTCCCCGTGTCGATGGCCTCGGAAGGATCGGCACAGGTCGGCGGAGCAATCTCCACCAATGCAGGAGGTATTTCCGTTCTTGCATACGGAACCATGCGCGAGCGGGTCCTCGGACTTGAAGTCGTTCTGCCGGATGGCAGGATCTGGAACGGACAGCGGGCGTTGCGCAAGGACAATACCGGCTACGACCTCAAGCAGATGTTCATGGGGGCGGAAGGTACGCTCGGCCTCATTACCGGCGCCGTGTTGCGTCTCGCACCGGCTCCAAAGGACCGTGTCACGCTTTGGCTTGCGGTGGAAACTGCGGAAGATGCGGTCAGCCTGTTTCATCGGCTTTCCGGTGCCTGCGGGCCGGCATTGACGTCGTTCGAGTTGATCTCAGCCGCCGCTCTCGATCTTGCTTTTCGCCACAACAGCGCCTTGCGCGCGCCGGTCGGCGCACGGACGGAGTATCACGTTCTGGCGGAAATCTCGATTTTCGAAACGATACCGGCGGAAGACCTGGCAATGGCTGCCCTTGGTCCGGCGCTGGAAAACGGCACTGTGGCCGACGCAGCTCTGGCGACGAGTGGCGGACAGCGGGCCGCCATGTGGGCGTTGCGGGAGGCGCTGCCGGAAGCGCAAGCGGCCCCGCGGGCCCAAATCAAGCATGATGTAACCCTTCCAGTGGCCGCCATCCCTGAGTTTCTTCTGAGGGCGGGCCAGGCGGTCGAGACCTGCATGCCGGGGATCCGCCCGGTGCCCTTCGGGCATCTTGGAGACGGGAACCTTCATTACAACCTGCTTGCTCCGGAGGGTATGGATACGGAGGCCTTCGCGCCGCATACGAGCCGGATCTGTCAGGCCGTCTACGACATTGTCCAAACAATGGACGGGTCGATTTCGGCGGAGCATGGAATTGGCCGCCTGAAGCGCGAGCTACTGGCGATGACCAAGTCCGATGTCGAATTGTCGCTTATGCGTACGCTTAAACATTCCCTTGATCCGAAAGGGATAATGAATCCGGGAATCCTGCTCGATCCGAAATCGATGGACCGTTTTGAAACCGGCGTGAACACAGCCGGGCGATAGAAAGGTCTTCAACCGGCACGCAATACCATTTGAAACATACCAGGGAGGAATGACATGTTTCATCACAACAGGCTGTCACCGGCGCTGTCCATCAAGAGGGGGCTCGGCACGACACTTGGCGCGGCCCTGCTTGTCACGACGACCATGGCGGCGAACGCGCTTGAACTGACCTACGGGTCATCAACTTCGCCGCAGCATCCGTCCATAAAATATGGCGCAGAGCCTTTCGCGCAGCGCCTGTCGGAACGGACAAACGGAGAAGTCACCTACAAGATATACACCGGCGGCACCATCGGCAGTGCAAAGGAACTGCTCGGCAATATCCGCGATGAAATCGTCGACAGCGCCGTCCTGGTCGACATCTACACCAAGGCGGATCTGCCGCTGTCTTCGCTCCTGTCGCAAATGCTGATCCTGTCCGATGATCCGCGCGTGTTCGCGGCGGCCATGAACGAAACCCAATTGCTGAATTGTCCGAAGTGCGTGGAAGAACGGGCGCGCAGCAATCTGATGGCATTCGGCTTCATTTCGACCGGCACCTATCATCTGCTTTGTTCCCAACCGGTCAATTCGCTCGAGGCGCTGAAGGGCAAGAAAATCCGCGGCGCGTCGCGCATGGGAACAATGCTGCAGGAAATGGGAGCGACCGCCGTTTCCATCAGTACCGGCGAAATGTACGAAGCGATGCAACGTGGACAGGTCGACTGTATCGCGGGATCGGCCAACTGGTTGAAGGCCTACAATCTGTCCGACCACGTAAAGTACATTATGACGACGCCATTGGGATCCTACTTCGGCTCGGACATCATCAATATCGCGATATCGCGTTGGGAGGAGCTGACACCCGATCAAAAGGCGGCTTTCATCGACCTGGCTCCGAAAACCGTGGCCGACGTTGTTTTCGCCTATGGCGAGGAAAACAATGCCTATCTCGACGGTGCGGCGGCCCCGCAGGTAGAGCGCATGGAAATGGACGATGACTTCAAGGCCGAACTGCAACGTCAACGGGGCAAAGAGTACGGTGAGGTTCTGTCGGATGCGGAAGCGCGTGGCATCGAGGGAGCGGCAGAGCTTATTGCGGCGTTTCAGGCGTCAGTCGAGAAATGGCGCGGCATCGTCGCGGAAATCGGCGACGACAAGGCCGCCTACGAGAACGCCATGAGAAACGAAATCTACTCGAAACTGCAATACTGAACCGGCGTGTCTGCCGCAGCTGGACCTGGGAGCTTGTCTCCCAGGTTCCTGAAACGACTGTCCGAGGAGAAGGTCGATGCGTTTCCTTGATGCCCTTATGAGCCGGCTTGCGACGGTCAGTGCCGTGTTGGCCGGAGCCGTGATGCTCATCATGATGCTTCAGGTGTCATTGGACGTGATGCTCAAGCACTTCTTCAGCATGCCGATCCCGACCACGCTGGAGATGGTCTCGTCCTATTACATGGTCGCCTTGGTCTTCCTGCCCCTGGGTGTTGTCACACGGGATCACGAGCATCTGGAGGTCGAACTTTTCACCCAGGGCGTGTCGGTCCGCACGTTGTCCTGGTTCAAGGCATTCGGTTGCATCGTCGGCATCTTCTATGCCGGGGTAATGACATACAAAGGCTTCTCCGAGGCGCTCTACAAGACCCAAATTCGCGAGATCTGGGAAACCGCGACCTTCAACATGGAAGTCTGGCCATCCCGCTGGTTCTATCCCTTCGGAACATTGCTGACCGCCTGCTATCTGGCGCTGCATCTGGCGAACCATCTCAGTATCGCCTGCACCGGCAGAGCTTTGATCGAGCGGCACGGTGACCACCTTCCCGAAAATGGCCTTTCTGCGGGGGATGACGGCGCGATTGGTGTCGGTCTTGACGCTCGGCATGGCGGGCGCGCGGCCGATTGAGCGGCTTTAGGGTATTGAAAGACAAATCATGAGCGACATCACTGTCAGTTATCTCGCGATCATTTCGATCTTGCTTCTTCTGGCGGCTCGCGTTCCGATCGCTTTCGCACTCGGCTCCGTGTCCTTCATCGGAATCTGCATCGTGCGCAGCCCGCAAGCGGCCTTTGGTACAATGGCGTCCCTGCCATTTGACTTCGCCTCAAGCTGGGAATTATCGGCCATTCCAATGTTCCTGTTGATGGGGGCTGTCGCCTATCAGACCGGGATGACCGGCAGCCTGTATCGAGCTGCCCGGCTTTGGCTCAACGGCGTCCCCGGCGGGCTGGCGGTGGCCACGAATTTCACAGCCGCCGGTTTTGCGGCTGCGTCAGGGTCGTCCCTTGCGACCGCAGCGGCCGTCGGCAAGATCGCGATCCCCGAAATGCTCAGGTTCGGTTATGCACCATCCCTGGCCACCGGAACGGTCGCCGCCGCGGGAACCCTGGGGGCTTTAATTCCACCCTCGATCGCATTCGTCCTTTATGGCTGGTTCACCGAACAGTCTGTCGGAAAACTTCTGATTGCCGGGCTTCTTCCCGGACTGATGACCGCGGGTGCCTACACGGTGATGATCGTCGTGCGCTGCATGATCAATCCCAAACTCGCACCGGCCATCGAAGAAAGGGTTACCTGGGGCGCTAAGTTCGCGGTTCTCAAGGAGGTCTGGCCGCTCCCCTTGCTGGTGTTGGGCGTTATCGGTTCGATCTATGCCGGCGTTGCCACGCCGACGGAGGCAGGTGCGCTGGGTGCCGTGTTCGCCCTGATTATCGGCGGTGCGCGGGGTTTTCTGACGAAAACAACGCTTCTGGCATCGGTCACCGATGCGTTGCGTACCACCTCGGCTTTGTTTTTCCTGGCCATCGGCGCAACCCTGCTGACCCGCTTTCTCGCAATGGCGGGTCTGCCGGCTCAAATTGCGGAGCTCGTCTCTGTCCTCAATCTGTCGGCGCTCGAGCTGGTCATCGCCATGGCACTGATCTACCTGATCCTGGGAATGTTCCTCGACCCGATCGGTGTCATGCTGCTGACACTGCCGGTTTTGCTTCCGGCTTTTCAAGCACTGAATCTCGACCTGATCTGGATTGGTGTGATCGTCGTGAAGATGATTGAAATCGGTCTTCTCACACCACCGGTGGGCCTCAACGTCTATGTCGTCAAAGGCGTTGTCCGCGATCAGGTGCCAATTTCGGTGATCTTTCGAGGCGTTACCTGGTTTCTGCTGTGCGAGCTTCTGCTGATGGTTTTGCTGATTGCCTATCCCGCGTTTTCATTGTGGCTGCCGGCTCTGATGCACTGACGGATCGAACGGCGAACGCAGGGAACGAAGTACGGGACTTCGCCGTTTCTTGCATCTGTCCGAAGGGCGGCGGGCTCTCTCGGCCGGGACGGCAACCTGCTCCCCGGCGTTGCAGAAACAGGTGGCGCCGGGGCCCTTTTTCAGCCAGCTTTCTCTCACGCAGGGTCGGGAGAGGCCATGTGAAACCCGATTTCAGAACGCGAGGGATCTTCGGCGAGGCCGCGGCCAACTCGCGGATCGTTGTGCGGGACAAGGACGGTGAGCACGCCCTTGCGGGCAAGAGCACCACGCTCGTTAAGGCGGGAAGTGTCGTCATCATGGAAACCGCGGGCGGCGGCGGCTGGGGAGCGAAATGAGGCCGTAGGTCGGATCTCCCGGGCGAGCAGGCAACCGCAGAAGGCGCCCCCCCTTTCTCGGCAAATGCCCGCGCGCTTTCCTGTGAGACGGTGTAGCTTCAAACTTGCGAATGCTGCATTCGAAGCACAACCAGGCACTTCGTGTGCTGCCCTCGGGCATGATCATGGCCGGAAGTCCCATAACCTGAATGTCGCAGATCTAAATCCTGGGCCGCAACGTTTGCGACCTGAGCATGTAAGCAATCGCAACAGCGGCCAATGTCTCCATCATGACCTTGTATCTGTACATTGAAAGCAAGGGCAAACTGTTCGCTGCCGTCATGCTAAACGAGTGCGAGCGCGCTCATGGCAGTGGGTAGGGGATAAGATTTTCTTGCACCAGCCGCTGCCCAACCTGCTTGCGCAGGCAGGAGTGCAGTTTCAGAACCAGCTGTCAGGCTCCAATACGATCGCGCTTTTCAGGATAGGTTGTGGAATCCAATCGTTTCCCCAATGTTGTGAAAGCAGTTTACGCCGGTTTTATCGGCTGGGAACGAGAGATAGGCAAAGCTGTCGTCCAAGGCATCGAAGGCCATCTGCGCCTCCAGATCTGATTGAGACTTTCATGCTCGATCCTCCGTTGACCGTCGGCGGCTATCGTCCCTCAGGACGGTACAATTAACCGCCGCCGTCAATGGGTTCGCCGACCTGTGAAAGACGCTGGTGTCGCCATGCGAATGTGGCGGGGAAAACGGCGAGGGCCATACCAATGAGTGAAACCTCCGCCGGTCCGAGACTCTGTAGCCAACCGATCGGTGCGGCGACCATCAGACCCGCGATGCAGAGCAGGCCTCGCATCGCGATTGACATTGCGCCGCGACCAAAAGTTCCCACGAAAGCAAGATAGCCTTGCAACCCGGCTGCAAAGAACCAGACGCCAAGGAACGCGCCAAGGATACTGACGACGACCTCGGGCATCGGCCCCTGTCCGATTAAAGCCGGATTGAGGACGAAGAAGAACGGAATGACGTATATCACGACGCCAAGCTGTGCCGCCTGCCAGGCTGACGCCATCGGGTTCGCCCCGGCCAGGGTTGCGGCTGAAAATGCACCGAGAGCGACCGGGGGCGTGATGAAGCTGACCATTCCCCAATAGAGAATGAAAAGGTGGACTGCGAGTTCATTGAGGCCTGCCTGCACGAGTGCGGGGGCAAGCACGACTGCGAGAAAAATATAGCAGGCAGTCACCGTCATCCCCATTCCGAAAATGAAGGAGGTCAGGGCGCCCATGAGAAGCAACATGGCGGTAGAGTTGCCGGCGGCATGCACCAGTTCGTTCGCCAGCGGTCCGGTCAGGCCTGTCGCTTGGAACGCGCCGACGATCATGCCGATGCCCAGCAGGATCGACACGATCTCGGACAGGGTCCGGCCGACTGAGACGATCATGTCGACGAAGCCGTCCCGCGTGAACCGGTCGCGGCGGCTGAATTGGTTGAAGACCAGCAGCAGGACGACGGCGTAGAAGGGAGCGGTCGTTTCCCATCTGTAGGCGGTCATGAGAACGATGAGCAGTGCGAAGACGAGGATGTAAGGCCAGCCGCTCCGCAGGGTTTCACGAAGCTGGGGGAGCTTCGCTCGTGACAGCCCGGAGAGACCGCGCCTGGCCGAATAGGCGTCAATCTGGACGAAAAGGCCGAAATAATAGAGCGCGGAGGGGATCGCTGCAGCCAGCATGATCTCGACATAGGGGCGCCCCAGCCACGACGACATGACGAAAGCGGTGGCCCCCATGATCGGCGGCATGAGCACGCCTCCCGTGGAGGCGCAGGCTTCGATCGCGGCTGCGACCCTCGCGGGGAAGCCGCTGGATTTCATCGCCGGGATGGATACGGCACCGGTTGTGAGTACGTTGGAGATCACCGATCCCGACATGGATCCCATGAAGCCCGATGCGAAGATCGACACCTTGCCCGCACCGCCGCGATATTGCCCGACCAAAGCCATCGCAAGATCGTTGAAAAAGCGCCCGCCGCCGGTGAACTGAAGGACCGCGCCGAAAAGGATGAATCCGATGACGAGCGTGCCGAACGCTTGCATCGGAATCCCGAAGGACGCCTCCGAGGAGATCATGAAGAACGGCACCACGTCAGTGAAGGGCTGGGTGAAGCCACTCAACGGATCGGGGACACTGCCTGCGAAGGTCGGGTAGACCGAGAAGATCAGAACCACGGCGAACAGGATTAACCCGCCCGCCCTGCGCGTACCCTCAAGGATGAGAAGGTAAAGCGCGATTGACATCCATTTCGCGGTCTCCGGTGCTGCATATTCCCATCCGTTGCGGAGACTTTCGTCGGACGTGTAGGCAAAATATCCGCCGATGAGCAGCGTCGGGATAACAAGGAGCCAATCGTACCAGGGGATATCGGCCGAGCGTCGGCCCGTGATCCGGAACGTGAGGAACGTCACCGAAAGAAAGATGCCCGCGAGAACATAGAGATAGGTCTCTTCGAGCATCGCTGCGCCACCGAGCCGCAGATTGAAGAGCTGATTGATAGCAAGCAGGATCGCCGCTGTCGTGGCGATCCCGATGTACCACCGGGCTACTCCTGAAAACCTAAGTGTCTCGCTGACGATCTCGTCATTGAGAAGCCTTGTGACCAGGCCATTGTTCACACCATCGCTCATCTAAGTGCTCATGCCTTATTTGCCGAGGGACAATCGGGAGGGCTCCACATCCCGCCCGGTCAACTCAGAAGGCCACCTGGAAGCCGCCGGCTTTCAAAGCCTTGCGTCGCTTTTCCTTCCATTCCGCATCCCAGTCGTCTGGTGCGGTGGCCTTGAGCGCTTCCCATGCGGCAGCCAGCGCATCCTGACGGGCTAGAAGCATGTCGTTGTGCTTCTGCGCCTCCTCGGTCCAGACGCCGGCCTCTTTGTAGTAGCGGACTGCGCCGGCGTGGTACGGGATTACCCATTCAAGTTGCTGGAACTTTATCGCCCAGCCTTCGATACCCGGGGCCTTGCCGGAATAGGCGTGCAAAAGATCGAACATCGCCTTGGTCATGTTATAGGTGAGATCCTCGTCGGTGGTGTCGAGCGCGATGAGGATCGGATAAGGAAAAGCGGCCATGTCCCGGCCATTAGTACCGTCAATGTTCGCACCGACCGTCCCGCGGGACTTGATATAGTAAGGAGCGACGTCGGTAAGCCGCTTGAATGCCGCATCGTCTGACGGATCAAACGGAGGCCAGTAGAGACCGCGCGGACTCGACGCCGCTTCATAGGTCACACCTGAGTTAGTGGATGAGAACGCAACGTCGACGGTGCCGTCAACCATGCCCTTCCACGCAGCGCCGAAACCACCGAACTCGACGACCTCGACGTCGTCCCACGTCAGCCCGCCATAGGCCAGCCACGCCGAAGTGTTCGTGTTGAGCGCGGGCGCGCCCTTGATGGATGCGACGCGGAGCCCTTTGATATCGGCATAAGTGAAGCTCTTACAGCCCGGCTTGCCCACCTCGTCGCAGGCCGCGCGTGCGACACCGACCGACATGGCGACGCCGCCGCCGGAGTTGGTGCCAAGCAGGCGGATCTTTTGCGGCCCCCAGGATTCTCCTCCGAAGTCCAGCACACCTTCCTGGGCAAGATAGACCCCGATACCGTTGAGGGAGAAGGGGACCTTGCCCTGCCGCAGCGGTTCCATTCGCGCGACATCGTTGCCGGCCGGTAGAATCCGCAAGTTGATTCCGGCCTCGTCCTGGAGAGCTGCACCGATGGCGACAGCCTCGTTATACCCTGCGGATCCGGTTCCGTAAGCAGTCCAGGCAAGCTGCTTCGGCAGTTCGAAATCGGCGGCGTTGACGGCGGTCGCAGCCACGCACATCGCGGCCACGTAAATGAATTTCTGCATTATTTCCTCCCCTGGTTCCCAGCGCTTCGAGGCGCCGACACCACCCGCACCCTTGCACATGAATGGCGCGCCTTCAAATCTTTTCTATTTATTTGTCAAATTTTTTATATCGTTCGATATAATCAAATTATTAATTTAGGCAAACTTAGGACTGCGGGCGAACGCCCGCGCGCAGCTTGTAACCGTCCTGGATGTCAGGCGAGGCGTGGAGGAAGCTGAAAGACGCCTGAAAGGCGCATGGACGCAGCGGCCTCGGCGAGGCGCGGACCGAAGTCTGTTTCGAAATACTCGGTTACCGCGCGATAGCTTGGCACCGCGCAAGCGATAGCAACAAACAGGCCGTCTTCGGTCCGTCCGATGGGCGCGCCGGCAGCGACCAGTTCCGGCCGCCAGTCACCGTACGACACGCAGAAGCCCTGGGTATGGCAGCGAGCAATGGCTGCTTCCATCACCGAACGGGATTCTTCGAAGTCTTGCCCGTGGATCGCGCGGATTTCCGCGATCTTGGTATCGTACTCCTTGGAGGGGAGCATCGAGAGAATGGACCAGCCGAGCGCGGAATGGTGAAGCGGGCCAGATTGGCCGATGTCGGGAACGTGCGGCCAGCCGGGCGGAAGACCCGCTGTCTGGACGTGGACAAAGGAGTCTCCCGACATGACGCCGACCGAGGCGTTGCCCGAACACATCTCGGCCATTTCACGCATCGGGCCACCAACGTTGTGGCGCCACGGCATCGTCGCAAGGACGGGGTAGTTCAGAGAAAGCAGCCGCGGTGCGAGGCGAAACGCCCCCGTCTGTGTCTTGCGCAGGTAGCCCAGATGGAGAAGTGTCTTACACAGGCGCGAAACGGTCGGACGCTTCAATCCCATACGGCGCGCGATTTCGGAATTGGACAGTTCCTGCTCGGCCACAGAGAAGCACTGCAAGATCTCTATGCCGCGCATCAGCGTTGACGAAATGGATGTGTCAAGTTCGCCGGCCAGCCCCGCTTTCTGTTCACCCGCCAGCAATTCCCGCCCCGTCGCCGCCTTCATATGATCCCTTTTGCCACCAACTGCTCGATCTCCGAGTCGTCGAGACCCAGAAGGGTTTTATAAACGTAATTGTTGTCCGCTGCGATACCTTTCGCAGCCCAGCGGATCTGACCTGGGTTCCTGAGAAACCTGGGCACGAGGCCCTGCATCCGCACACTTCCGAAATCCTCGTCCTCAACCTGTGCGATCGCGCCGCGCGCAATGAACTGCTCGTCTGCGAAGATTTGATCGATGGAATAGATCGGCGCAAGCGTTCCGCCGGTAGCCCGGAACGCGGCAACAGCCTCTTTCTGGGTGTGGGAGGCAATCCAGCCGCCAAAGACGCGATCCAGTTCTTCGACGTTTGCCACACGCGACGTGTTGTCGCGAAATCTCGGGTCGTCGATCAAATCCGGGCGCCCGATCGCGCGGGCATTGTTTGCGAAAGTGCGCGCGGTGCTGCCGGCCACTGTCACATAGCGTTTATCGGAGGTGAGATAGACATCGGATGGTGCCGAATACGCATTGCGGTTGCCTGCCCGTTCACGCACCGCGCCCAGCTGATCGTATTCGATCGCGAGCACCTCAATGATGCGAAGCAACGCCTCGGTCAGGGAGAGGTCGATCTCTTCCCCCTGCTGGTCCCCCTGTGCCACACGCCATAGCGCTGCCATGACCGCGAAGGCTCCGAACAGCCCTCCTATCGGATCGCCGATCGGATAGCCGGTGTGCATCGGCGCTCTGTCGGCATCGCCGGAGATTGCGGTGAGCCCACCCATTGCCTCGAAGATGCGAGCCAATCCCGATAGCTCGCGGTAGGGGCCGTCCTGTCCGAAACCGCTGAGACGCAGGATCACGAGCTTCGGGTTCGCCTTCCACAGCGTATCGATATCCAGCCCCCATCGATCCAGGGTTCCCGGACGAAAATTTTCGACCAGCACATCGTTTTGCGCGACGAGGCGTAGAAACAGCTCCTTGCCTTCCTCCCGGCGCAGGTCGAGGGTTCCGAAATATTTTCCACGGTTCGTGACCTTCCACCACAGCGACTTGCCTTCCTTGAGCGGCGGGAACCCGCGTAATCCGTCGCCGACGCCCGGAAGCTCCAGCTTTACGACCTCCGCACCGAAATCGGCCATCATCGTCGCCGCCATCGGGCCCGCAATGATCGTGGCTATGTCCAGCACGCGAAGACCCGCGAGTGGACCTTTACCTAAGGTATCTGTCACGTCTCAACTCCCTTATTTCTCAAATTCAACTATCATATCGTTCTTATAATTCAAATTATTTTATCTATTGATCTAATATATTGTCTCACTCTATGATGCGCACAAAATGGGGAAGAGGAGGCGCCGATGACAAGCGCTCTGAAAAACAGGGTCGTTCTGATCACGGGAGCGAGCAGGGGGATCGGGCGTCAGATCGCCCTGACGGCGGCGGAGCAAGGCGCCGCCGTGGTCATCGCAGCGAAATCCGATACTGCTCACGCCAAGCTCCCGGGAACAATTCACACTGTGGCGGAAGAGGTTCGCCGGCGTGGCGGCGTGACGCTTCCCCTACGGCTGGACGTACGCGACGATCAATCTATCGACGCCGTAATGCGCGCAATTGACAGCGAATTCGGCCGGTTGGACGCGCTCGTCAACAATGCAGGAGCCATTCGGCTGGAAGGCGCAGCCGACCTCGAGATGAAGCGCTTCGATCTGATCCATACGATCAACACCCGAGCAGTTCTCGCCTGCTCAAAGGCGGCACTTGGCCTCCTCGAGAAATCGGACAACGCGCATATCCTTAGCCTAGCCCCGCCGCTCAACCTCTCTCCCGACTGGCTTGGCCGCTATGCACCTTATACCGTAACTAAATACGGCATGACGCTGCTATCGCTGGGGATGGCCGAGGAATTCAGGGAACGTCGGATCAGCGTCAATACTCTGTGGCCCCGTACCACGATTGCTACCGCTGCCGTGGAATTCGAGGTCGGCACGCAATACCTTGCCCGGTCTCGCACTCCACAAATTGTCGCGGACGCCGCCTGCCGGATCCTGTCCACACCTCCCGGCGAGTTGACGGGGCAGACTCTACTGGATGAGACTTATCTCCGGTCCTGCGGCGTTACCGAGTTCGACGGCTACCGGCACGATGCCGAGGGCGAGGCGCTTGCGTTGGACCTCTTCGTCGATGCCTGATCGTGGAGTGAAATACATCCCGCGTGCCGAGTACGAGGCTCGCGTGGGGCAGGAGATCGGTCTCTCGGACTGGATCACCGTGACGCAGGAGCGGATCAACCAGTTTGCCGCGTGCACGGGTGACCATCAGTACATCCACACCGATCCCGAACGTTCTCGGCATGGACCCTTCGGCAAGACGATCGCGCACGGATTTCTAACCCTCTCCATGATTGCCGAGATGATGCAGAAGCTCCCGCGCATCGAGGGTGTCAAGGTGAACGTGAACTACGGCCTCGACAGGGTGCGGTTCATTTCTCCTGTCCCGGTCGACAGCCGCGTAAGGGGGCGGTTCACACTTTCCCGCGTGGCCGAGGTGAAGCCAGCCGTTATCGAGACCGTGTTCGCGGTCCAAGTGGAAATCGAGGGCAACGAGAAGCCAGCCCTCGTGACTGACTGGCGGGCTCGAAGATACCTCTGACCCGGACGGTTTGACTTCAACGAAAGGAAGCGGTGTGACCAACTCATCGACCAGGGTAGTGAGCGAACAGCGGGGCAACATCCTGCTTCTGACCCTCGATGGCGCCGAGACCCGGAACGCCATAGGCCCCGACGTCTATCCCGTTCTGCAGACACACATCGTGGATGCCGAACGGGCCCCTGATATTGGCGCGATTGTCCTGACCGGGGCCAATGGCTTTTTTTCCTCCGGCGGAAACGTCAATGCACTCAAAGCCAGCGGGGCCTCCACACTCGGCGCAGTGACCGGCAACACCGACAAGCTGAACGCCCTGATCCTGTCCGTCACCCATAGCTCCATACCCATCATTGCGGCCGTCGAGGGCGGCGCGGCAGGAGCGGGCTTTTCGCTTTGCCTCGCGTGCGACATGATTGTTGCCAGCGAAGACGCTCGTTTTACGGCCGCCTATGTGAGGGTTGGCCTGAGCCCTGATGGCGGTGCGACGCATTTCCTCACATGCGCCCTTCCGCACCAGCTCGTCAGCGAAATCTGCATGCTGGGAAGGCCGGTCACTGCACCACGCCTCCACGCCGCAGGCTTGATCAACAGCTGTTGTTCGGCAGGAAAAGCGCTGGGTTCGTCTCTTGAGTTGGCGAGTGCGATAGCCGCGGGACCGCCGGAAGCAACGAGGAATATCAAGGAGCTTATTCGCATTGCCGCTTCAAATGATCTGGCAAGCCAGCTCGCCATCGAGGCGCGTGCGATCAATCATGCCCGGTTTGGCGACGAAGCCGCCGAAGGCCTGTCAGCATTTCTCGAAAAAAGAAAAGCGAACTTTCGCCGCAGATAGAAAGACAAACCAGACGCCTGCTGGCGAAAGTTCAAGCCAAAACCTTCTCACTGGGCTGCATCTCGAGTCTGCCGACGAAGTCTTCCATGCTGATTTCCCCGAGATCCACATTCTTGGCACCGCCGCCGGCGACGTCCTTGATATCTTCGATCCCGAGCACATGCAGGATCATCCTGAGATATTGAGTGGCGATGTCACGGTCCCTGATCGGTGAGCTCTCACCATATTCGCCGCCCGAGGCGATCAGCAACGTGGCCTTTTTCGCGGTGACCAGGCCGCTACCATCGAACCCGAGCGTCAGGCCTTTGCGCACGATATGGTCAACCCACGCCTTGAGCGCGGCGGGAATGTTGTAGTTGTAGACCGGAGTGGCGATGACAAGCTCGTCGCAGTCCAGAAGTTCCCGAACAAGTGTATCGGAAAGCCCCAACTGTGCCTTCATCTCCGCTGTCTGTGCGTCGGGCGGTGTAAAATAGGCCGTAAGCCACGGCATTGTGACGTGGGGAAGCGCCTCATCGGCAAGGTCACGACGGACGATCTTGCCGTTCGGGTTCAGCGCCTGCCATTCCGCAAGGTAGCGTTTCGTCATGCTGCGCGACACCGAGTCGTTGCCGCGCGGGCTGGTTTCAACAACGAGAAGTCTGATCATGCCACATTCCTTTTCCTGATGGGAGCATGACAAAGAGGATAGGGCTTCCGGCTATTCAGCGGGAGTGATATAAATCCGATGATTTCCATCACATCAGGTGATAGTTTTGATTTCAACGCTGAGCCTTGATCAACTGCGCGTGTTGGTCGCGATTGCCGACACCGGCAGTTTTTCCGCCGCTGGCCGTAAACTGGCACGGGTGCAATCCGCCATCAGTCAGACCGTCGCCACGCTGGAAGCGAACCAGGGGATTACGCTCTTCGACCGGAGCGGTCACCGACCGCAGCTCACGGACACGGGCCGGATCCTGGTGCAGCAAGCGCGAATGGTACTGGCAAGCGCTGCCCGTTTCGAGGCCGTGGCCGCAGGATCACGCCAAGGGATGGAGGCGGAACTGGCACTGGCCATCGATCCGTTGGTCCCCACCGCACCCCTGATCGGAAGCCTTCGCGCGCTGCACGCGACCCATCCACAACTGCAGATCAGCTTCTCGACCGAAGGACTTGGAGGCGCGCTCCGTCGTTTGCGCGCAGGCGATGTATCGCTTGCCCTTTGCCTGCTGCTGCCCGACGCGCCGGAGGATGTGATGGCGACACCGCTCATCCGGATCAATCTCTTGCCCGTGGCTGCAGCGGATCATCCCCTGGCGACCCTAGGTCGTCCGGCGAGCCGCGTCGATCTGGAGACCCATGTCCAGCTTGTTCTATCCGATCCGGCGGACCGGGATGGATCGAACTACGGCCTGACCGGCTCGGCTCCGTGGCGGTTCGTCGATCTTGGACGGCGCATGGATTTCCTGCTCGCGGGCTTTGGATGGTGTCGGATGCCCGAGTATCTTGTGCAGGAGCATCTGAATGCAGGCCGGCTGGTCAGGCTCACGCTTGATGACGATACCAGAGGGAATACCGATCCGTTGACGATTTACGCGGCGCATCTCGCCGATCGCGTGCCTGGCCCGGCCGGCCGCTGGCTTTTGAGCGACCTGCAGGCGCGATTGGCCGACTGAGCCGCCGCGGCGCCGTATCAGTCACGCCTTTCGTTCAGACCGACGCCAGAATGCCCTGGATGAGGTCGGTCTTCTGCAGGGGGTGCCAATTCAGGCTTTGCCTTGTCAGGACACTGGATGCGGGAAGGTCCATTCTCGCAATCCGATCAAGCCAGCCGAAGTGGCCTGCCGAATCTTCTTCGGAAAGCGACCTCACCGGCACATCCAGCCGTTTGCCGATCGCTTCGGCGACGTAACTGACCGCAACACCTTCCTCGCTGACCGCATGGTAGCGCTCTCCGCTCGCGCCATTGTCGAGGACAAGGCTGTAAAGCCGGGCGGCGTCCCGTCGATGAACCGCCGGCCAGCGGTTTTGTCCGTCGCCTACATAGGCCGAAACACCGTGTTTGCGCGCATGATCCATCAGGTAGGATGCAAATCCCTGCCGGTTCCGGTCGTGGACCTGCGCCATCCGGATGACCGACACGCTGACGCCGCTGTCTGTCAGCGCCATCGCCACTTGCTCCGAAACGCGCGGCATGCCATGCGCGCCTGCCGGTAAAATGTCGGTCTCGGTCGAAACCTGCCCCATAAGGGGCGGCAGGCCCGACGTGGCGATGAACCTCTTGTTCGAGCCGGCAAGAGCGCCGCCCATCGCTTCGATCGCGATACGGTCCATCTCGCAATTGTCAGCCATGCGTGAGAAATCATGATCGAAGGCCGTGTGAATGACGGCGTCGGCCTGCTCTGCGCCACGGCGCAAGCTCTCCAGGTCGCGGAGATCGCCCCGCAGGACGTCGCAGCCGGCTTGCCGCAATGCATCGGCAGATTTTTCCGACCGAGCAAGCCCGAGAACCTCGCGTTTGTCGTTGAGCAGGTTGGTCACGATCGCCGACCCGATGAAGCCGGTCGCTCCGGTCAGAAAAACTCGCATTCGATATCCTTCGAGTTCGTTGCGGAGCAGGTTTGTGCGGCAGAAACACTCTTCAGGTCCGGGCGTTTACCAGGCCACCGGACCGTTTTCGTCCGAGAAAGTTCCGGTTGGCCCGTCGTCGCCGATCAGGGCAAGCCGCACAGGCTCGCGTGCGCCTTCTTCCACGCTACGCGTGCCGTTGAAGTTGTTGAGCGCGGTCGAGGTAAAACCGGGGCAGGCGGCGTTGACCTTGATGTTGGTGCCTTCGAGCGCCAGCGCGAATGCCAGCATCACCGCGTGTGCTGCTGCCTTTGACACGGAGTAATTGCCGAACATCCGCCGGTGCGGATTGGCTGGGTCAGAGTTGAGCGTCAGCGATGCGCCAGAACTCCCGGTGATGACGATGCGGCCCGCAGGCGACTCGCGCAGAAGAGGAAGCATTGCCTGCGTCACGGCAATCACGCCGAACACATTGGTCTCGAACACGGTGCGGATATCGGCAAGCGGCGCGTCCGTGAGCAAGTTTGTCCTGACGGCTTCCGCGAACTCCTGGTTCGGCTTCGCCCGAGAAATCCCGGCATTGTTCATCAGGATATCAAGTCGACCGAACCGGGTGCGGATGAGAGCGGCCGCCTGAGCGATCGATGCTTCATCCGTGACGTCGAGCTGGATGGCGTGGGCTCGCCCGCCAATTTCCTGCGCCGCCTGCTCGCCCTTTTCAAAGTCGCGCGCGCCGGCGATCACAGTCAGTCCTTTTGCGACCAGATCCTTGGCGATCTGGAGTCCGATCCCTTGAGTAGCACCAGTTACGAGAGCAACGCGTTCGTCCGACATGATGAAGTCCCCCTTGTTTCTTTGCTGGCCTTTTTACGCCCGGCGACGTATTAAGCGGAACATCCTTCCGTCTGTATACGGAACATTGTTCCGCTTTACAAGCGTTGATTGGCGAAATGGGAGAATCCATGTCTGGCAAATCGTCGGAACGGGCCGTGCGCGCAGATGCGCAGCGCAACATCGAGACACTGGTGCGCACCGCTCGGGACGTGTTCGCGACATCCGGGGTCGAGGCTCCAATGCGTGAGATCGCCGAAAAGGCAGGGGTTGGCGTCGGTACGATCTACCGCAATTTTCCGCAGCGCTCCGATCTGATTGCAGCGGTGTTTCGCAGTGAGGTTGACGCGTGCGCGGACGCCGCGGCCAGTCTTGCGGAAGCCTTTCCTCCGGGAGAAGCACTCGACCGCTGGATGCAACGCTATGTCGACTTCATCGTTGCCAAGCGCGGACTGGCTGCCGCCCTGCATTCGGGCGACCCGGCGTTTGAGGCCTTGCCGGCCTATTTCGACAGCCGGTTCGAGCCTGCGCTGCAAAGGTTGCTCAATGCCGCCGTCATCGCCGGAGAAATCAGGCCGGACGCAAATCCGTATGATCTCCTGCGAGCGGTGGCGGGCCTGTGCATGCCGTCAAGCGATGGAAATTCATCAGCCGCTCGCCGGCTTGTCGCGCTGCTGGTTGACGGGCTGCGTTATCGCGCGGCCGGTCCGCGGGGCGCTGCTGATCCTGTACCACCGGGCGTGCTCTAGGTGTGAGCTTTCAACAGGTTGGCAATTCCCAATCTGCATCGCCTCAGGGCGATCGCACATTGGAAGTGCGCGGCTGGAATTACGGCCTGATCACTCCGAGAATGCCGGATGCGCACTCGTAAGGCGTTGACCCAGCATCACCGTTTCGTTCAGTCCATCACAGGCTGAGGAAGCCTTCGACCGCGCTCAGGGGACCGGCGGTCCGGAGCAGATTGAGGTCGGGCGCCCGCGGGGCCAAGTCGGAGATACCGGCGATGATCGCCTCCAGTTCGGCGGCGACGGCGAGGACGCCGAGATCGTCGTAGCGACGCCCGACGATCTGCAGCCCGAAGGGCATGCCGTTTACATCGGTTCCGCAGGGGATGGTGATCGACGGGTGGCCCGCAATGGTAGAGGCGTAAGCCATGGCGAGCCAGTGGTAGTAGCTGCTGGTCGCCACGCCGTCGATTTCCGCTGGAAACAGCTCGTGCCAGTCGCGGGGGCTGATGGTGACGGCGGGCGAAATCACGACGTCGTGGGTCTCGAACCACGCCTGCCAGCGCTGGTAATAGGCCCCCTGCATCGTCAGGGCCTCGGCGATGTCATCGGGGGTGAAGCTGCGGCCTTCGTGGACGTTCTCGGTCACGTTGGGACCGACCTGCTCGGGATGTTCGTCCATCCGCTTGCCGTGCATGCCGACAAAGAGGAGCCCGCGCAGCACCGAGAAGATACGGTCGGCGTCGGTGCAGTCCGGGCTGCCCTCGTCCGACTGGCCGAAGAAAGGCGCGATCTGCGGCACGACCTTGCGGAAGTGGTCTCGGATGATCCCCTCGGTCGGGGAAAAGCCGAAGTCCTCGGTGAAGGCTACTTTGAGGGAGGACAAGTCGCAGCGGGGCAGGCTGGCGAAATCGGCGGGGTTCCAGGCGGTGCGGCCGCGGACCACAGCGGTATAGGGGTCGCGCATGTCAGGCCGTGCAAGCACCGAGAGCATCAGCGCGGTATCGGCAACCGATCGCGCCATAGGGCCGGCCGTGGAGAGCGGGAAGTAACCGACGCCCCGGGTGTTTCCGGGCACCACGCCCGGCGAGGGGCGATAGCCGACGACGCCGCAGAAGGCGGCGGGGTTGCGCAGGCTGCCGCCAGTGTCCGACCCGGTGGCCAGCGGGAAGTAACCCGCCGCGAGGCCCGCGGCAGAGCCGCCGGAGGATCCCGCGCAACTCCGGGTCAGATCGTGGGGGTTGGCGGTGGCGCCATAGACCCGGTTGCGGGTGTTGCCGCCGGCGCTCCATTCCGGGTTGTTGGTCTTGCCCACGGGGATCGCACCTGCGTCACGCATGGCGGCAACCATGGCATCGTCGCGGGTGGCGATGTTGTTGCGGAACAGTTCCGAGCCAAAGGTGGTGGGCAGTCCCTTGACGTCGATCATGTCCTTGGCGCCGAAGGGCAGGCCGTGCAGCGGCCCGAGCGCCTCGCCCCTCGCGGTGCGTTGGTCCGCGGCGCGGGCGCCTTCGAGCAGACCGGGGAAGTCGCGGGCGACCAGGGCGTTGATGGCGTGATCGACGGCTTCGACCCGGGTGATGCAGGCCTGGGCAAGTTCCTCGGCCGAGAGGACCTTGCGGGCGATCAGCCGTCGGGCGTCGAGCGCGCCGAGGTCGGCCGGGTCGGTGGGCAGCGGTTTGGCCATGAGGCGTCTCCTTCAGGACAGGGCTTTGCGCAGCATGTTGACGGCTGCAAAAATGATGAAAAGGGCGAAGATCCGTCGCAGGACACCGGCAGGTAGCACATGGGTCAGCCGCGCGCCAATGGGGACGGTAATGAAGGTCATCGCCACGATGCAGGCGAAGGCCGGCAGGCTTACCAGACCCAACGTCAGGGGCGGCAGCCCCGTCGTGTCGGGCCGGGCGAGCAGGTAGGTGACCGAGGCGGGCAGGGAGATCAGCAGCCCGAACCCCGCCGAGGTGGCGATGGCGCGGTTCACCGGGGTGCCGTAGGCCGTGAGCATCGGCACCCCGAAGGTGCCGCCGCCGATCCCCATCATGGCGCAGACAAAGCCCATCAGCCCGGCATAAGGTCCATGGATGCGGACGCCCGGGTGACTGTCTCCAAGGCGCCAGTCGGGGTTGCCGATGGCCATGTAGATTCCCATCAGCGCCGCCAGCGTCCCGAAGACCAGCATCAGTGTGTCGGATTTCAACCCTGTGGCGGTCAGCACGCCCAGCACCGCGCCGCCAGCCAGCCAGGGGGCCCAGGCACGCAGGATGGCGGTCTCTACCGCGCCGCGCCTGTGGTGCGACCAGACGGAGCGCAGCGAGGTCGCGACGATGGTCGCTGTCGAAGTGCCGACGCAAAGCTGCATGATTATCGTGTCGGGCACACCGAACCCGTGGAAGATCAGCAGCAGGACCGGCACCATGAAGATGCCGCCGCCGATGCCGAGCAGACCGGAGATGAGACCGGCGAAGGCACCAGCGGACAGCAGAATCGCCAGTGCCAGCGGGAGGGAGTGGCCGATGGTCATGCGTCTTTCAGTGGAAGGTGAGCAGGCGGGCGGGGTTGGCGACGAGAATGCGGTCAACCTCCGCCTGGTCGAAATCGCGGCGCAGCAGCAGCGGCACCACATTGGCGAAGATATGCTGGAACCCGTGGCCGCCGAAGCGCTCCAGCCGGCCCTTGGTGCAGATGTCATGGCTGATCAGGATCTGGTCGAGGTGGCCGCGCTCTACCAGCTTGCGCAGCCATTGGACCCGCACCGCGTCATTGGGCAGGTCGATGCCGGGGTTGGGCCAGTAGTAGCTCGTTTCCCAGCCGAACAGGTCGTATTCGATCATGCAGCCGGTGTCGGCGAGCCGGAACAGGATGTCCTCGTCAAAGATGGTCCGGTCGATATGCGACAGGATCAGCCGCTCCATCCGGCCGCCACGGGCGCGAACGTAGTCGGCGACTTCCTGCGGCTGGGTGGCCTCGCGGCCCGGATGGACGTTGAGCGCAGCGCCGGTCGCCTTCATCGCCTCGACGGCGCCGTCCATCACGCGCTTTTCGCGGTCGGTCCAGGGCGATTGGCAGCCGATCTCGCCGATGATGCCCGCGCGCACATCGGTGCCCCAGGCCCCGTCGAGGATCTGGCCGGTGATCTGCGCGGCAAGCTGATCGACCGTCATCCCGGCGGTCTCGGCCAGCTGGTATTCCTCCACGTAGTGACCGCACCCCATGACCAGGGCCACCTGCGTCTCTTCCGCCATACGGCGCAGCAGCAGCGGGCGCGGCCCCAGCCCACCCACGGTCAGGTCGACCACGGTGCGGCCACCGGCGCGATACATCTCCTCGATCTCGGCCTTGACCACCGCAAAGTCGTCAATCCGGTAGTTGTCGGTGAAATGCCCCTGCCCATAGGCCGCACGGAAGCAGTTGCAGAGGTCGATCGCCGCGTCGCTCACGCCCTCGGGCAGATCGCTGCAGCGAAAGGCGGGCGGATTGAGGTCGATGAAGAGGTGTTCGTGCATCAGGGTCGGTCCTAGCGTCGCGGGATCGACGAGGCCGGTTACCGTCTGCACCTTGCCCTTGAGGTCTTCGGGTGTCATCGGACGGGAGCTTTCGCAATCGGGGTGCCGAACGTCGTGTCCGGGACCAGCCCGTCCAGCCCCCCGGCGAGTGCGTCGAGAAAGCCGGAGATCTCGTCGTCACCCACCGCCAGCGACAAAGCCATGAGGCCGCGCGCAGCGATGTAGTAGCCACGCTCCTGCAGTGTCAGGTGCAGCAACTGCAGGATCTTGCGGTCCGCCTCGGCCCCGAGACCGGTCCGAGGGTGGATGTTCATAATAGAGCCCATGCCGGTCACCACGAAAGGCAGGCCGGTCTCCTTCACGACGCGGGTGATGTCCTGCTGCAGCGCCTCGCCGCGCGCGAAGAGCGCCTCCAGCGCTTCGGCGCCCAGGTAGTTGTCGAGCGCGCAAACTCCGGCAGCCATGGTCAGGCTGTTGTTGTTGAAAGTGCCCGCGTGGGGCAGTGCATCGGGCCGGGCCGGGTCGAAGCGTTCCATGATTTCGCGGGTGCCGCCGAAGGCGCCGAAGGCGAGGCCGCCCCCGAAGAACTTGCCGACGGTGGTCATGTCGGGGGTGATGCCGAGACGGGCCTGCGCGCCGCCGACCGACATCCGCGCGGTCTGGACCTCATCGAAGATGAGGAAGGCGCCGGCCTCGCGGCTGAGGTCGCGCAGGGATTGCAGGAAGGCCGGATCGGCAGGGCGGCAGCCGCCCGCACCCTGCATCGGTTCGATCAGCACCGCAGCGATCTGCGCGCCATTGGCGGCAAATTCCGCCTCGGCCGCGTCGTGGTCGTTATAGGGAAGGCAGGCAAAGTCGAAAGGCACGTTCACCGGCGAAACGCCGTGGCCAAAGGTCAGCACACCGCCGTGATAGCCGCCCTCGAACACCACGATGCGGGGCCGCCCGGTGACCAGCCGCGCAGCGGTCAGTGCCATCAGGTTCGCCTCGGTTCCGGAGTTGGTGAAGCGCACGAGCTCCAGCGAGGGGAAGCGCGCGCAGAGGCGCTCGGCCAGTTCCACCTCGTAGGGCGTATGCGAGGAGAGGTTGATGCCGCGCGCGTGCGCATCGGCCAGGGCCTTGGCCAGCAGCGGCGAGGAGTGGCCAAAGAGCCCGGCAGTGAATTCGCCCAGCATGTCGACATAGACATGGCCATCCACGTCGCGGATGCGGCACCCCTCTCCGCCCTCGATGCAGAGCGGGAAGGGCCCGTTCCAGAGAGAGCTGCGGGTGTTGCCACCGGGCAGGACCTTGCGGGCGCGCTCCAATGCGGCAAGGCTGCCGGGATTGCGCGCCCGGTAACGCTCGAGCGCGGCGGAATGCAGGCTATCGATCTGGGAGGAGGGCATTGCGGGTTTCCTTGGGACTTCTGTCAGGCGAGTTGTGAGGAGGGCTGGGCGCGTCGGCTAGCAGGGCCGAGGTGGTGCGACCCCGGGCAGAACCTTGGTAACCGTGGCCGAAGCTGACCCCGAGGCCGGGCCGGGCTCCGAGCAGGGTGTGTGATGTTGGCGCGGTCGCGCACATTGTCGCGGAAAAAGCGAAAAACCGAGCGCAGCCGTTTCTGCCCGTCCCTGCCAGAGGCGAGGTTCCTGGAGACGGACATGGTGATCGAGACGGAGATCGCGGCGAAGAAATCCTCCTGCGCGTCGCCGACGTGCCAGGAGATGTTGCCGGACGAGACGCCAGGCGTGCGCGCAAGATCGCGGATGCTGAAGACGGCGAGGTCTGTCTCGTCAATCTGGCGGGCCGTGGCGACAATGGTTCCCACACCGGTCAAGCCGGCCATCGTGGCGCGCCCACGAGGCTTTTGCCCGATTTTCTGATCTTCTTCCAATCTCAGCCCCGGATGAGTGCACAAAAAATGTGCGATTGTCTGGCGTTTTGGTCATATCCGCGAGGAAATATGACCATATAATTGGCCGGCGTACAATAAATTATTGACCACTGTACAATGTAAGTGCAACGCTGTTCAAGCCTTCAAGGCAACCAGATGACGACCACCTGCTGAAATCGGAGCCACAATGGCGGCTATCGCGATCCTGATTTTTTCGATCTTCCTGCTTCTCGGCGGGGCCGTGCTGGCGCACCTGATCGGTGCCGCCTCCATCCTGTCCTTCGTCGCGGCCGACCGCTTGCGTTTCCTCGCTGCGGCGCCGCAGCGGATCATCGCGCATGTCGATCTCTTTTCGATCATGTCGATGCCGCTCTTCATCCTCGCGGGCGAGATCATGAACCGCGGCGGGGTGACCCGCGCCCTCTTGAACCTGTCGATGGGCATGATGGCACGGCTCAAGGGTGGCCTCGGGCACGTGAACATCCTGACCTCGGTCTTCTTCGCGGGCATTTCCGGGTCCGCGATGGCGGATGCGGCCTCGGTGTCGAATACGCTGGTGCCGGCAATGCGCAAGGCGGGCTACAGCGCGTCCTATGCCGGGGCGATCACCGCGGCGTCCTCCGTGATCGGACCGATCATCCCGCCCTCGATCGTGATGATCTTCTACGGGGCGCTGATGAACACCTCGGTCGCGGCGCTATTCGTGGCCGGTATCCTGCCGGGCCTGCTCATGGCGCTGGCGCTGTTCATCGCCAACGCCTGGATGGCGCACCGCTACGACCACCCGAGCGGCGAGCGCATCCCGCTGCGGGAACTGGGTCGCCGGTTCGTCTATGCGCTGCCTGCCACCGTCATCCCAGCCATCATCCTGTCTGGCATCGTCTTTGGCGTCATGACACCCACCGAGGCTGCGGGAGTCGCTGTCTGCTGTGCGATCCTGGCCGGCGTGTTCTATGGCGAAATGACCTTCGGCAAGCTGTTCGAAAGCCTCGAGCGGACGGCGATCCTGTCCGGCTCGATCTTCATTCTGCTCTCGGCTGTGGCGATCTTCGGCTATCTCGCAGGGATCGAGCAGATTCCCTCCAAGCTGGCGCAGATGCTGATCAACCTCGGTTTCGAGGGCTGGAAGTACCAGCTGCTGCTGAACGCCGTCTTCCTGGTGGCCGGCATGTTCCTTGAAGTGCCCGTGGCGCTGGCGCTGCTGGTGCCACTGCTGGTGCCGCCGGGGCTGGCCATGGGTATGGACCCGGTGCACCTGGGGATCGTGATCGTGGTCAACCTGACCTTGGGCATCGTCACGCCGCCCTTCGGCGCGGCTCTTCTGGTGGTCTCGACTGTCTCGGGTACGCCCTACTGGTCGATCGCCCGCGCCGCCGCCCCCTTCCTGCTGGTGCAGTTGGTGGTGCTGACGGTGCTGACCTTCGTGCCCGATATCAGCCTCCTGCTTCCCCGCCTGATCGGCTTTGTCAATTAAGGTGCGAAAGATGATCAAGACCGTCGACGCGCTCTATGCCCTCTCCGGATTGCTGAACAGGATCGCCCGCCGCGGCGCCGCCTTTTGTTTCCTGGGGATGCTGGCGGTGATGATGCTGCAGGTCGTGGCCCGCTACCTCTTTGCCTCCCCACCGTTCTGGACCGAGGAGCTGGCCCGCTGGCTGATGGTCTGGGGCGGGCTGCTCGGCGCCTCCTGCGCGTTCCATACCCATGCCGATCCGGCCATGGTGCATCCCCCGGCCCAGGTGATATGGCGCCAGAAAGTGCAGGTCGTGGCCCGCTTTATCGGGTCCTGGGTCTTCTTTGCGCCGGTGCTCTATTTCGCGCTGCCCTACGTGGAGCGGCAGGTCGGTCGCACCTCGGAGGGGCTCGAGGTCTCGACCGCATGGATGGCCTCGGCGCTGCCGGTGGCTGTGGGGCTGATCCTGCTGCACGGGCTGGCCGGCCTCGGCGCTCTGATCTCGCCGAACGTCCTCGCCCGCGAGACGTCCTACGCAGAAGAAATCGAATCCAACATGAAGGAGTGACCAGTGAAAAAATTTATTCTTCCCACCATCGCCGCCATGGTCCTTACCAGCGGGCTGGTCGGTGCTGTCCATGCACAGTCCATTGGCGTCGCGCTGGATGCCACGCCCGACCGTGACAAG
Organism: uncultured Roseibium sp.; assembly: GCF_963675985.1. Lineage (NCBI taxonomy): Bacteria > Pseudomonadati > Pseudomonadota > Alphaproteobacteria > Hyphomicrobiales > Stappiaceae > Roseibium > uncultured Roseibium sp. The sequence goes on along the minus strand of NZ_OY780956.1, from coordinate 108,880 downwards.
CAGGCAACCTATCGCTACGTCGACAACATGCTGGGCCAGCTTAAGGAAATGGGCTGGAAGACCGAGGAATTCCCGCGCGATTCGATCGGCGGCGAAGACGAGCGCCTGGACCAGATCCGCGCCGGCATCCTCGACGTTTCAATGTCGAACTATGCCGTGGCGAACCAGTTCGTCCCGGAAATGCGTGTCATGCAGCTTCCCTATACTTTCGCGTCCTCGCGGCAGGTATTCAACTTCTTCACCCAGTCCGGCTATTTGGACGAGGTGAACGAGAAGCTGGCGGCTGACGGCATGCGCATCCTTGCCATCGTTCCCTCGGGCGGGCAGTTGGGTATCTTCAACAACAAGCATGAAGTGAAGTCGGTGGCCGACATGTCGGACCTGCGCATGCGTGCGCTTGATCCGAACCAACTGAAGATGTTCGAGATGATGGGCGCTAGCGGCGTGGTCATTCCTTTCTCCGAAGTGCCGAACGCGATCCAGACCGGCATCGCTGACGGCTATGTCAACGCGGCCGTCGTGCCGCTGGCCTTCGGCCAGGCCGACCTCTTCACCAACTTCACCGACGCCAAGGTCATCATGTCCGCACGCCTTGCGCTTGCCTCCACCACCTGGTGGGACAGCCTGTCGGCAGAGCAACAGGCGCAACTGAACGAGGCTTCGATCAAGGCGCTGGCCGAGGTCTTTGACTTCGTCGAGACCGCAGAGGCGAAGCACCGCGTAGACCTTGATGCCGCCGGCATCAAGGTCTACGAGCCGACTCCAGAAGAGCTGGCGACCTTCAAGGACGCCACCGCCGACATGGCCGGCCTTCTGGAGGGCATCTCCCAGGACCGGATCAAAGAGCTGCGTGAGAAAGCGGCCAGCTATCCGGCCAAGTAACCAACGATCCCTGGTGGTTTGATTCCAACATTTGCATCCCCGTGCGGCGACTTACTTTGCAAATGTTGGAATCTTCAAAACTACTAGCTAAATATATGTTTCTAGTGGATCTTTTGAATTTGAAATTTGAATTCGAGGCAAGCCGCAGGCGGGACTCAAATGTCAAATTCGATCCAATAGAGCACGTCGCGAAAAAGTGGACCGGTTTTTCGCAACAAGACGTGCGTCAGAAACGGATAGACCATGTCACGTGAATTCGAATGAACGCGACATGCTCCAATCGGAATGCAACGCCTCCGCAGCACCTGTGGAGGCGTTGTCTCTTCAGAGGTAGGGGCTGCGGTGTTGCCGGCTTCGAGACCATGTTGTGGCTCAAGAAGGGCTTCGACCTTTGCTGGTCAGTGGAGCGTCCGCGAACAGAACGATCTGCTCGCGGCAAGCCCCACACGCTTCACCTCAATCCCTTGCAGCAGATTGAGCGAAACACGATTGAAGAGGCCGTCCGGACCAACCCGCGCACAGGTCTCATATGACTCAAGCAGCCCGCACCGACTTGAGGAACTTGCTGATATTCTGATTTATCTCATCAGCCGTCGTCGAAACCTCGAGTGAGGCGGATTTCACAAGTTCTGAGGATTGTTTCGTTTCTTCGGCCGACGTCGACACATTTTGAATGTTTGTGGCAACGATCGTCGTCCCTCGAGCGGCCTCCTGAACATTTCGCGAAATTTCGTTTGTCGCCGAACTTTGCTGTTCAGCAGAGGAGGCGATTGCAGCAGAGTAGTCACGCACGGAATTCATGGTTGCAGAAATCTTTTCGATTGCAGCGACCGCGTTGCTGGTAGAACCTTGAATCGCGGATATCTGTTCAGCGATTTCACTTGTCGCCTTTGACGTCTGGTCGGCCAACGCCTTGACTTCAGTGGCGACAACGGCAAACCCTTTACCCGCTTCGCCTGCACGTGCGGCCTCGATCGTCGCGTTAAGCGCAAGGAGGTTTGTTTGCGCCGCGATATCGGTAATAATATTTACAACGTCTCCGATACGTTCGACGGTGTTTGCCAGTCCGACAATTTCGCCATTGGCCGTGGTTACGTCTTGATCGGCTTGTAGAATGACTTCACCCGTCGTCCTGATTTGCTGTCGTATTTCATTGATCGATTGTGATAGCTCCTCGGCAGCTGCTGCGACCGCCTGAACGTTCTGAGCGGCTTCTTCAGACGATCCAAATGCACTGCTTGATTTTTCCGTCGTCATCTCGGCCACATTTCCAAGCCCATCGGCAGTCTCGCGCAAACTGTTCGCGGTATTTTGCGCTTGCTCCATCAAATTTGCGATGTTGCTCTCAAAGTCGGAGATGAGATTGGAAATGTCATTCTGACGTTTCTGTTCAACCTTGTTCGCTTCCGACTGCTGATGTCGCAAGTTTTCGGCTTCAATCGCGTTGTCTTTGAATACCTGCAAGGCGGATGCCATCTGACCGATTTCATCACGACTGACTTTAGGGACAACGGCTCCCAAATCACCTTGCGACAAGGAAAGGGTGGTATGATTCAGTGCCACCAACCGTCTAACGACACGCCTTTCAACGTAGAAGAAGCCGATCGACGCGGAAAGGATCACCGATGCGATTGACAGCACGATCATCAACATGAAAGCGAACGACGTCAGTCGTGTCATATCGGATTTGGCCGTGGAGATGTTGTCCTTGGATGTCTCGACAGTATTTACAACGGCTTCTTCAAGTTCTTTGGTGCTTTTTTGTAAACCCGCCTTAAGGGCAGCCATCTCGTCTTTCGTTTCGATACGATCGACATTGATGGAGTAAAAGCTCTTTTCCAGTCCATTGTCCATCAAGGGTTGGATTGCAGACAAAACTTCCAAGGCCTGTTTCTTCCGGTCGGGATCATCAATTTTAGCTGCATTCCGGCCCAGAGATACGAGCAAGGCTTCAACCTGTTTGTCGGCCTGCTCCAGCGCTTCAATCGATTGTGCGCTCTTCACCAGACCAATACTATGCTCTACGGCGAGGGCGTTCGCCTTGAAGCTTGTCATGGCGTCCGAGTAAAACAGTTTGATGTCCAGCAAATCATCGAGAGTGGCAAAAACAGCGTCAATATTATTGCTGTCTTCAACGATATCGTACAATGTAGACACCGAGTTTGTCACGCTGGACTTCGAATTCGCGACAAGCGTTTCAGAAAGGTCCATTAGATCTTTCGCGTGTGAATTTATTTCTTCTTCAACCAAATTACTATCATTACTTAGAGTTATACGCGCCCTGGTGAGTTCGGTGTACGTTTTCAGTTTTCCGGTCAGGTCTTCAATTTCTGCCGCCAAGTTGGAATTCGCTTCATGCTGACCGCCAAGTTCCCCCAACTTGTTCAAGGCACCGTTGGCTTTTGACATCGCATCTTGAAGAGAGGCTTCAATGCCGGAAATCTCTTCAAGGTTCTGTGCCTGATCCAACATACCGGTCATGTTGGTAAGCAAGATGCCGTTCACGTAGAGGTCTTTTGCCGCCTCCGACGAAGGCATATCGACGTCGAGGACGGATGCCTGTTCCTTGTTCATGGAACGCAATGCAAACATCCCCGTTCCCGATGAAACGAGGACCATTGCGGTGACGACACCAAATGCCACCAGCAGGCCGGTTCTTACGGTTAGACCCTTCATATTCACCCCCAAATTGTGCGGAGAAAGGAGCGTGCGTCACGCTCCTTTGTCTTTATGTCGGCTCAGTCGACTTTGAATGTCGGCTTGAAGTCGGAGGGGGCGAGCGATTCTTCCAGCGCGAAGGATTTCACATTGTCTTTGTTGACGTTGAAAATCGCGGGACCAACGTGGTCAGCTTCTACAGAACCTTCAAGAGACCGAACGGCCTGGTCGACCGAAATCACCCCCTGCAACGCCGCGCTGTCTGTCGGAGCGCTTGAGATCAAGCCGCGACGAATTCCGCGATAAATGGCCGGGGTGAAATAATCCGAGACCAGTTTCACCTGGTCTTTCAGACCCCTTTGCCGCACCACACTCATCGCAACTTCAATTGCGACCGCGTTTCCGGCGATATAGTCCAGGTCAGGATGTTCGTCGAGAACGTCTTCAACAAGCTTTTGTTGAATGTCCTTACCGGTATCGCCGTACTTGACGGCGACCAATTCAATAGAAGAATCCTTGACGACTTCCCGGAACCCCTTGTCTGTGAACTTTACCCATCCCGCAGTTTCCGGTCCAGGCAGCCAAGCGACCTTGGCGGCGGCTGATCCCGTGGGGTAAGTTTCAGAGAAATATCGGCCGGCCGCGCGGCCCATATCGTGCCAATCGACCGCGGCCATTCCTGATATCCCATCGGGCAAAATCGCATTTACGGTCGCAAAAACAGGCTTCTTCTTGGATGCTTCGACGACTGTTGGTGTCATCTGATCGTACGATACAGTACCCAATAGAATTGCGTCGTAATTTCCGTCGGCACAGTCCATCAATTGCTGCTTTTGCTTTTCGAGATTGGGATATCCTCCTGCCTCGTAAAGATCGACGGCCACGCCAATTTTCTGCGCCTGCGAAACAACACCGTAGTTTGTTGCGACCCAATAGGGGTCTTTGAGATGCGGAAAAATGACGCAAAGGTTCCACTTTTTGGACGCCTTCCCAAGCGCTGAATAACTCGCATCTTGTGGCGGGTTTGAGAAATCATACGCAGGTGTCCACTTGTCGACATTCCAAGTCTGACCGAATGCGGCGGAGATTGAGAATGCGGCAATTCCAACCGCCAATGTAGTTCCTTTGAGCATGTCCTTTTGTCCCCTGGTTGTTCTGATTCTGTTTTCTACTTTGAGTATCTGAGAGGAATCATAGTTATTTATAACAATACTATGGTTTCCACTCGATTATTTCAGAAAACTTCTGAAATTCCAGTTAATCTATTCTCTTGTGAAAAATAACATTAATGTAATGTATGGATTAATACATATAATTATTCTTCTATAACGCTTGGGCAGGTATGGAGTGGTCGCTTCATTCGGCTCCCGCATACGGATCTGCAAGAGCCAGTGAATTGCGCGCCGACGCGCGTCGCATCGGCCGGAAACTGATAATTGGCTCTAGGCCCAGTCGGCCTGAAGCTGCGATTTCAGCCAACTCGAAGAACGGATAGGGAGCCCGGTTTCAAGCGGATTCTGATTTGGCTACCTGAACCGACAGAGCGCGGTATAGGGTCATCCCGGAAACCTGCAGATCACGGGCAACTTGAGCCGTCGTTGCACCTGCGGCGATCCGCTTTCGGATTTCGGCGTCATCGATGTTTTTCTTGCGCCCTTTGTAAACGCCTTCGCCCTTCGCCGAGTCGATGTCAGCATCCCTGCCGCGAATGGGGACCACCATCCGTCCCATGAATTCGGCTGTTGTCACTTCTGGGTCAAGGACACAGAGGAATGCGCCTTTTTCGTCAAGCACGTGAACGAGATTGGACACATCGCGGGTAGGCCGGACGAACCGGTCAAGCCGCAGACAACTCGGCAATACCCCACAGCCAAGGCAATAGGTTTCATGATCAGCTTTTCTCTTGGTTGAACCATGTTCAATAACAACGTACAATAAACTGTGGAGGGACGCGGATTGGCAAATAGCCTGTCAGAGGAATTTGCGCGCAGCTTGCAAGGGCGCTTGGCCGTTGGTCCGGCGATACAGTTGCTCGACGACGCGTCCTCGAACGTTTCCAAGCCCTGTACGATGTACTATAAGAGCGGAAAATGGAGGTCGTATCGTTGAGTCACTCAGTCGTTGGCAGGCAGCGCCGAACACCGAAGAAGCGCAAAGGCAACTCGGAGACACCGGGTCTGACCAAGGAAGCGGTGATTGAAGCTGCGCTCAAGCTGATAGACACGACCGATCTTGAGAGCTTCAGCATGCGCAACCTGGCCAAGGAACTGGGGGTCTATCCCACGGCGATCTATTGGCATGTCCCCAGCCGTAATGCCGTAATCACGGAAATGATTTCGCGAGTCCTGGGAGGTATTGTTCCCGAGGAGCAGGACGATTGGAAAGAATGGCTCAAACAATTGTTCCGGAACTATCGACAAGCCATTCGCGTGCATCCCAACGTCGCGCCCCTGATCGGTGTGCAACTGGTTTCCAACGCGAGTGTAGACCTCGACATGATCGAGAGCATCTTGCGCACACTCTCCAAAGCCGGCTTTGCCGACGACGACCTGCTTGCCGTTTTCAACGCGGTCATCGCGACAATGGTCGGGTTCACCACCCAGGAATTCTCGATGGTGCCCAAGGAGGAGGCCGACGATTGGGCGGCAGCCATGCAAAATGTGGTCGCATCGGTAGACGACACCCGACATCCCATACTGGCGCGAAACGCTGGAAATTTCGCGAACAAAGCCTTCATTCTACGTTGGCAGAACGGTGCCTTCTCGCCACTCGATTCAGGGTTCGAAACCTTCATCCAGGCTGTTGTGGATGGTCTTGAGGTCCGCTTATCGCAATAAAGTCTGCCCAATCGCGCGTATGCCCTCGCTGTGGAGTGGACTATCCCCGGTTACCTTTACGCCAAGGCGATCAGAGACGTCTTCCACGGCTTCAAAGAACCCTTTGACAACATCTCCAACGTAGGGGTTGTGTCCGCAAATGGCGCGAAAGAGGTCGTCTGAATCATGCCGTAGCATGTCCAGCATGGCTTCCAGATGCTCGTAGGTGGCGGTTTTGAGCCATATATCTTTCTGCGGCATGGCCAGCATCACCTTGGCAATCAAATGTGTGAGACCCTGAACACTGGCCATTTGGCGATCATGTTCTTCGGCGGTGGTGACAACGACGTGCAGACCCAAATTCTCCCGAAGGAATCTTTTGACGATATGGGTGCGATGCCCGCGTAGCGGGACAAGGGCAATCGGAAGCCCGGTTATTCCACGTTTGCCGCTTTGCGGACCGAATACCGGATGGGTCCCCACTATGTCGACATGGGCAGGTAGTCCCGAGAGGATGTCCAGAGGCTCGGATTTGACCGAACAAACATCCAGAACGAGGGTCCCCGGCCGCAGCAGCGGCGTGATCGCGCGCACCACGTCGGATAAATGCTGCACCGGCATGGCCAAAACGACAATATCGCTGGCGGCCACCTCTGCGATGCTCGCAGGCTCCACCCAATATTTGAGGGGTGCGGGCAGATCGCGGACCTCCGGGTCATAGAAAACCGTTTGGAAATGGGGCGCCAGATGCCGGGCTGCGAAACGACCAAATGCGCCCAGACCGATAAAGCCGAGTGTTGTTCCGCGCACGTCGTTGCCTGGGAACCTACGCAACATCACGCGTCCGCCCGCCGGACGTAGAGCGGAAAGCCATTACGGTCGCAGATATCCCGTAGGGCTTTGTAAAATCCGGCGGTTCCTACAAGCCCCCCCGTTGCCAGTCCGCCAACCGGCTCCAGGATCAAGGAAGGAATGGATTCCTTGCCCTCGTCGAGAGTGAGTTGCTCCAGCACGTTCGCGCCGTGGTCTGCGTAACTGTCGGTTACGTACTCCGGAACGCGATAGGAGAGAGACCTGAGAGCCTTGGGCATGATGCGCCTCACAGGTGGGCAGATAGCTTCGCTGTCCGGGGCGCCTGTCACGGCAACCGCGCCGAGTGAGGTGCCGTGATAGCTTGGGTTAGGGGAAGGCACCGTCCATCGGGTCCCTTGACCCCGAACGACGGCAAGTTGCCGCGTCATATTGATAAGGGTCTCTGTCGCTTCGGAGCCGGCCGACACGATACGCGCGTTCTCAAATCCAGGATCCGCCAAGCGCGCTCGTCGTTCTGCAAGGCGCCCGTCGGGTTCATTCTCGAAGACGTTTCTGCTCGCAAACGCGACTTCTTCGACCTGTTCGCGGGCGGCCGCGACGCATTCGCAAGATTTGTCAGTGACATGTTGACCGATCTGCTCATCACTTGATACTATTCATGTACAACGTACAATGATTTGTTGTACACTGTCTAGTGAATTTATGCGGGCAGGCTGACGATAACGGGACATGACCCGGTCTTAAGTCGGTCGGTGACGCGCAGCGCGGGAGGATGGAATGGTTCAGGCTGGGGAGCTTCTCTGGGAAGGGAGCCGCGAGTTTGTCGAAAGCTCGAATATTTCGAAGTTCATGTCGTGGCTCGACGACGAGCGCGGATTGACCTTCGACGATTATGAGGCCCTTTGGTCCTGGTCGGTTGCCGAACCTGAGCAGTTTTGGCTCAGCATCTGGGACTATTTCGAAATTCACTCGGTGACGCCCTACAAACAAGTGCTCTCCTCCCGCGACATGCCCGGAGCCATCTGGTTCGAAGGCGCACGCGTCAACTACGCCGAACACGTTCTTCGTCATGAGAGCAACGGCGACCCCGAGCGCCCTGTTCTCCGCCACATGTCCGAGCTTCGTCCGCTGGCACAGATGAGCTGGATCGAACTCGGTGCGTCTGTTCGTAAACTCGCCCAGCAATTTCGTGATCTTGGCATTCGGCCCGGTGATTGCGTCGCGGCTTACTTGCCAAACATTCCGGAAGCCGTGATTGCAATGCTTGCGACCACGGCCATCGGGGCCGTGTGGTCCGCCGCCGCGCCGGAATTCGGTTCCAAGACCGTAGTGGACCGCTTCTCGCAGATTTCACCGAAGCTCCTGTTGGTGGGGGACGGATATCGGTATGGCGGCAAAGATTTCGATCGCAGCGCGGAGATCGCTGAAATCGTCGCAGCATTGCCGAGCGTGAAGACGGTCGTCTGGCTGGACTATCTCAACCGGGACGCTCCCGCGCCTGAAATGAAACCCGATGTTCTCGCCTGGAACACGCTTTTAGCCGGGCCCGATGTCGCCGCCGAAGACTTCACCTTCGAATATGTCTCCGGCGAGCACCCGCTCTGGATCTTGTTTTCATCCGGTACGACCGGCCTGCCCAAGCCAATTGTTCACGGCCATCTCGGAATCCTGCTCGAGCACTACAAATCAGCGGCCTTTCATCTCAATCTCAAGCCTGGCCGCGCGATGTATTTCTACTCCACCACCGGGTGGATGGTGTGGAACACGCTGATGTGGGCGCCGCTCATGAACGCCGAAGCGGTTCTTTACGACGGGCATCCGGCGTATCCCACACCTGATTTCGTGTTCGATCTCGCCGCGCGCACCAAAGCCCAGACCCTCGGCACAAGCCCGACCTTTGTTATGACCATGCAGAAGCAGGGCATCGTTCCGAAAGACAAGTATGATTTGTCTGCGCTCGAGAACCTGTTTCTGGTCGGCTCGCCGGCAACGCCCGAGACCTTCGCCTGGGCCTATGAAAACGTGAAGTCCGACCTGTGGGTCACCTCCCAGTCAGGTGGTACCGAGTTCTGCTCCGGTCTGGTGGGCGGCTCCCCCACGCTTCCCGTCTTCGCCGGAGAAATCCAGGCAAGAACGCTTGGTGCGGATGTACGCGCATTCGACGAACGCGGCGAGGAGGTAATTGGTGAGCCCGGCGAACTCGTCGTCAGAAAACCGATGCCGTCGATGCCGCTTTATCTTTGGGGCGATCGCGACTTTGAAAAGTATAAGTCGTCCTACTTCGATACCTATCCCGGGATCTGGCGGCATGGCGATTCCATTACGATCAATCAGCGCGGCGGATGCTTTGTTCACGGACGCTCCGACGCAACGCTCAATCGTTATGGCGTACGCATTGGCTCTGCGGAAATCTACCGCACGCTCGACACGATTGCCGAGATCGAAGACAGCCTGATCGTCTGCATAGAAAAGCCGGACGGCGGATACTTCATGCCCCTGTTCGTGCGGCTGAAGCCGGGCACAGAACTGACGGAAGATCTCATCGCCTCGATCAAATCCTGCCTGCGCACCGATCGAAGCCCGCGCCACGTACCGGACGTGATCGTCGAGGCGCCCGACATTCCCTACACGATAACCTCCAAGAAAATGGAGGTGCCGATCCGCAAGCTTCTTCTGGGTGTACCGCCCGAATCCGCTGCAAGCCGAGGCTCAATGCGAGACCCTCAGGTGCTTGATTGGTATGCCCAATTCGCCGCAACTCACCGCGCAAAAAATCAGTCTGCTTAGTGGCGGAGACAAAGATGATCAACTTCGAAAACATCCGTGGACCGGCGCGGAGCCGAGCACTCAAACTTCATCGATGCTTGGTGCTGACCTGGTTTCGCGGCACAGCACAAGCAGAGCCGCCAGGATGATGGCAGCGCTGCCGGATAAGACGAGATAGCCGGTCGTGATCGAGGTCGCTTCCATTAGCGGACCCAACCGAAGAGGCGAGACGAACTGGCCGCCTTCGTCTCGCAGCGCCGCGCGCACTGAGGTAAAGCACGACCGCTTTGCCGGGTCTGGTCGAACTCAGACTTTCGCGACCGCTACCTCAATCAACGCAAGCCCCTTCATCTACTCAAATGCAGTGGAGCTGGGTGCCGCTTGGCAGAAGCTGACCAAACGCGGCTACCTCTCGATCAAGCTGGACGACCCGAACTTCCCGGCTCCAATCTACGCCACCCTGGTTGAGGAGGAAGGCGAAGAGGGCCTGCAGCTGATCTGGTCCCGTCCCAACGGCAACCGCGATTGAGCGGTTGAGATGAGGCCCTCGCCAGCAGGTGAGGCGCTCATTCGCGGGTCCCCGGGAATAGCACCCCCACCCCCATCGGTGCACCGACTATTCAACGCGTCTATTTGTATCCCGATATCCTCGCCGTCTCTTGATGCACTCAATTCGCTTGAGGGCACTGGCGGCGTCGGCCGGGTTTTCAAACGTTTCCATCATCGTTTGACCACGGCAGCCAATTCGCCCCCAGTCGCGCACCAGTGACGCGCCCCCGAATAAAGTCGGCTGTATCGTCAGGGCGTAGAAACGCCGCATATTCCGGGTCGGATTGATGCGGCGAAGGTGGGTCGGTTGAGGATCGAACGTGCTCATATCCCTAGGGTCGCCTTCTTTGGGAGCACGGTCCAACGAAATTCATGAATCGATAGCAGCCGATCGATTCATGAAAGTGATGCTACTGGGGGGCAACAGACTTCTTTGTCCGATGGATGAGTTCTGTATGAAATGTCGACGGATTTTACGAACCCGTGAGGCGACAGTCATCATACGAAATTCGTAAAGCCATCGACATTTTGCGAAACCTGTCACGTCCATCACCACGCCAGGCAACGCGGGTCTGGGCACGGTATTGCCAATGTCCCGTATTTGCGGGCGACGAGCTGACGATAGCTCAGGCGGGATTTGGTTTCACGGCGACGCATTGAAATCCCTATTCGCCGGAGGAACGAGGTAGCGCTGATCAGCCCGACCCGAGTGGTCCACGTTGATGGTTCGTGCATGAGCGGCCCGTGGTCGCCTTTTCGAGGAGATTTGCAGTGGTCGATATTCTGATAACTATAGTTGGCAGGTGCTGGATTGTGTACTATAGTTATCATCATGGTTAAACTACTTCGCACAGCCGATTTCGACAAATGGTTGTCCCGGCTCAAGGATGGTCGGGCCGTCGCCCGCATCGCGGACAGGCTGGACCGTTTGGCAATGGGCAATCCGGGCGACGTTAAGCACGTGGGCGAAGGCGTGTCGGAACTTCGGATCGCCTATGGCCCCGGCTATCGCGTGTATTTCCTGCAGAAGGGATCAATCGTGATCCTGCTTTTGTGCGGCGGTGACAAAGGCAGCCAGTCGAGGGACATTAAGAACGCGAAGGCTTTGGCCGAGAAATGGAAGGATCAGTTATGACCACCGAGAAACTTACCCGCTATGACTCCGCCGACTACCTGACGGATGAAACGCGCGTTGAGGCATATCTTGAAGCCGCAATGGAAGATGACGACCCGTCAGTTATCGCCCATGCTTTGGGTGTCGTGGCGCGCGCGCGCAACATGAGCCAGCTTGCCCGAGATACCGGGATTAGCCGTGAAGGGCTCAACAAGGCGCTTTCCGGCCAAGGTAATCCGACCCTTGAAACCATCATGAAAGTGTCTAAAGCGCTTGGTTTGCGCATGGCTTTTCATTCCGTCAAAGCGTCCACCCTTGAAGGTGAGCGCGACCTGTCCGCAACCTGATAACGGCGGGCCATGCTACGGCCTGATCTTTCCGCTATGACGTGCGGGATGATAACGGGGCAGATCACGCACGAAAAGGAAAGGCACACGCCATGAATGAGCTATTGAACAAACAGGAATTGACCTTGCAGCCGTTCTGGCCTATGGCGCGTTGCCTTCCGTGGTCGAGACGAAAACCGGCTTCGAACCGTTTACCCGCCGCAAGCCCATGCTTTTGAACGCCTTGGTTTCGTAGTATCAAGGCGCATTCTATTTGCACGGTCAAACCGGCTACCAGGACGGACGGCTTTGGGCCTTCCCTGCCATGTTAGCCGGTGCTGGTGCGCTCGCCGTTGGACACCTTTTCGTGCTGCTGCTCGCTGTCCTGTGCGACCAAGAGTTCCGGAGGCGGCGTTTCTCTGCCCGCTCAAACCCCTGTTGAGCCCCGCCGTTCCTCTATCCTACCAATAAACCCCTACTGAGTGCGCTCCATGCGGCCAGCGACTCGCTGTGGGGCCTCAATAGGTTGTCCTGATCGATTGCCAGTCGACTGATTGGTGATTTGTCTTTTATGCCACCGGGTGGCCTGGGCCAATTGTACATATGGGTCCACCATTTCAGGTCTTCGGCGCGCTGATCAGAGGTTTGATAAGCGCGTGCGTAAGCCCATTCGCGCAGGGCGGTTTGAATGAAGCGCTCTGCCTTGCCGTTGGTCTTGGGCGTATAGGATTTGGTGCGCACGTGTTTGATCTTGAGGTCCTCGCAGGCTCTGGCGAAGGCTTTGGATCTATAGCACGAGCCGTTGTCGGTCATGACGCGAACAACCTTCACGCCCAGGGTCCGGTAGTAAGCGACGACGGCCTTGAGATAGGCCGTGGCGCTTTCGGCCTTCTCATCGGCCAGTATGCGGGAGAAGGACACCCGTGAATAATCGTCGATGGCGACGTGAACATACTCCCAGCCAAGCGCAGTTCCATTGGCCCGCTGGTTACTTTGTCCGTGTCGATCCCCGGTAATCCTGTGACCGGTCCGCCAGAAGCGCCCGAGCTTCCTGATGTCCAGGTGGATCATGTCGCCGGGTGCGGCGCATCATAACGCTGGACTGGGGCGGCCGGCACAAGGTCCTTAAGCCGGGACAGTCCCGCACGCTTGAGGACTCGGCTAACGGTTGCAGGCGACACGCCGGTCTCCCGGGCAATGTGCTTGCCTGTCGGACGCTGACGGCGCAGGGTGACAATGCGTTCAACTGTCCTAGCGTCCGTAGGCTGACGCAGTTTCGATGGCTTTGAGGATCGATCTTGGAGGCCGGACAAGCCTTCATTTTGATAGTGGTGAGCCATTTTCGAGCAGTCCGTGGACACACCCCAGCGAACCGTGAGGCGCTTTCCGGCGTGTGCTCGCTCAGCATCAACTGAACATGACGTTCCCGAGTCAGCCGCGTCAATCGGACATTCTTGTAGATGTTCATTCGGGTGCTCCGGGCAGGCTTGAAGTGTGGTAACTTCAGTCTCCTCGCAAAGCCCCGAATGGACATCCTGTTGAAAGCTCACAACCAGAGCACTTGAATGCCGCTATTTTACGTCATAAATTGAAGCAAGAGAAAAGGCGATAGCATGGACCTCGCGCAATATTCGGATCACGGGCTTTTCGCGCCGAACAAGATTGCGAGTATTCTTCGCACGACAAGCGAGGAGATCGCGCGGACGGTCGGCCTCGGAAAGGATGCGATCCAACGCAAGGACAGAGTGCGCTCGGACAAGACACAACGACGTCTGCGCGAGATGGTAGAGATCGTCAACAAGGTCGAGCCGCGTTTCGGTTCGGCCCTGATGGCCTATGCCTGGTACAGGTCTGAACCGCTGTCGGGATTTTCCGGGCAAACGGCGATGCAGCTCGTCCGCAAAGGCCGCGCCGAGGAGGTTCTGGGCTACATCGACGCCGGCGTTTACGCCTGACCGTGACGTTCACCTATTCGGGAAAGCTCTACCGGGCGCTCAATCCGGTTTACGCGCACGAGCCGATGTCGGGACGCGGAGCAGAATTCTATGGCGGCCGGTTCAATCCCAAGAGTGTTCCGGCACTCTACGCTTCGACATCTGTGCTGACTGCCTTGCGGGAGGCCAACCAAGTGGGCGATCTGCAACCGACGACACTGGTCTGCTATCGGGCCAGGATCGAGATGGTTTTCGATACAGGCGATGCGGAGGCACTTGGCGCGGCGGGTCTTGACGAAGCCGCGGTTGCAGACCCAAGCTGGCGTGACCAGATGAGGACAACTGGGGAAGCACGGACGCAACACTTCGCCCGCAAACTAATTGCGGCCGGGTACAATGGATTGCTCGTTCGCAGTTTCGCGAAGGGACCCGGTTCGAACGACAGGAACCTAGTCCTATGGAAATGGGCCGAAGTGGGATCGGCTAGCCTTGAGCTGATCGATGACGAGGATCGGCTGCGGTAGAATGGTCGGCTTCAGGCGGCCTCTCCGATGCGCGAGACGGTCGCCATCGCGTCATTGGCGTTTTTTTCGATCGCTTCAAGCCTCCGGCGCTTGTCGGAAAATTTGTCCTCTTTCGACCGCCTGTCCGCCAATGAAAGCATAAACTCACGGGCTCATGTGCAGCTGAGGTTCGCGATGAGCAGTTCGCCGGAATTGACCGGGCTTGAAGCCGAGCACGATCAGAAAGTCTTCCGCCATGTCGTTGCCTCACAGGAGAAGTTCGGACGCTCAATCACGGCCGCGGAAGCGTATGCTCTTAAAAGCCAAAGATGGCATCGACACATAGGCAGAGAGCACTGCTGCGCCAGTTTCGTCCATTTCAGGTAGCCCAATTCGGCGAGGTATCTGACCGACTTCCCGATTGTCGATTACGCTGAAATTCGACAGTCACGGACCGGCGGGTAAATTCAGCTGAATATACGTCCAGGGTTGAGCAGCCCCTCCGGATCGAGCACCTGTTTTACGCGGCGCATCAGATCTATTTCTTTCTCGCTTCGCACAAGCGGCAAATAAGGAGTCTTGTCAAAGCCGACGCCATGCTCCGCGGAGATGGTCCCGCCGAATTCCGCTGCCAGCCGGTAGATCGCCGGTGACACCTGATCAGGCACACCGGAATTCAGGATGAAATGCAGATTGCCATCGCCAAGGTGACCGTAGATATGAACCGTGGCCCCGGGATCGATCCTGGCTATCTCCCTCCTGGCAACCTCCACGAACTTCCGGATCCGCTGCGGAGGCAGGCTGATATCATGGCCCCGGAGCCTGCCGAGCGAAAAGGTATACTCCGGACAGGCTTCGCGAACGGCCCAGATATTGTCGAAGTCGCGCCCGGACTGGGAAACGACACAGTCACTGCAGAGGCCTTTGTCACAAGCCTTCATCAGCGCGTCTTCCAGGGCTTCAGGATTGCTTGCGTTCCCAAATCCCTGCATCTCCAGAAGAACATACAGCTCGGCGCCAGTTTCGAGTGGCCTTATCCCGCAAAACGTGGCCGCACCTTCGTAAGTCTCCGGCCAGATACCTTCGAAAGCGCTCAGCGTCGGCCCCAGAGCGCCGCGCATATGCTTCAGGAGGTCCATGGCACCATCAGCCGAAGAAACGGCGCAGAGGGCATTTCTGGAAAATGAAGGCTTCGGATGGAGCCTCAGTCTGGCCCTGGTAACCACCCCGTACGTTCCCTCGGTTCCGATCACCAGATGCCGGAGATCAAGACCGGTGTTGTCCTTTGCAAGGCCGCGCATCGACGACACTATGGTGCCATCCGCGAGAACAACCTCCACGCCCGTCACCTGTTCGCGGAACATGCCATAGCGCAAGACCCGGATTCCGCCGGCATTGGTCGAGATCGCGCCACCGATGGTCGCACTCCCTCTTGCGCCGATATCGACACCGACCATGAGATCTGCCCGGTCCGCGGCCTCCTGCACGGCCTGAAGCGAGACACCGGCCTCGGCGATAACGCTTGCGTCCTCCTGATCGACGGCTTCGAGGGCCGACATTCGTTCGAGGGACAGGACAACTTCGCCCGCCCGAGGACGGGCTCCGCCGGACAGTCCGGTCAGCCCACCCTGAAGGGCAACCGGCTGCCGGAATTCATGACAGGTCTTCAGGGCGAAGGAGACACTCGCGGTTGTCTTCGGCCGGATGACGATTGACGGTTCGCTCCCTTCGCGCCGGGTCCCATCCGCGAGGTAACTGGCCTTGTCCCCGGTTTCGGTCAAAAGCCCGAGATCTTCGCCGGACTGACGCAGCCGATCAATCAAGGTCACATCCGATCGGCGCTCATGCATGGTTTCAACCGGCCTCGCTGGCGCAGACCATGATCATTTCGACTTTCAATGCCGGATTGGCAAGCTGGCTCTGAAAACAGGCGCGCGACGGCGGCGCGATACCAGCCACCCATTCGTCCCAGACTTCATTGAAATCTGCCACATCCCCGATATCCGCAAGGATGATCGCGACGAACAGCAGCTTGTCCTTGCCGGAGCCGATCTCCGCCAACCGCGCATCCGCCTTTTTGAGGAGCTGAACGGCCTGTTCCGCCGTCGACAGCTCAGGATCATAAGGTGCGTTCGGAGTTACGGCGAAATAACCGGTTCCGTTATAAGTCACGGCAAGACTCGCCCGCTGGCTTTGCCCGAAACGCTGGATCATGTTCGCGATGTCTTCCATCTCTTTCCTTATACCTTCCGGGGTAAGAAGCCGGTGTCGGGATTGATTTTGCGCGCCGTGCGGCAGCGTATTTCCGGGAGGCCGATCTAGCGGTCGATTACAAATACGGATTCGGGCAGCCAGCTGATATTGCAGACTTCGCCCTCCTTGATGATCACCACATCGGCACCGAGCACCCTCACCCGCATGGAAAAGCCACCGACCCGGCCGATCACCAGGGCGTTGTCGCCGTAGTTGACGATCGTCTCGACATCCATGGAGACATTCTTGCGGCCTTCGACCGCCTTGCGCGACAGCTTGATGTGCTCGGGCCGGATCAGCAGGGTGACATTCTGGCCGGCGGTGACATCGACCTGATCGTCGGCCGCATAGGCGCAGACACCGAGGACGTCGCTGGTCGCGGTGCCGGCGGAAACGTCGGTGATCCGGGCCGGGATCAGATTGCTTTCACCGATGAAGCCGGCAACGAAGGTCGTTTCCGGGCGGTGGTAGATGTCGAGCGGCGTGCCCGCCTGCTGGATCTTGCCCTTTTCGAACACCACGATCCGGTCGGACATGGACATGGCCTCGGTCTGGTCATGGGTGACGAAGATGGTGGTGACGCCAAGCTGCTTCTGGATCCGCTTGATCTCGATCTGCATCTGCTCACGCAGGTTCTTGTCGAGCGCGCCGAGCGGTTCGTCGAGCAGCAGAAGCGAGGGTTCAAAGACAAGCGCACGGGCAAGGGCGACACGCTGCTGCTGACCGCCGGAAAGTTCCTTCGGATAGCGGTGGCTGAACCCCTGCAG
Organism: uncultured Roseibium sp.; assembly: GCF_963675985.1. Lineage (NCBI taxonomy): Bacteria > Pseudomonadati > Pseudomonadota > Alphaproteobacteria > Hyphomicrobiales > Stappiaceae > Roseibium > uncultured Roseibium sp. The sequence continues at coordinate 91,499 of NZ_OY780956.1, read as the reverse complement.
GCCGACAAGCTCGAGCATTTCGCGGGCCTTTGCCAGACCCTCGGCGCGCTTCACACCCCGCATCTGCAGCGGGAAATAGACATTGTCCTCCGCGGTCTTGTGCGGAAACAGGGCATAGTTCTGGAACACGATGCCGATATTGCGCTCATGCGGGGCCAGCCCGGACAGGGACGCGCCACCGATTTCGACGGTCCCGCGCGTAGCCTTCTCGAAGCCCGCGATGATCATCAAGGTGGTGGTCTTGCCGGACCCGCTCGGGCCGAGAAACGTGACGAACTCGCCTTTTTCGATCTGCAGGTCGACGCTGTCCAGCGCGACGAACTGATCGAACGTCTTGTTGATGCCTGAAAGCTGAAGGTAACTGCTCATGACAACTCCGGAAAATTTCGATTTCAGGCCGTGTCCGCCGCGGACGGCGCACGATTGAACAGCCGGCGCAGGAGCGCGACCAGATGGGGGGAGATCAGGGCCGCGATGACGATCGCGAACAGGAGCGACGAGATCACCGCGATGACGGGATCGGCTTCCTGCCGGATGCTGTCGAACATCTTGCGCGGCAATGTCTCCGCGTTTCGGCCCGAGATGAAGATGGCAACGACAGTTTCGTCGAAGGACTGGATGAAGGCGAACAGCGCGCTGATCAGGATGCCGGGCCGCAGGATCGGCAGCGTGACGTGAATGAAGGTCTTCGCCGGGGTGGCGCCCAGGCTGAGGGCGGCCCGTTCCAGCGTCCGGTCGAAGCCCTTGAGATTGGCGGAGAGCACCAGAAAGGCGATCGGCACGGACAGGCAGCTATGCGCCAGGATCACGCCCATATGGGAATGCACCAGCCCCAACTCGCCGAAATAGGAGTAATAGCCGACCGCCATGACGATATGCGGAACCGCCATCGGCATCAGCATCATCAGGTTCGCCACGCTCTTGCCGACGAACCGGTGCCGCACAAGGGCAAAGGTCGCCGGGATCACCAGGGCCATGGTCAAAACGGTGTTGGCGCTGGCGATGATGATGCTGTTCCACGTCGGCCGGAGCCAGCTCATGTCGGTGAAATAGGCGTGGTAGTAGCCAAGCCAGTAGCCGGGAGGCGGAAACTGCAGGGACGACGCGGAGGAAAAGGACATCGGCACCACGATGACCAGGGGTGCTGCGATGAACACCACCACGGCAATGCCGAACCATCGGAAGAAGCGGTTCATATCAACCCCACAGTTTGTCGAGGCCGAAACGGCGGTGATAGATGAACAGGATGGCCAGGGTGATGACGAGCAGCACGATCGCCATGGCGGACCCGAGGCCGAAAGCCAGGAATTCCTCGATCTGATGACCGATCAACCCCGCGGCCATTTGCTCGCGCGGACTGCCGAGCAGGACCGGCGTCACGTAGAAACCGAGGCAGATCACGAAGACCAGGATGGAACCGTTGGCGATACCGGGCGCCGTCAGCGGCAGATAGACATGACGGAACAGCGATCCACCCCGTGCGCCAAGGCTTTCAGCCGACTTTATCAGCGACGGATCGATCTTCTGCATCATCGAATAGATGTTCATGATCATGTAGGGCGCCAGGATGTGCACCATCGCAAGCGTGGAGGAAAACCGGGTGAACAGGAGCTGCGGCGGGTCCGTGATACCGATCGTCTGAAGAAACCAGATCAGGGGACCGCTGTTTCCAAGCAGCACCATCCAGGCGTAGGTGCGCACCAGGAAGCTGGTCCAGAAGCTCATTGTGACGAGCAGCAAAATGAGAGCTGCCGTTCGCTTGCTGGAATGAGCCATCAGATAGGCCAGCGGGTAGCCCACCAGAAGACAGCAGACCGTCACAAGACCGGCGGTCATGAAGGTGTTGAGAAACACCTTTCTGTAGAGACTGCCGGTCAGGACCTTTTCGTAGTTGGCCAGGCCCGGCTTCGGCTCTGTCACGCTCATGATGACCACCTCCGCCAAAGGAATGGCGAAGAACACGAGGAGATAGGCGGCCAGGGGTAGAAGCAAAAGCCAGGGCCAGAGATTTTTTCGTTCGGCCAGATGCGCGATTGTCCGTCCCATCGCCGCGTCTCCTCGTGCAGGTCGTTTCAGGGTCAGCTCGCGAGCCACTCGTCGAAGCGCATGGACACTTCATGGGGATCTCCGCCCCAGTTATCCATGTCCTGCTCGAACACCAGCGGATAGTTGTCCGGCGAGGTCGGCATACGCTTGGCGTTTTCGGCATCGATCAGGTCGTTCGCGGCCGGATTGAGCGCGCCGTAATTCGCCTCGCTCACGAAGCCTGCAAGCGGCTTCGCGGAGGTAGCGAATTCAACGAACGCCTTCGCGGCATCCATGTTCGGCGTATCTTTGGCAACGACCCAGTATGCCCGATCGATTTCCGCCTGGTTCCAGGTCATGGCGACCGGAGCACCGGCGTCCTCGGCCTCGTAGTAGCGGCCGTGCCAGATACCGATCATGTCGACTTCGCCGTCACGCAGGATCTGCGTCGACTGGGCGCCGGCCGTCCACCACACACGGATATGCGGCTTGATCTTGTCGAGAGAGGCGAACGCACGGTCGATATCCAGCGGATAGAGATCTTCGATCGCCACACCGTCGGCCAGAAGTGCGATCGGCAGGACACGGGCCGCATAACGCTGCAGCGAGCGGCCACCGGGGAAGGTCTCCACGTCCCAGAAGTCGGCCCAGCTCTTGGGTGTGCCCTTGATGGTGTCGGTGCGCCAGGCCATGACCGTCGCGAAGGCGTGGGAAGCGACGCCGTTGTGGAACAAGCCGCCATCGTAAGGGGCCGTCAGGGGTTCGATGATCCCGGCATTGTCGGCGCGCAGAATGTCGCCGCCGCCGAGTGTCGTCACGTCGAATTCATAGACACCGGTCTTCTGCTGCGCGGCGAGCTTGGCAAAGGACACGGGAGAAACCGTGCGGATTTCAATGCCGGTTTCCGCGGTAAACGGCTCGAACAGGTTGGCCGTGGCCGCTTCCAGCCAGGGACCGCCCCATGAATTCACGTAAAGCACCTTTTCCTGCGCGCGCGCCACGTAAGGCATTGCGAGCGTGCTGGCAGCGGCCATGCCCGAAAGCTGCAGAAAGTGCCGGCGCGACGGGGTCAGAAGACCCGAAGTTGTTTTCCTGGAAGACATTTGAAACCCCTCTTTGTGATGTCCTTTGACTGCTTATTTCCGGAACGTTTCTCCGTAGAGACGGAGCCAGTTCCCGTGGGTTATCTTGTCGACCTCTTCTTCCGAAAAACCCACTGTGCGGAGGCCGTTAGGTATGACGTTCATGTCCTCGACGGTCTGGAACCAGTCCGGCGGCGGCGCCTTGCCGGGACGGGCAGCGGACGCAGCGCCGTAGTCGACGCCACGGGTCCAGCGCCCCTGGCGCATCCAGGCGTAGTCGGGGGGTGTGAAGTTGTGGCTGCGGTCGGTTCCGATTGCGACGGAATCGATGCCTGCGATATCGACCGTTCGGGCAACCATGGTGCACCAGGCCTCGATCGACTTGCAGTAGTCGTCACCGGTGATGTTGCGGTAAGCCGCACACCCGATGACCCCGCCGCTGTCGCGTAGCGCCCGCAGCACATTGTCGGTCTTGTTGCGCTTGTGGGGAAACAGGGAGTCCGCGTTGGCATGGGTCACGGCGATCGGCTTCTCGGACACTTCGATCGCATCGAGCGTCGAGCGATTGCCGACGTGGGAACAATCCACCAGCATGCCGGCCCGGTTCATCTCCCGAACCACTTCCTTGCCGAAGCGGGCAAGACCGGAATCCTCGGCCTCGTAACAACTGCCGGCCAGTTCGTTCTGGTTGTTGTAGGTCAACTGGACCACACGTACGCCCAGTTCTGCGAACAGCTCCACGAAGCGGATACGGCCCTCGAACAGATTGGCGTTCTGGTAGCCCAAGATGACACCGACCTTGCCCTGATCCGATGCCGCCGTAATCTCTTCCGGCGTCGTCGCAATCGAGGCGATGTCGGCGTTTTCGCGAACCAGGTCCCGCCAGTTACCCAGCGAATCCAGGGATTCGACGGCGCCTTCCCAGAAGCCGCAGGTGACCACGACCCCACCGACCCCTGCAGTTTTTAGGGAAGAGAATGCCTGGCGGTCAAAATGCCCGCATTGCAGACCATCGATAATCATCGGGCCGCCTCGCTTGTTTCACTCTTTGCAACGTTGGACAGAAAACTGATGTCGGTGTCGTCGTCATTGTCGGTGCGGCCGATGACCTTGCCGTCCTCGGTGACGATGAGCGGACCGGCATGACGCCGGGATACGACTGAATCCGGGGTGAGCGCCGTCTGGGCCAGATGATAGATCCGCCACCATTGGTCCGCTTCGATCATGCAGCCGTCTTCAAGCGCAGCCTGAAGAACAGGATCGGAAACGGTAGCGGCTTTCGAGGCCATCACCATGGAGTTCTTGCCGATCCGGCACTCGACGGAAATACCGGCACGCCCGCCCAGGCCCGACGCGATCCCCAGTTCCGCCGGATCGGCGATATTGAAAATCTCGACCCGGGCGGTTCCATCGGCAACAACCCCTTCGACAAGCAGGTCGATCAGGGATGGAACCACGAACCAGGCGTGCTGCCCGCCGGCATCCAGGGCGATTTCGCCCTCGCCTTCCCGGGTAATACGGATCTTTGCCGGATCGGCCTCCAGTAGTTCAGGCAGGCGCTTTTCCAGATGTGCGAAGCCGCCGAAACCCATTTTTTCGGAGTACATGACGACGTCCTGTACCATCAACGCAAAGCCCTTCGGCAGGGCCGTCAGGGACAGGATCCGCTCCGACATGAGACGCATTTCGCGCGGCATTATTCTTAAGGTCTGGGTCATTTGGGAGAAGCTCACACTGTCGGTTCGGCCGGGTAGAACCAGGTTTCGCCACGACCGGCGCGAATGTCGTCCGGCGTGGGAGCGCCGTGATAGAGAACGCCACGCAGATTGCGGTTGAGGTAGTCACGCGTCTTGTCGATACCGTGAAACGCCACGTTCATCAGGCGCACCAGATCAATCGGCACGAAATCGTCCGCATTGATGTTGGCATGCGGGGTGTGGAAGTGCTGTCCCTTGAGGCTTTGGGCCCGGGCCACCATGAGCCGGTGCGCGGGATATTTGAGCAGGAACCGTGCCATGGTCATGTCCGGCGCTTCCGCCTCGAGATCGGCACTGAGGGCCTGAATGCCGCCCGGCACGTCCAGGCCGAGATCGCGGGCCTCGGGCACCTCACTGCGCGCGCCCCGCCGGGGTTCCTCGGCGGTTTCCGACTTGTACCAAACGAATTCACGAGCCCCTGGACCCGTCATGTCGAGGTCGAACGCCCATTGGTATTCGGCCTTGAGCAGATCCTTGAGATCCTGAACCGTTTCGCAAGGATTGACCGCGAGCTCGTCGGCACCGCCGGCCTCTGTCGCCAGCGCATCCGCGGCCTCCGGCAGCAGCTCGATCAGGAGCGACAGGAAGGTCTCGTAGGTTTCCGGTTCGAAGCAACCCTCATATTTCCGGGCAAGGACATCGAAGGGGTAGTCCGGTACGACACCCTCGATCTCTCCGGAAGCCCGGAACGCCTTGAGATCGGCCAGGATGATCTCAAGCTCTTCCGCCACCTTCTGGCTCGAGGCGAAGGTTTCATAATGAGCCCGGTCCTCACGGCGGAAAGTAACTGCCCGCTCGACCAGGCTCATAAGTGTCTCAACCCCAGGATCCTCTGCCCCAAGCGTCAGACCCAGGGCTTGCGCAATGACGGTTTCACGGCCTTTCAGCCAGGAATTGAGCAGGCGCGGATGCCGGTGAATGAAGAAAATCAGCCCCAGCGCGGAGCCGTTGCCGACGCCGAGATATCGACGGAGCTCCGGCGCAAGCGGAACAGCCTTTTCGGACTTCAGCTGCGCCAGACGGCTGACCAGGTCGCAAGCATATTCGCGCATGAGATAGCCAACGAGAAGCTGGGCTTCCAGGACGCCGCCAAGCGCGTGATCCGGACCGAGCGACGGGAACGACCGGGTACCGAACGTGCCGTTGCCATCGAGGCCGGTGTTGCGCATCAGATAGCAGACCGCATTCAGATCCTCGAGCTTCGGCTGCTCACCGCCGGCCAAGGCCTCCAGGGTCGACGTGAACGCACGCATGGACCGGTTCGATCGGCACCAGACGAGGGCGTTTGGCGTCGCCCTGCCGGAATAAAGCTTGGGCAGTTCGACCCGTGCCGATTCAATATCCGTTTCCGTTGCCGGACCTTCATTCAAGGTGCCCATCATGTCCCAGGCGCGGCCGATGATGCGGCCGGTTCGCCCCTGCGCACTTGGCGGGTAGGAGAAGGCTATGAAGCTGAATTCCTGCTTCGGCGTCCGGATGGAGTAAACGACGGTTCCGCTGGCAGTTTCGTCGATGTCGAAACGCTGAAGTGAAATATCCCAGCGTTCCCGGACCATTTTGGCGACGAAAGCGCGCACGCCGCTGAAGCGGCTCGGCTGCATCGCGGCAAGGCGCTTCGGCTGCATAACGGCCTGCCAATTGCGGATCGCCGGCTTACCGTCCGGGCCATGTTGATGAAGCGGGAGCGACATCGGCTCACTTGCCTCCCTTGAGGATACGGGTGATTGCATGGGCGGCCTCGATGAGCGGTGCTTTCAGCTGCTCCAGGTCGAAGCGGGTTTCGGGCGCGACCAGCGAAAGCGTGGCACGGCAACGGTCCTGAAGATCGAAGACCGGAGCGGCGATCCCCTTGACGCCGCTGTGCGTGTAGCCGCTGGAGATCGCATAGCCGGTGGCTCGAATTTCCTCGAGAATGTCCTCGTCCGGCAGGTCGTGGCCGTTCTGACGCAGACGGGACAACATCTCCTCATCCCCGAACGCCACGAGCACGCGGCCGGATGCCGAGCCCGTGAGAGAGAGAACGGTGCCGATCTTCTGCTCGGCACGCAGGAGGCTCTGGGATTCGACACGGGATATGATGCAGGGTTGCCCCTGGTCGAGAACCGCAAGGGACGCGGTCTCCCGGACCTCCTCCACGAGGTGGGTCATGACCGATTCAGCCCGGGTTCCGAGATCGGCCTGTTCCAGCGCCGCTGCCGCAATCCGGGCCGAGTGCATGGACAGGCGGTAATGCCCCTGATCGTCGATCTCGATCCAGCCGGCTTCCACCAGGGTCAGCAGCCGCTGGTATGCGGTCGCCCGCTGCAGGTTCAGTTCGCGGGCCACATCGACGAGGCGCATCCCCTTCGATTTTTCGGCAAGAAGATCAAGCACCGCCAAGGTCTTGATGACGGTCGACAAAGGTCGAACGCCACCCTCTTCTTTTTGTATTCTATTTGTATACTTTGTATCCATAAAAAATATCATGCCGTCCAAGTTTGATCTATGTCAAACTGGAATCGCGCAATTTGAAGCCCCCCTTCCGGCTGACCGAATGGCAAGCCGTTAGTTTTCAACGGCTTAGGACTGAAAATCTTTTGGATATTTTTTTGAGCGATATTTTGATAACCGCTTTGGCTCAACTTCAAGATCCACGCCATTGAAAACAACAACCAGGCAGAGCGCAACTGATCGGCAACCCCTGCAAGACAAGCGACCCCGGTAAATTTTTCTATTTTCTTTTATATTTTTCAGATATTTATGAAATCCAAGAAACCACACCACCTCAGATTTGGCCATCAAACTCTCAATGGGCAGTTTTCATTCATCGGGCACGCCGTAGAGATATCCCGCCATCATATTGCTCATTATTATTGACACACGAAACCCATTGGAACAGGCTTGCGTCCAAGTTCATTTCGAGCCTTACGCTCAATTGCACAATCTAAGGGCAGCTGAAAACATGATGAAAAACGGTGCAGATAACCTGGCAGGCGCTCTTGCAGACGCCGGTGTGGATACCTGTTTCGCCAACCCGGGAACCACGGAGATGCATCTGCTTTCCGCTTTCGGCCGGGAGGGACGTATCAAATCCCACCTCTGCCTGTTCGAAGGCGTCGCGACCGGCGCGGCGGACGGCTATGCGCGAATGCGCGGCAAACCCGCCGCCACGCTGCTTCACCTCGGCCCGGGCCTGGCCAACGGCCTGGCAAATCTTCACAACGCCAAGAAAGCCGCCACGCCGGTGATCAACATCGTCGGCGAGCATGCGACCTACCACATGCAATTCAACGCGCCGCTGACGGCAGACATCGAAGGTCTGGCCGCACCGGTGAGCGACTGGGTGGGAACGCCGCAGACCGCCGCTGAAATCCCCCGGCTGACATCCGAAATGCTTGCCGCGATTTCCGGGCCTTCGGCGCGCGTGGCGACGCTGGTCGTTCCCAATGACGTTGCCTGGGATCCCGCCGGCGAGACCTCCGCAACCGCTCGTCCCGAACCGCTCGAAACCTACGATGCATCGCAACTCTCAGCCGCGGTCGACGCCCTGAAAAAGGGCCCTCAGACGACCCTCCTGATCGGCAATGCCTGCATTACGTCCCGGGCCGCCAAACTAGCCGATGCCATCAGCCGGGCAACCGGATGCCGGGTGCTGGCGGAAGCCGCCGTTGCACGAATGGAGCGCGGCGGAGACACGCCGCCCCTGTCCCGCCTCCCCTTCCACGTGGACTTCGCTACCGAGGCCCTAAAGAGCGTCGAGACCATCGTCCTGGTCGGAGCCCGCGAGCCCGTCGCCTTCTTCGCCTACCCGGACCGCCCCAGCCGCCTGCTGCCACCCTCCGCGAAGGCGATCGCCTTCAGCGCGCCCCTTTCGGACCTGGAGGAAAGCCTTTCAGCCCTTGCCGCGGCCCTCGGCGTCGAACCTTCCGACAATGTTCAAGAACCGCTTCCTGACTATGACGGCGATGCCGCAATCACCCCTGAAGGACTCGGCGCGCTCGTGGCCCGAACCCTGCCGGAGCAGACGATCGTCGTGGACGAATCCATTACCAATGGCGTGCACCTGTTTCCGGCGTGTGGCCGGAGCGTCGCCCATGACTGGCTCAACAACCGGGGCGGCTCCATCGGCTATTCCTTGCCGGTCGCGGTCGGCGCCGCCGTCGCCTGCCCGGATAGACGCGTGTTGTCCATCACCGGCGACGGATCCGCCTTCTACACGCTGCAGAGCCTGTGGACGATGGCGCGTTCGAAACTGAACGTCACGGTCGTGATCCTGGCCAACAGGTCGTATAAAATCCTGAACAACGAGATGTCGAAGATCGGCGCCGGCTCGCCATCTGAGAGCACGATCCCGCTGATGAGCCTGGCCGACCCCGAACCGGACTGGGTGAAACTCGCCGAAGGTCACGGAGTTTCCGCGGCAAGGGTTACGGACCTGAAAGGACTGGCCGCTGCTTTGGAAGCTTCCTACGCGCAGACCGGACCCCGGCTGATCGAAGCCGTCCTGTAAGACCGCGCGTCCAATAAGTCAGACGAATGAGGCAAGGCATCGGGGCTTAGGCTCCGATGCCTTGCCACTTGTGATCAGGCCGCCTTGCTGAGCTGGCCGATTGAGGCGGTGATTGCCTGCTCCAGGAGGTCCAGCCCCTCCTGCAGATGCACATCCGGGATGGTGAGCGGCGTCAGCAGCCGTACGACATTGGCGCGGGTGCCACAGGACAGGATAATCAACCCAAGGTCCTCCGCCTTTGCGACAATGTCATTGGCCAGTCCGGGCGCCGCGGCCTTCGATTGCCGGTCTTCCACCAGTTCGAAAGCCATCATGGCACCGAGACCACGAATATCGCCGACGGCTTCGAAACCAGGCCTGTTCGCCAGCGCCGTCAGCCGGGTGCGGATCGCTTCACCGATGGCGACGGCACGTTCACACAGACCTTCCTCTTCGATGACATCGAGAACCGCATTCGCCGCAGCGACCGCAAGCGGATTGCCGGCATAGGTTCCCCCCAGGCCGCCGGCACCGGGCGCGTCGACGATGTCCGCCTTGCCGGCGACAGCGGACAGCGGAAAGCCTCCAGCCAGCCCCTTGGCCAGCGTCACGAGATCCGGCTTCACTCCGGAATGCTCGCAGGATAACATCCGGCCGGTTCGTGCAATGCCGCCCTGGACTTCATCGAAGATCAGGACGATCCCGTGCCGATCGGCAATCTCACGAAGTGCAGCAAGGAAGTCGAACGGCGCGACATTGAAACCGCCCTCCCCCTGGACCGGCTCGACCACAAAGGCCGCAACACGATCGGCGCAGATATCGCTGGCCAGGATCCGCTCCAGACCGGCAAGAGCGTCCTCAGTCGACACGCCCAGGAACGGATTCGGAAAGGGCGCGTGATAGATTTCCGCAGGCATGCCCCCGAAACCGGTCTTATAGGGATGCGACTTGCCGGTGAGCGCCATGCCCAGCAACGTCCGGCCATGGAACGCGCCGCTGAAAGCGATCACGCCGGATCGGCTGGTGTAAGCGCGGGCCATCTTGACCGCATTCTCGACCGCTTCCACTCCGGTGGTCAGCAGTGCCGACCGGTTTTCGCCGCCGGTGTCAACCAACCCGTTCAACCGCTCGCACAGACGGACATAGGCTTCGAACGGACCGACATGAAAGCAGGTGTGCGTGAAGGCCTCTGCCTGCTCCGTGACCGCTGCCATCACCTTCGGATGCCGGTGGCCGGTGTTGTTCACCGCGATCCCCGCCGTGAAGTCGAGATAGCGACGCCCATCGGCATCCCATAGCTCAGAGTTTTGAGCGCGGGCGACGTAAATCCCCTTGCCGGCGACGCCCCGGGCAACTGCTGCGGCGCGACGTTGCGCCAATTCCGTATTCTGCGACATGGAAGCCTCCTTTCTGAAAGCAGGAAGACTATCATTGCGCAAAATATCGAGCAATCAATCGCTCAATATTTTTACCGATTATAGATAGGGCGGTGTACAGGCGGAAATCACGACCGTGTTGCCGTCATGGACATTGCGGAAGCGGTGCGGGATACGGCTGTCGAACAGGTAGGACTCCCCCGGCTTGAGCACCTTCACCTGATCTCCCACAGTTAGCTCCAGGGCTCCCTCGATGACATAACCTCCTTCATTGGAAAAATGCTCCAGGAAAGTTTCCCCTGTATCCGCACCGGGTTCATAGACCTCGTGCATGATCTGGAGGTTGTGCTTGTGCGCATCGCCGATCTGGCGAAAGGCCATGCGACCGCTGGCATCCGGAGCGCCCGACACCGGCAGCTTGGAAGTGAGGTCGATCAGGTCTTCCGGCGTGAAGAACGGACCTTCGGGAGCGGCCCTTTCCTCATCGAAGAAGTCCGCCATGCTCAGCCCCATTCCGCTCAATACCCTGCGCAAGGTAGCAATAGATGGGCTGGATTTATTCTTCTCAATGATGGAAATCTGCGCATGCGGAACCCCGGCCCGCTCGGCGAGCTGGCGCTGGGACAGTCTGGCTGCCTTACGCATCGCCAGAAGACGCGCACCAATGTCAAATGATTGATCCAGCATAATTATCTATACGTTCCTTCATCCAGGTTGCCGCATCATTAGCCAATTCGCATTCGCAAACTTCTGTAGCGGGTATTCTTTTAAAAATATTCTGCAAAAACAATCGTAGCGACGATGTATGAAGGGCGTGACGCAAAGTTTGCGCCAGCTCTACGCAACGTAACGCCGCAGCTGGGAAAGTACCGGCGGACATCCAGCGCAAGGGCTATCAACACATTTGGATGGTCGCCTCGCAGTCCGGAAAAAACAATACATGCAACGGCAGAGAGCCTGCTCGCGCTGCTGGAGTGACTTCGCGCAAGTTGGTTATCATTACACTGACGCTTGTATTACCCCGTACGAACAACTCGCCAGCCAAAACTTCAACTCGACCTGATATTTCCCTGGCTTAAAAACACGCCCGCTGAAGGACCGGACCAAGGGGCACCGTTTTCGTTCCTTGAACTGACGTTCCAGGCCCAGGGCGGCAAAATACGCGTGACCGGCGACAATTGGCTTGCGCTGAACCCGAAAGAGGCAAACAGGGACACCCATGCAGGCCGACCAGACCTGGTTGCCAATGTCGGCGTGGCATCTCAGACGCGGTCCAGAACCTCGGGACTGCAGCCCGGCATCTCGTCAGCGCGGCTTCCGAGGAATTCAAGCCAGGCGTCGAGCAGGCGCTCCCGCTCTTCGGCCGACGCGTCGAAACTGCCGTGGATCGCGATACCGCGCAGCATACACAGGTTTAGATGCAGGAAGGTTAGGACCTGCGGGTCCTCCGCCTCATCTTCGCGCCCCAGCAACTGCAGGGAGAGGAAGTCGCGCACGGAGCGCCACCGGGCAAGGACACTGCGCAGATTGGCAGCAAGATCCCCGTCCATCCGGGCCGCCATCATCAACACGAGCGCTGCCATATAGTTTGGCGAGGAAAAGACCACACGCCACAGATGCCGGGTGTAGGCTTCGAAGCTTATCGGCTGTCCTTCGGGCAGTGAGGCGATATGTTCGCGCCGCTCCGCTTCCCAGGCTTCCAAGAGATGTTCGAATGCAGCCGACAGGATGTCGACACGGGTGGGAAACTGGTGCGTGAGAGCACCGCGCGAAACACCGGCACGGGCGCAGATTTCCTGCGTTGTGGTCTTCTCATAGCCGACTTCAGCGAGTGCACTCAAGGTGGCCTCACACAGCTTCAAACGCATGGCTGCGGATTTTTCCGCTTGTGTCCGGCGAGGTGGCTTCTTGCCTGTCATTCCGTACTCCGGTAAGGGGCGGGCGCACCTGGAGGGAGCGCGTCCGCCCGATGTCGTGTCAGAGGATCGTCTGGACGCCGATGTCCTTCGAAGTCTTGGTCAGCACCTCCGGGGTATCGGCGACAATCACCGTGTCATCCAACCGGAATCCTCCTAGGCCCCAGATATAGATGCCGGGCTCTGCTGAGTACACTTCATTCTTCATCAGAAGACGGGCGTTGAAAGCGGTGTCGGCCGGATACTCGTGACCGCGCATGCCCACACCGTGGCCGGTCCGGTGCATGATGTTTTCGCCAAAGCCGCGGGCTTCAATCACCTCGCGGGCGGCATTGTCAATACCACATACGGTTAGGCCGGGCCGCATCGCTTCGATGGCCGCTATCTGGGCCTGGAGGGCGGCGTCATAAGCCTCTTCCTGCGCCTTCGACGGACGGCCGCAGAAGAGCGTGCGCTCGTTCTCGATGGTGCAGCCATTAAGGCGCGGTATGATGATGTTCACCAGTCCGTCACCTTCCTGGATCGTTGCGCCGGTCTGTGCGCCGTTGCCGTGCGGGGAGGAGGAATGGTCGCCGCGCAGGGTGTAGATGCGCCACTCACAGTTCTGGCCCGGGAAACGGCGTGCGGCCTCGACCACGGCCTGGCGCTGCATCTCCACGTCCAGCTCTTGAATCAAGCGGCCGGGCCGGATGTTCTCGCGATAGCGATCCTGAAGCCAGTCGGAGATGGAGGCGGCTTCGCGCATCAGCGCGATTTCCTCGTCGGTCTTCACCAGACGCAGATCGCGTAGGTCCTGGACCATGGGTACGGCCTTGCCGCCGCCCAGCGAGGCGATGATCGCGGACATGTGGGCGGAGGCGCCGTCGTGGCCAAACGTAGCGCCATGCAGCCCACGCGCACGCAACCGGTCGGCCACATGGTCGTGGAAGCCGTTCAAGAGCCGTACGCCCTCGCGCTGATGCTCGTAGTAGAACTCCACGTCGGCAAGCCATGCGCTGCCGCGCTCACGGGCGAAGCGGAAGTGGTGTGTCGAAAGCGAGTGCAGGACGGCAAAGATCTCGCCCTCAGCGGGAACGACCACCGCGACGGGGCGTTCCCACACCTGAACGTCGACAATCCAGTTGGTATAGAACTCGGAGTCTGCGCCAAACAGAACCACGGCGTCGAGCCCCTTGCGGGCCATCACGGCGCGAAGCGCCGATATCCGGTGTTCGAAGACGTCAGAGGACAGGAAACCCATGTCGGGGAGCCTTTCTTTTTTGGATTGGGAAGTTAGACGGTTTTGCCGCGCACGACGCGCGTCACCACCAGGGTCGCCAGAACGGTCGTCGCCATGAGAATAAAGGCGAGGGCGGAGCCGAACGGCCAGTTCGAGATCATCGAGATCTGCTCGTAAAGCGCTGGAGCCATCATCTTGTAGCCCGGCCCACCAAGCAGATATGGCGTCGCGTAGGCGTTCATGCAGAGGATGAAGATGAGCGCGAAGCCGGCTGTCACGCCAGGCATGACAAGGGGGAGAAAGACGAGGCGAAAGGCCTGGAATCGGCTCGCGCCGAGATTGAGGGCGGCGTCCACAACCGAGAAATCGACGTTCTCGATCACGCTCTGCAAGCTGAGCACCATGAAGGGCATGACGACTGAAAGCGTGCCAATGATCACGGCCCAGTCGGTGTACATGATTTCAAGCGGGCTCTCTATGAGGCCGAGCTTCATCAGCGTAACGTTCAAAATGCCGTGCGATCCGAAAAGCGCAATCCATCCGGCGGCGCGCACAACGTTGCCAACCAGCAGCGGAAACACCACAAGGACGACCAGAAGGCTCTTGTAGCGGCTTTTTGTGCGGGCGAGGAAATAAGCCAACGGGAAGCCCAGCAGAAGGGCGCCAAAGCTTGCGCCAAATGCCACCGCGAGGGTCGTGAGAATGACCTCGTGGTAGTAGGGTTCGGTGAAGAAACGCGCGTAGTTCTCCAGGGTGAAGGTCTCGCGCATGAGCATGACGGGGTCGTAGGCGTTGAAGCTGTAGCGTAAAAGCGTCAGCATAGGCGCGACCAGCGCCACGACCACCAGCAGCGTCGCGGGGAGGAGCAGCGCGGACGCCGTCCCTCCACGCTTCAGATCTGTTGCGGACAGAGCCATCGGCGATCAGGCCTTGAAGCTCTGGTTCCACCAAGCGAGCGTTTCGCTCTGCTCCTTGGCGATGTAGTCGAGGTCCGGCAGGATGAAGTTCTCACGTTCTGCGTCGGTGAAACCGAGATCCTCGCGCATCTTGTCTGAGATCGGAGCGTCGGAAACCGTAGGCAGGTAGCCCATCGCTTCAGCGAACTTGAGCTGCAACTCGGGATCGAGCAAGGCATCGAGAGTGACTCCCGCGCCTTTCACGTTCGTGGCGAAGGATGTGCAACCGGCTTCGAAGACCACCGGAACCGCACCCTCGCTCGGGGCGACGGCGACGAGGTCGAGCCCGGCCTTGCGCCACTGGATGGCGCGCGCCTTCCACATGATCGTGGCCTTGATCTCCTTGGCATTGAATGCGTTTGCGATTGCCTCGTTGGAGGAATAGACACGCACGCCGCCGGACTTTTCCTTGTACTCGTCATAAGCGGCCTTTGCTGCGGCGAAGTCATTGCCATTCTTGCCGAAGGTGGCTGCCGCGATCACCAGGTAGTAATTGAAAAGAATGTCGGAGAAACCGACCTTGCCCAGATATTCCTCCGTCCACAGGTCCTTAATTGACGTGGGCGGGGTGTCGACCTGCGAGCGGTCGTAGATGATCGTCATCGCGCTATAGATATGCGGGATGGCGTAGGGCTTGGCGAACTGTGGGAAGATTTTGTCCTGGCGGGTAAGGCCGAGTTCGTCAACCTGCATCAGAGCGCCGGCGACGGACATCTGATGCATGTCGGAGTTGGACAGGCAGGAGACGTCCATTGCGCCGCCGCCAATGCGCAGGGCGGTGATCATCTTGGTCTTGCGCGAGGTCGCGTTACCCGTGTCGATGACGAGATCGACGCCGCTTTCCTGGGTCTTGGGATTGACTGCCGACTTGAGCAGACGCTCGTAGTCCCCGCCCCAGGCGCCGACGATGACGCGGCTCGTCTGGGCGCGCAGAACGGATGGTGCGGCAAGGGTTGCGCCTGCGGCAGCGGCACCCACGAGCATGGAACGACGGGTCAGTGTGAAACGGGACATTATCTTCTCCGAAGGTTTTCTTATGGACTGGGAAGGTGAAGGGAGCGGGACGGCCTGGTCAGGCCGCCTCGGACATGTCGTCAATCAGGAGCTGGGTGGCGTTGGTACGCCAGCCAACACGAATCTTGTCACCGACCGCCAGGTGCAGTTCGCTGTCGGTTCGGTTCTGGTGATGGGCGACGACGCGCTCGCCACCAGGGAGCAAGAGGCTCGCCTCGGTTATGGAACCGAGGTAGGTGACTGTCTCGACCGTGGCGTCCAGTACCGTTTCGACGCCTTCCGTCTCGCCGCCCAGCAGCAGGTTCTCGGGCCGAACGGCAAGAACGCGCGGCCCGTCGGTGCTTGCGCTTGGCAGCATGATGCCACCATCGGTTCTGAAACCGCCTTCGACAGGCGTTCCCGTCAACACGTTGGAGTGGCCGAGAAAGTCGGCGACAAAGCGCGTCGCGGGCTCCTGGTAAAGATGCTCCGCCGTGCCTTCCTGCACGACCCGGCCGGCGCGCATGATAACCAGCCGATCGGCCATCATCAGGGCCTCCTTCTGGTCGTGGGTGACGAAGACCGTTGTAAGACCGAGCTTCCGCTGAAGGGCGCGCAGTTGCATTCCAACGCTCATACGCAGCTTGGCGTCGAGGTTCGACAAGGGTTCATCGAGCAGGAAGACGTCTGGGTTGACCACAAGGGCGCGGGCTACGGCCACACGCTGCTGCTGGCCGCCCGATAGCGCACGCGGACGTCGCTCGGCGTAGTCCGTCAGCGACACCAGGTCGAGGGCATGTGCGACCCGCTTTTCGATTTCCGACTTGGGAACCTTGCGCATGGCCAGGCCGAAGGCAACATTCTCCGCCACGCTCATGTGAGGGAAAAGCGCGTAATTTTGAAACACCATGCCGGTGTTGCGCTTGTTCGGTGCCAGCTTGCTGACGTCTCGTCCGTCGATCTCGATGGAACCTGAGGAAATGGGCACAAAGCCGGCAATGGAGCGTAGAAGTGTCGTCTTTCCGCAGCCCGAGGGGCCTAACAGGGCGACGAGTTCTGCAGTTTCTGCCTTGAGGTTGATGGTGTCCACCGCGCGGTGGTCGTTATAGGTCTTGACGAGGTTACGAATTACGAGCTCGGCCATATTACACCACCTGAGAGAGCTTGACGAAACGGTCGGAAATCAGCAGCAGCGCACCGATGACGAGGATCTGCACGGTGCTGGCGGCCGCGAGCGTCGGATCCATGTTCCACTCGATGTACTGGAGCATCGCGATTGGTAACGTTGTGGCGCCGGGTTGAACCAGCAGCACGGAGACCTCGAGGTTCTCGAAGCTGATGACGAATGAGAACAGAGCCGCGGCGACGATCCCCGCACGCATGCGCGGCAGCGTGACGAGAAGGAATGCCTTTAGCGCGCCGGCCCCCAGGTTGCGGGCAGCTTCTTCCACCGAACGATCCAGCATCCCCATGGAGGCTGCGATCAGGCGCACCGACCAGGGGATGGTCAGCATCACATGCGCTATCACCAAGCCGACGAGCGAGCGTGTCGGGTTCCAGCCTGAAGACTGGGCGATCTGGATGTAGAAGACGTAGAGCGCCGTGCCGATTACGATCCCCGGAACAAGGAGGGGAGCAAGAAGGAAGCTCTCGATTGCTTCGCGGCCGGGAAACTCGAAGTGAACCAGCGCCAGGCTTGCCATTACGCCGGACACCACGCCGATCAGGGAAGCGAGGAGGGCAACCTCGGCACTCGTGATGAAGCCACTGATCAGCGCTTCCTGCTCGAACACGTTGGCGAACCAACGTAACGTATATCCGGGAGGTGGGAACGACAGGAACTGGCTGTTGAAGAAGCTGACATAGGTAATCCCCAGCACCGGCAGCAGTAGGAAGAGATAGAGCAGCACGATCAGCGCGCCGAACAGGAGGCGAGATGTCAGAGCACGGGCCATTCGGCACCCCAATTAAAAACAGAACATACTGTATGTTTATGAGCTTAATTTGTATGTGCAAGACATTTTTGAAAGCAGACACCCGTAAAATTGCCTAATATTTATGCATTTTACTATCTGGGAGGGCTCTGTTGCAATTTTCTGTCGCTGATGCAAGAAGCCATGTTTTCAGGTTGGGCTATTGATTTTATGAATGCGTTCAAAGGCCGTCATTTCAGCGGCGAGGTCGTTTTGTGGGCGGTTCTCTGGTATTGCCGGTACGGGATCAGCTACCGCGATCTTGAACAGATGATGGCTGAACGCGGTGAGCGCGTTGATCACCCCACGACCTACCGGTGGGTTCAGATTTATGCGCCGGAGATGGAAAAGCGGCTGCGCTGGCAATGGCGCCGGCCGACGTCGGGTAGTTGGCGGGTCGATGAAACCTACATCAAGGTCCGCGGCAAATGGACCTATCTCTACCGGGCCGTGGACAAGTTCGGCAACACAATCGATTTCTACCTCTCGTCCACCGGGAACACCAAGGCGGCGAAGCGGTTCCTGGGCAAAGCCTTGAGAGGCCTGAAAGACTGGGAAAAGCCCCATACGATCAACACCGACAAGGCCCCTGCTTATGATGGTGCTGCCATTTCCGAGCTGAAGGCGGAAGGTAAATGCCCCGAAGAAACCGAGTATCGCCAGGTCAAGTATCTCAATAACATCGTCGAGGCCGATCACGGCAAGCTGAAGCAGTTGATCCGGCCAGTACGCGGCTTCAAGACCATGAAGTCCGCCTATGCAACCATCAAGGGTTTTGAGGTCATGCGTGCCCTGAGCAAGGGCCAGGCCGGCATCTTCAACTTTTCAAACGATGTCCTCGGTGAGGCCCGCATTGTCGAGAGGGCGTTCGACATCGGTCCATGTGCTCTGGCCGAGGCGATGACTATGCTCGAAAACCATCTTCAGGATGGAAAAGCTTAAGCACGTGCGCCGGTGTGCAGCAAAAACTGTCCAGATTCTAAATTTGCAACAGAGCCCGGCAAAGTGGTTTTTCACCCGCAATTGTTGCTGTCGCCGCACTCAGTGCAGTATAGGTATTTGGGCCTCTCAGCCGGAATCGACTACTAGACGCAGCTTACGAATGAAGCGAGGAATTTTCTTGGAGCCGGAAGAGGAGACAGTTTTAACGCGTGAGATACCGCTCGATCTGTCGCGAGACAGCCTTTCCGAGCGGATCTATTCGCATTTGCGACTTGAGCTTCTGTCGGGGCTGTACGCGCCCGGATCACGCCTATCCATTCGCAGGCTAGCTTCCGCCATGAACACCTCTCCGACTCCGGTGCGCGAGGCAATTTTCCAGCTCGTTCGCGAAGGGGCACTTGAATTGCGGCCAGGCCATCAACCGCGCGTCCCCTCGCTCAATATCCCCGTCTATATCAATATCCGCGAAACACGGGTACCGCTAGAACGATTAGCCGGCGAGCTGGCCGCCGTAAATATTACGCCAGAAGAAATCGCATCACTGCGTGAGTACCACGCGAAATTTCAACAGGGAGAGGCGGAAGAGCAATGGCGTGATGCGCTTATCGCCAACCAGAATTTCCACTTTCTCATATACAATGCGTCGAAGAACCCGGTTCTCGTCAGGGTTATCGAAAACCTCTGGCTGCTGGCCGGTCCTTTCGTGAACAGCCAATACCCGCATATCCGCCAAGCAGACGTGGAGGCACATCCGCACCTCCTGATCATCGATGCGCTCGAGCGGCGATCACCGGCGGAAACCGGTGATCTTCTTGTTCGCGATTTGAGAGAAGGCTCTTATCGCATTCTTCGTCATCTGGAGACGGAGGAGAAAGCGGCAGCTACGTCAGCGGCAGGAAGCCGCTCCGCCAAATAGGTAGAGCGCACAGTCCCGAAGGCTAGCTATCGGCGCTCATGCGATCGCGCCGCCGCTGAAGATTTTCCCAGCCGATGACCGTGTTTTTCGCGACATGATTGCGCAGCGCGGAAATATCGGTGCCGAGATTGCGCACCGCCGCCCCCCGTTCGGGGGGCAGATAGATTTCATCGGGCTTTGAGGTGATCGCGTCGATAATGGAACGAGCAACATCTTCCGCCGTAGCCGGAGTACCCGCGAACGCAAGAGCAAGGGCATCGTCTTGTGTTTCCTTTTCCAGCATCGGGGTCTCGGTTGCGCCCGGATAGACGAGGGTGAAGTCGACCGGCCCTCCGCTCTCTTCGATTGACAGGGCGACATGGAAGGCCCGCAGAGCATGTTTTGCCGCGGCATAACTGGCAAGTCCCGGATAGGGAATGAACGCCACCATGCTTGCCACCGTAATCAAGTGGCCGGAACCTTGCTGCTTGAAGCGCGGGAGCACGGACATCATGCCGTTGATCGCTCCAATGCAGTTGGTCCGGATCGTGTCATGATGGGCGGAAAGCGGAAGATCCCGTGCCCAGCCGGTATGAACAACCGCGGCATTGTTTATCAGCACATCTAGCCGGCCTTCGCGTTCCCAAACCTCATTGAGGGCGTTTGTCCAATCCTCTTCGCTGGTAATGTCCAGACGGACGGCCCATGCTCCTTCTCCCAGCCGCTTTGCCTGGTCTAATGCACGATCAACTGCGATATCGGCTAAGACCACCCGGTATCCCGATGATGTTGCAAGTTGTGCGGTGGCCGCGCCGATGCCGCTCGCGCCACCGGTGATCATCACGACCTTGCTCTCTGCCATTTTCAAATCTTTCATTGTTTGGATCCGGATTGGCGGATCAGAAATAGGTACGGATGGAGCCCGTCACCCGGTAACGCTCGTCCACCAAGTGAAGCACCCGCCACTTGTCGAATGTCAGGCAAGGATGGGAAATGCCGAACCCGATCATGTCTCCGACACGCAATGGCGATTCCTCAGGAATTTGCAGATGGCAGTGCTGATCGTTGAGACGTTGCACAACATGGCCATCCGGCATGGAAACCGGCTTCTCATGCGTGCCCGGTCTGAACCACTTCAGCGCAACAGGCGGATCGTCATAGGAGGCATCTCGCTTGCCAAACCCGACAATTGCCTTCTGTCTTTCCGGCCGTGACTGGACATAGGCCCAGACTTCTAGCGCGTGCGCGAGCTCGCCGGTTGCAGCCAGCTCCGGGTCGCGACGCGACAGCGCCTCGCGGGCACGGACATACATATGGGAATCATGCGTGATGTAGCAGCCGGAGCGGATCAGCACCCTATACGGGTGCTTGAGCCTGGCGGTCGACAGCCTTGCGGCGACCAGGTCGTAATAGGATGACCCGCCGGCGGACAGCAGGACCTCGCCGTCCCCAAAAAGGCCTTCCTGTTCCGCCGTTTCGGCGAGCGTCACCATGCCCCGAAGGAGGGCATCCACCTGCGAGAGAACCTCCGGTGTGCCGTCATTGCGCAAAAGCCCTTCGAAGCCCTCAATGCCTGCCAGACGCAGGGCATCGGGGGCCGAGGCGACCGTCCTTGCGACCGCCAGCGCTTCCGGAAGTGTTCTGCAGCCGGTCCGTCCGCCTTGATAGCCCAGTTCCACAAGCACGTTCAGTGGCCGGTCAAACCCACGCTTACGCACAGTCTCAGCAAGGACCGCTACGTTGTCCGCATCGTCGACCAGACAGAAGAACTCCAGATCCGGGGAGGCTTTCAGGCCGTCGATCACGTCCGCGATCCCCCGGCGGCCAACAAGCTGATTGGCCATGAAGATACGCGAATACCCGAATTCCCGGGCCACCGCGAAATGCTGGGGTGTCGAGACGGTAATCGCCCAGGCACCGTCTCTCACTTGAAGGTCGAAAAGAGCCGGTGCCATGGAGGTCTTGCCATGTGGTGCTATGCTGACACCAGCTTGTCCAAGGTACTGTTGCATCCATGCGCTGTTGGCCCGCAAGGCGCGCTCGCGCAGAACGGCGACAGGGAGTGGCAAATCTTCCGCAAGAAGGTTCCATCCTTGCGCTCCAACCTGATGAAGCGGCACGCCCCCCTGTCCGGCTGGCACGCCTTTTTCAAGTCCCGTCAGAGGTGCTTCCCATGGGCGCGCGGCGCCTAACAGGTGATTGGTCTTTTCCGTCATATCTCTCTCAAATTTCAGAAGCTGAAAGAAACCGGCGCAGGACGTTTCCGGTAATCCGCGACACGTTGTTGTCGTAGCCGTTATGCGAGAGCGAACAGCACCATGCGATCGAGCCCACCGAAAAGACGCCCCCCCCTCGGGCGGTGGGTGTCAGCACAATATCGGCTCGGGCGATGGAGCTCTCTTCCCCGGAAAAGCCGCGATAAAGTGCCGGCAATTCTTCCGGCGCCGGAATGCCGCCCTGACCTGTCCTGTCCGCCGTGGCGAGTATCATGGCCTCAGGCGCGGTTCCCAGATCGCGGTCTGCCCTGTCTATCTCCAGCCCGGCCGCACCGCCCAGGCGCAATCCGAAATCGCCAATGACTTCATCAGGACCGACGCCCTCCATCACGAATGCCGCGCGCGGCAGTTCACTGTCAGGAAGCCTTCTATAAGGCACTGATCTATCGAACACCTGCGCCGAAAAGCCGACCCCTGCCAGCCGCTGCGGCGGGCGCCCCGATGTGCGCCAGAGGCCGCTGGGTTCCCCGGTAAACGAGAGGCTGTCTTCGCCCGGTTCGGCTTCCCAGCTGCGTACGCCTGTGATGCTTCGCCGGAGTTCGATGACGCCGCTACGCGTTGGATGGAAGGCAATACGCCAATAAAACCCGTTTCCACCCATATACATGTGTCGGCCACCGCCATTCTGATACGCGGCAAGGCTATCCAGCATTTCCTTCGAGGTGTATTCGGGATGCGTCATCGTCATGACGACGCGATAGGGCTCCAGCAACCCCACGCCCTGGCGGTGCAGGTCTTCATCGGTCACCACGTCATAGGTGTGACCCTGCTCTTCCAGCCAGTCCAGAAGATGCGTGTCATTCACATAGTTGAAGGTGTAGTAGCTGGGACGACCATTTAAAATTGGCCGTGACGACGAGGAATAACACACACCGCTCCAATCGTTGTGCGTATCGTATAGCGATGGGCCGAACTCGCGATGGGCATGTGCATAGAGATCGTCAGGTGAAAACACCATAAGACCGTCGGCCATCACCTCGAAATGCGTCTGGTCGATGCGCGAATGATTGTTCGCGTATGCGAGATATGTCGCAGTTGGCGCGATGACTAGTATATCTGCCGTTGCCCTACCTTTGGGCGGTCTTACAAAGAAAATGATATGGCTTTCCGTGACTGTGCCATCCTGTTCCGCCGTCAGCTCCAGAGTATAAAAACCTGACTTGGTGCCCTCGGGAACCGTCCAGGCGGCGCTGACCGGCCAACCGGCATCGTCGATATCGTCCTCATGAAAATGAATGGCTCCGTATTCCTGGGGAATATCGGTCCAACTCAGCCGACGTCCGCTCCAGTTGGCGCCGGTCGCCGCGCGCATCGGCAGCCTGTGGGCCTTGCCATGAAGCTGGTGAACGGACATGTCCACCAGTGTGTCGCCGGGAATATCGCGGCTGAAATCCCATGCTCCAACGATGTCCGACATCACGGCGGGCGGTGTCAGGTTTTCCACCAAGGCCCGCATAGCGGTTACCGGTAGGGCGTTGCGGCTCAGCCGGGGCCGGTCAAGCTTACCGTTGAAATGTGCAGCCGTCGGTTTCTCGGATGGTCCGTCACCCGACATTTCCGCTGCGAATGTCAGCGGGATGCCATCACGCCAGATGGGAACGAAATCAGCGGTTGCGGACACTTCGACCATCTGCTCGCGGCCCCCATCGTTCGCGAGGCTCTCGGCGTTGAGCGTCAAACGGCGTGAAGCCGATGACCATGATATCGATACAAAAAGCCACTCGCGAATGAGAACCGGCTTTTCAGCCCGCACTTCGACCTTTCTGCCGGCAGAACCGATATCCGCACTAAGGCGACCTTCGCTATCCAGGAAAACGCGCCAACCCTCGCCTGTGGCAGCCGAGCGCCGGGCGACGATCGCTTGATCACCTCCGGTAAAAAGTGTCGGGAAAACCCATAAACCGATCGAAAAGTCCTTCAGGTTCCTGAGAACTTCGCAATCGGGAATTTCGCCCCAGCTGCCGTTCCATGTGGGATGGAAAGCAAGCTCCAGCCCGGCGTCCAACGGCGAAGGCACATGGGTGACCTTCATTCCAGGGCCATTGATATCCGGATCGGCACATCGGATGCGCACAATCCGTGAAGAAGCGTGCGTGAGAAGTTCGCTGGAAAGATGAAAGCGCACTTCCTCGCCCGGCGCCACGCTCCATGGGCTCGAATAACCAACTACCTTAGTTGAATCTTTCATCACTCGTCTTCCAGACTTTCCGGCAGAGCCGAACCGGCCAACACCTGCCAGCGGATTTTGAAAACGTGCCATTCGGCATCATTGATCGATGTGAAGGTTGTCTCGGGAAAAGTGCGTATCGGCGCGCCTCGCCTTTCGGGAAGCAGCGCCAGCATCCACCGTCGCCCGGGCTCCACCGGTATGAGGCAATAACGGCCTCCAGCGCCGGACCAGCGCATGCGATGGACGACCTTCTGAAGTTCGGCGCTATGAGGCCCTTTCGGATACCTTCGAAACTCCAGCGCCAAATCAAGCCGGGCCGGATCGATTTCGTAATGCGCTGTTTCTGGGTTGGTTCTCAGCATGGCACCCCACCTTGAAAAGCCGGCCGGGCTTTCAACCGGCCGGCACTTGGTTCATCAGACCCGTTCAACGTTCCAGAAAACCGGCATGGTTTCGAGAATGCCCTTGAGATTGGTTTTGTAGGCCGTCGGGAAATAGAACAAACCGAGCGGCACAAACGGCACTTGCTTCAGGGCGATTTCCTGGATCTTGCGGCCGATTTCCGCTTGTTCTTCAACCGTCCGCGCATCGAACCAGGCCGCACGCAGCACCTCGATCTCGGGGATGTCGGGCCAACCGTCAAAAGCCGTGTCTTTGCCGGAGCGAAGATACGTGTGCGATGCCGGGTTCATGGCACCGGCGCCGGCGGAAAAGTTTCCGAATGCGCTATAGCCGCCGTCAGACACGGGCCCCGTGTTCTTCATGCGGCTGGCCATGGTGGCCCAATCCTGCACCTGTAGATCGACGTTCATACCGAGCTTGCGCATCATGTCGGCTGCGACCTCGCCAAAGGCATTGATGACCGGATAGTCCGCCGTCGCAAGAAGAACGACCGTTTCGCCTTTGTAGCCGGCGTCGATGAGTTCCTTCTTCAGCGCGTCGAAGTCTTTGGTCTCCACGAAGGTGTCCAGTCCCTCGGTGCTGGCGAGTGCCGACTTCGGATTGAAGAACCCTTGAGGCACGGACCACAGTTCTTCATTGTCGCCAACTCCGGCCAGCATGAACTGGGTCTGGTTGGTGGCCTTCAGAACCACTTCCCGGATCTTCGGGTTGTTAAACGGCGGCTGCAGGCAGTTCATCCGCAACAAACCGAGAGCGCCGGACCTGTCCTTGACCTCGACCGAGACATCCGAACCTTCGAAGATCGGCAGCAGATCGGGCGTAGGCTGCTCCCACCAATCGACCTCACCGGCCTGCAGCGCGGCTGCGGCCGTCGCCGGATCGGGAATTGTATGCCATTCGATGCGGTCGAAATGAGCAATCTTGCCGCCGGCCAAATTCTCCGCCGGCTCGCTGCGCGGAACGTAGTCATCGAATTTCTCGTAGACATTCAGCGAGCCTGGAACGCGCTCTTCCATCACGAAGCGGTAGGGGCCGGACCCGATGATTTCCTCGACCGGAGTATTCGGGTCGGTCAACGCCAGGCGCTCCGGCATGATACCGGTGGAATAGGAAGCCATCTTGCCCAGCAGATCCGGCAGGATCGGGAACGGCTTGGAAAGCGAGAAGGCAATCGTCTTGTCGTCCGGAGCATCGAGTTTGACGAGGACGTTGGCGAGAGCGCCAGCAAAGCCGTCCTTCTTCATCCAACGATTGAGACTTGCCACCACGTCGGCTCCCCGCACCGGGCTGCCATCGTGGAATTTAAGACCATCGCGCAGGGTCAGCGTCCATAACAGGCCGTCGTCGGACTGAACACCGGTTTCGATCATCTGCGGTTGCGGCACGTTATTGGCATCGACGCCATAGAGTGTGTCGTAGACCAGCATGGCGTGGTTACGTGTCACATAGGCAGGCGTGCCATGCGGGTCGATCACTGCTAGATCCGCCTGCGGAATAAACTTCAGAACCGATTGGGACTGGGCTTTGGCGGAGCCGACGCCAGTCAGGCCTGGAACGATTGCGACACCGAACGTTGCCGCACTGGCCATCAAGAATTGTCTGCGTTTCATTATACGTTCCCCTGGTTAGGTTATTGTGGAAGAAAGGTTTCGGCTGGCTCCAGCAGATGGCATGCAGCCGTCTGCTTTCCACCCAGAGCAACCGAGGCGGGAACCTCACGACTGCACAGGTCAAAAGCCTGAGGACAGCGCGTGCGGAAGGCGCAACCCGAAGGCGGCGACATCGGTGAAGGCAGTTCTCCCTTGAGCAAGATCCGATCTCGCCGGATGGCCGGATCGACCATCGGCACGGCAGAGAGAAGCGCCTGCGTATAGGGATGACGCGGCGTCCCGAACAGATCGTCGCGCGTTCCGATTTCCACAATCCGGCCCAGGTACATCACGGCAACGCGGTCGGTGATGTGATCGACAATCGCCAGATCATGACTGATGAACAACAAAGACAGCCCCAGCTCTTCGCGCAGTTCTCCAAGAAGGTTGACGATCTGCGCCTTGACCGAAACATCGAGCGCCGATACGGCCTCGTCGCAAATAATGAGCTCCGGAGACGGGGCGAGCGCACGTGCAATGCCAATTCGCTGACGCTGTCCGCCGGAAAACTCATGCGGAAAGCGCTCGCCCGCGTCTCTTGGCAGGTGCACGAGCTCGATAAGTTTGGAAACGCGTTCGCGGAGTTCGATGGAATTGCGCGCCATGCCGCAATTGCGCAGCGGTTCAGCGATGATGTCGCGCACCCGCATACGCGGGTTAAGGCTGGAATAAGGATCCTGAAAGACCACCTGAACCTTGCGATGCCACTGATGAGCGGCGCGGGATTCAGGACTGTCGATCGATACGCCGTTCAGGAGGATATCGCCGCGGGTCACGGAATGCAGACCGGCGATGGCGCGTCCCACTGTCGACTTTCCGCAGCCGGATTCGCCGACGAGAGAAAGTGTCTCACCTCGGGCTATGTCGAAGCTGACATCCTCAACGGCTTTGACCTCTCCCCGCGTACGCCCGAGGAAGCCGCTTTTGACCTCGTAATACTTGGCAAGGTTCCGCACGCTCAGCAGCGGCGCATCGTGAGCAGCCGTGGTCATGAGCGGCCTCCTTCCGGTTCAGCCAGATGACAGGCGGCGGCATGGTTCGGCGCCTTGACCTCCAGAGCCGGTGCGTGACTGCGGCAGAAGTCGGTGGCCTGCGGGCAGCGGTTCGCAAAAGCGCAGCCTCGGATACGCTGGCGCAAATCCGGCACCAGGCCCGGAATTTCGGTCAATTTGCCGCGTTGGGATTGCCCGATCCGCGGCACCGCCGCCAGTAGTCCCTGCGTATAGGGGTGCCGAGGCCTGGAGAGCAGTGTCTCTGTCCGGGCCTCCTCGATCTTACGCCCCGCGTACATGACGACGGCGCGATCCGAGGCTTCGGCAACGACGCCCAGATCATGTGTGATCAGGATAATCGCCGTGTCCTGTTGTTGCTGGATATTGCGTAACAGGTCGAGGATTTGGGCTTGTATGGTCACATCGAGCGCTGTTGTCGGTTCGTCGGCGATCAGAAGTTTGGGACGACAGGCAAGGGCCAGCGCAATCATGATGCGCTGACGCATCCCGCCCGACAGTTGATGAGGATATTCCCGCATTCTCCGCGATGCATCGGGAATGCCGACCAATTCCAACATCTCCAGCGCGCGCCTTTTCAATTCGGCCCGCGGCACCTTCTGATGCAGGGCTATGGTTTCCTCGACCTGCTCCGCAACAGTCAGGACAGGGTTGAGGCTGGTCATCGGCTCTTGGAAGATCATGCCGATCTCGTTGCCCCTGATGCCGCGCATCTCCGCTTCCCGGAGATCCAGCAGATTGCGGCCATTGAAGGTGATCCGTCCGACGCTTTTCGCGACTTCCGGCGGCAAGAGCCGCATGATCGACATCGAGGTGACCGACTTGCCGCAGCCGGACTCCCCAACAATTGCAAGTGTTTCGCCCGCCTCGACGGAGAAGCTCAGCCCCTCAACGGCGCGATTGATGCCCCGGGGTGTGCGAAAGTGGGTTTGAAGATTTTCTACTTGGAGAAGGGCCACGTCAGATATCCTTGACCAGTCTGCTATCAAGGGCGTCTCTCAGACCGTCTCCGACCATGTTGACCGCCAGAACGGTGAAGGACAGGAACGCCGCCGGGATGAGCATGATCAGGGGCCTGACCTGCCAGACCGCTCTGCCTTCCGCCATGATGTTGCCCCAGGACGGGACGGAAGCAGGTGTCCCGGCTCCGATGAAGGACAACGTGGCCTCGATAATCATGGCCGATGCACAGATATACGTTGCCTGCACGATGATGGGCGCGATGGCATTCGGTAGGATATGACGCCTGATGATTTGGGCGGGGCTCGATCCGGAAACGATCCCGGCCTCGATATAGGAAAGCTCCCGGAGCGAAAGAACGACGGACCGAACAAGCCGGGCAACACGTGGGATTTCCGCCACCGTGATCGCGATGACGACATTCAGGACGGACGGCCGTGTCAAAGCGACAAGCGCGATTGCCAGCAGGATGGACGGGATAGACATGACCGCATCCATCACGCGCATGATCACCATGTCCGTCGTGCGGATGAAGCCGGCGACCATGCCGAGCAATGCGCCGATCGCCGTCGCAAGCATGGCGACCGAGAAGCCGACGATGAGCGAGACGCGCGTGCCGTAAAGAACGCGTGACCACAGATCCCGCCCCAACATGTCTGTCCCGAAGAAATGCTCAGGCGACGGCGGCTTGATACGCAGGGCCGGATTAAGGGCCAGAGGATCCACTGTTCCAAGCCATGGAGCACCGACGGCAATGAACAGGAGGAGGCCGAGGCCGATGAGGCCCACCGTCACGGAAAGATGCCTCAAGGCCAATCCGGTAATGCCCGAGCGCAGCGTGCGCTCTTCCAGTATATCCGGCAAGTCTGCCGCGACAGGCGGAAGAGTTGTGGTGTGGGAGGTCAATGGCGAATCCTGGGGTCGAGGAAGGGGTAGATCAGATCAACCAGGAGGTTGATCAGCATGTAGGAGAACGAAAACAGCAGGACGACGCCCTGGATCACCGGATAGTCGCGCCTCAGAATCGCGTCGGCCGCGAGGCGACCGATCCCGGGGAGCGCGAAGACGGTTTCGGTCACCACGGCACCGCCGATCAGCAGTCCAATACCCAAGCCGACGACGGTTACGATGGGAACGGCGGCGTTTTTAAGGGCGTGCCTGAATAGAATGGTGACGGTCGCGCCGCCTTTCGCCCGCGCCGTACGGATATAGTCCTGTTGAAGAACTTCAACGAGCGAGGCTCTGCCGATCCGTGAGATGAGCGCGACGTATCCCGATCCAAGCGCCAGGGCTGGCAGCAACAGGCCGCGCAGCCAGGGCCAGATACCTGCCGACAGCGGCTTGTAACCTTGCACCGGCAACCAACGCAGTTCCACGGCGAAAATGTAAGACAGGCAGTAGGCCAGCACGAATACCGGGATCGAAAAACCGGCAACCCCCATCAGCATCACGGCGCGATCGATAAGCTTGCCGCGCTGCCAAGCCGCAAAGAGACTGAGCGGCACGGCGGTCAGCACCGAAAAAACCAATGTCAGGGTCGTCAGCGAAAGGGTCGGACCGATCCGCTGGGCGATGAGCTGCGTGACCGGCACATTGCTGACAAGAGAGCGTCCGAGATCGCCGTGAAGAATGTTCCAGAGCCATGTCACGAATTGAATGAAAAAAGGTTGGTCGAGCCCCATACGACTGCGAATGGCGGCGATTTGCTCCGGGGTTGCCTGATCGCCCGCAAACACGACGGCGGGATCACCCGGCGCCAGGTACAGAAGACCGAAAACGATCAACGCGACAATGAACATGACGGGAATTGTCATGAGTATGCGTCTTGCGGAGAGCATAAGCACGTCGAAGGATCTCCTTAAATGGTATATGATATACGATATAGCATAATGCCCACTTTGCAATGGAAAATCGCTTAATCGTTCTTCTCATTCCTTAGCGACCGTGCCGTCGGCACGGAGCTTGTTGGCCTTGAGCCAGGCCACAACGTGATAAGACCCATCCCTCAGGTCTCTGACCAGCGCGTCGCCCGCCTCCGGCGCAGAACGGCGGCGGAGGGCTTCGATCAGGGAATTATGCGGATGCGGATCCGTATGAGCGTTCCGTAAGGCCGGATATTGATTGGTTATGAACGGCCCCGCGATGAGCCAGAAGTTCTCCAGAACGCTTTTCAGAACCGGATTGGCCGATGCCTCGTAGATACGGAAGTGGAAGGACTGGTTGGCTGCGAGCGCGCCCAGCCAGTCCTCGCGCTCCTCGCACGTCACATAGCTGCGGTGCAGTGCTTCCAGCTCATCGATCCCTTCATCGGTGATGTGCGTGGTGGCAAGCTCTGCCGCCAAACGTTCCAGAGGTACGCGTGTTTCCCGAACCTGAATATAGTGGGCGATCTCGGGCACCGGCACACGGGCTTGATGACCTCGGCGCAGCTCGAGCGCTTGCTCCCGTACGAGTTGCACCACCGCCTCGCGCACAGGTGTCGCGGAAACGCCGAATTCCTGGGCCAACCGGCTAATGTTCAGGCGGGAGCCCGGAGGATATCTGCCCGCCATCAGGGACAGTCGTAACCGCTCATAGATTTGCTGGGAAAGGCTGAGGTTCGTGGTGTCGAAGGCCGTTTTCTGACTTTTCATGCGTCATGACTGTTCTGAGAGTTTGAAAGGGATTGGAGATGCTGCCCGCTTTTTACGCGCGGCAGCCCACAACCATTTCGATTTCGACGGTGATCCCGGAAGGTAGGCTGCCGGCACCGATCGCCGCACGGGCGTGTTGACCGCATGCCTTGCCGAAAATGTCGATCAGCAGATCCGAGCAACCATTAATGACGGCCGGGTGATCTCCAAAGTCAGGCGCAGCGTTGACGAATCCGAGAACCTTGACGATCGCATCGACTTGATCGATCGAGCCGAGATGGGCATCGATAGCCGCAAGCAGGTTCAGCGTTACCAGGCGCGCATGGCCGTAGGCTTCGTCTATCGACACCTCCGCGCCGACCTTGCCCGTCATTTTCAAGCCATCGGCGGTCGTCGGTCCCTGGCCCGACAGGAACAAAAGATCGCCATACCGTCTTGCCATGATGAAATTTCCGACGGGAACGCGCATGGTTGGCAGCATCAGGCCGAGGGAGGACAGTCGTTGGGATGGCGGCATGGTCATTCTCGTTCTCCTATCCCTGAACGAAACCGATCAAGTGCCTGAAGTGCGCCAGCGGTCATCAGCAATCCATCGCTGGAAATGGTCACGAGCTGAAGTCCCATTTGCGTCATTCGTGCCGCATAGTCGGCGCTCAGGCAGTGTATGCCTGCAAATTGGCCACGCCGATGCGTGGCAGCAACGATCCGTCGGTATATGGCAAGGATTTCAGGTATTTCGGTATCAAAGGTAGGCGGGTGGCCCATGGAGACCGCCAGATCGCTGGGGCCGATATAGACGCCGCTGACGCCTGGCACATCCAGGATGTCGTCGAGCGACTCCACGGCCTCCCCCGTTTCGATCATGGGTATGACGAGTACTTCCTCGTTTGCGAAACTTTGGTAACTCGCCTGCGGTTCGCCATATCCTGCGGCGCGGTTGGGACCGTTGGACCGGCGCCCAAGGGGCGGATAGAGACAGGCGGAAACAAAGTCGGCCGCTTCCTGGCGCGAGTTGATCATCGGGCAGATGATCCCCCAGGCGCCGGCATCCAGCGCCTTGCCGATCATGCCGCTATCCAGCGAAGCCACCCGCGCAAGAGGCGGAATGCCCGAAAATCTGATCCCCTGAAAACAGGCGACCATCGACGCATAGTCATGGACGCCATGCTGCAAATCTACGGTGAGGCTGTCCCAGCTGCAGCGCGTCATCAGTTCGGCGCCGTAGCCATTTGACATGGACAGCCAGCCGTTGACGCAGGGACGGTCCGCAGCAAGGCGGGCTCTCAGGCCGTTTCTCATAAGGGATATTCCGTTTAAAGCATCTGTCTTGAATTTTGATATACGATATACCATAAATGACGACAGTCAATATGCGCGCACCAGACTTCAAACAGGGAGCGTCAAGACGAAGCCTGCCGAGTTCGGAAATCGTTCAGTCACTTATTGCCGGGAAGGCGACCTCATGCGCAGAGAAACTTTACCCTTTAAACCTTGTCTTGATCTGGAAACCCCGCTCGGCGAGGGCCCTGTCTGGGATGACGCGCGCGGACTTCTGTGGTTCGTTGACATCCTATTGCCGGCCATTTTTTCTTACACTCCGGCAACGGGCTCGCTTGAGCGACACGCAATGCCGGATGCGGTCACCTCTATCGGACTGACCGCGGACGAGCGCCTGATCGTCTCGCTTAGAAAGGATGTTTGCTTCTTTACGCCGTCAACAGGTGCGCTCGACCATTTGGTGACACCGGAGCCCGATCGCGCGATGAACCGCCTTAACGACGGCAAGGTTGGCCCGGATGGCGCCTTTTGGGTCGGATCGATGCACGCGACCCGACCGGCTCAGCCCACGGCTGCGCTTTATCGCATTGTTGCGGACGGTACATGTACGCGGATGATCGACGGTATTCGCGTTTCCAATGGATTGGCATGGAGCC
Source organism: uncultured Roseibium sp. (assembly GCF_963675985.1). NCBI lineage: Bacteria > Pseudomonadati > Pseudomonadota > Alphaproteobacteria > Hyphomicrobiales > Stappiaceae > Roseibium > uncultured Roseibium sp. The sequence goes on along the minus strand of NZ_OY780956.1, from coordinate 58,863 downwards.
CTGACAATCTAACCCTCTATCACGCCGATTCCAGGGAGCCCGCAATCCGGGCGTGGGACTTCGATCCAACGACAGGTACGATTGCGAAACCCCGTCTCCTTGCCTCGCCAACGGAAGAGCAAGGCCTGCCCGACGGGGCCGCCGTCGATACTGATGGAAACTATTGGAGCGCCGGAGTTACGGGAGGCTGCATCAACGTCTTCTCGCCGGAGGGGGAACTGCTAAAAACCATTGCAGTGCCCATAGCTGCCCCGACGATGCCCTGTTTCGGAGGGGACGACGGTAAAACGCTGTTCGTTACCGGCTTGACCCGCGAGACTGGGACAACGACTTCAAAAGGGAAGCTATTCAGCTGCCGCGTCGAGGCCGAAGGAACACCCGTCTATAGGTTCGTGGTATCCTAATGGGCGTGTCAGAGCGCCGGTCAGAAGATGCTGAAATATTCCTGCTGCTCCCACTCCGAAACGGTCGCGAGATAGCGCTTCCATTCGGCGCGCTTCAAGACCGATATGTATTCCGTGAAATCGGTACCAAGAGCCGCCTGGAAGAGTTCGCCGGCCTCGAAGGCCGCGATTGCCGCAATCAGACTCGGAGGCAGGCTGCGCTCGGCATTCTCATAGGGAGTTTCGACCGGCTCCGGCGCTTCAAGGTTGCCTTCGAGTCCGGCAACCCCGGACAAGATTTGCGAGGCGATGTAGAAATAAGGGTTCGCCGCCGGCTCCGCCACCCGGTTCTCGATACGGCTTGCCCCATCGCCCGGAGTAATCAGCGCTCGGATCATGGCGCCGCGGTTGTCGTTCCCCCATTCGATCCGGTCCGGAGCGAGTGCAAACGGCTGATAGCGCTTGTAGCCATTGACCGTAGGGGTGGTCAGAACGCAGCTTTCGGCCGCATGCCGCAACAGCCCGCCGATCCAGGCGCTTGCTTGTGGCGTCAGCGTGCCCGCCGCCTCGGGGATGAAGACATTGTTCCCTCCGGCATCGACGAGGGATTGATGCAGATGCCAACCGCTGGAAGCGGTGTTATCGACCTTCGGCCGGCACATAAAGGTGGCGTGCAGGCCCTGACGCGCGCAAACCTCCTTCACCATGGCGCGGAACATGATCATGTTGTCTGCGTGTTCCATCGCTCCGGCAGGGTCGAAGGTGAATTCGAACTGGCTCGGACCCATTTCCACTTCGGTGGAGCGCACGACCAGGCCGAGAGCACGGGCATGGCGGCGCAGCCTGTCCATCACCGGCTCCAACCGGTCATAGTTCTGGTCGGAAAGATATTGGTACCCCTGATCCAGGAGCCGGGTTTGCGGCGGCATGCCCGGCAAGCCGGCCTCATTGTGTTCCAGGGCCCTTTCCTTCAGATCGAAGACATGGAACTCGACCTCAAGACCGACGGTCAGACTGTATCCGAGCCCGGCCAGCCGGTCGATGGCCCGTTGCAGGACGTGGCGCGGCGCGAAAGGCAGGGTCTTGCCGTCCCGGGTGACCGGATCGCAGAAAAGCCAGGCCGAATGAGGGCTCCAGGGCAGGGTCCGAAATGTCGTGGCATCGGGAACGAGGAGCATGTCCCCTGCCCCCGACATGGTTTCCATCACACCGGGCGTGCGGCCGTCCCAGATTGGAAATACCGTGCGATTGGCGGTGTCTTTCAGCATCAGAGTGCCCGGCAGGTTCAGGCCGGAGCGGAAAATAGAACCGAGAGCTTCCGCAGCGATCGTCTTGCCACGCAAAAGACCGTGCTGATCGGCAAAGACAACACGCACCGTTTCGAGATCGCTCGCCTCGACCTTTTCCAGCAGTTCCGCCGCTGCATCGCAGTCTTTGAGCAGACCATCCCGCATCAGACGTCCGCTCTTCAGCATTTCAAGATGAGATGACATTCGAATACACCTTTTTCGGATAATCTCTTGCCCGGCCAAACGACGTTTGTCCGAACTCGGCCTGGCCGGCTGGAGCATCGGGCGGAACACGCACGGTTCCCAAGCGGCACAGGCACTTGTCAGGTGGCCGGGCCATCGATTTCGAGGATCATGGAGGTCTCGAAACAGTAGTTGTCCGTGAGCGACGGTGCGCCGTAAGTGGCGCGTGCACCAAGGCCGATATCCGGTCCGAAGACCTCTTCCAGCAGATCGGTCAGACCATTGGTGATCTTGTAGTGCTCGAAGAAATCGTGAGTGCAGGCGACGTAGTTCAACGTGCTGACCACCGCGGTGACCCGGTCGAGATCGCCGATGGCCCGCTTGATCGTGGAAATGCAGTTGATTCCTGTAAGCCTTGCCGCCTGATAGCCCTCCTCTATGGTCACATCATGCCCCAGGCGACCGGGAAACCGCACCACGCCATCTTTCATGCCCGGAGAATGTCCGCATAGATGCATGGTCGTTCCGGTGATGACGAAGGGTTTCATCTTGCCGTAGCGTTTGCCGTATTGCTTCGGACCTGCCATCGGAACCGTCAGTTCGATCCCCAGGTCAACAAGGCGTTGCTCGATCTTCATGATACGCTTTCTTTCGTTTTCGACTTCCAATGTTTGCGCTCGCGATGCTTCTGAGCGCCGACGACCTGAAGCATGTCGCGTTCAATCGAATTCACGTGACATGCCCTCTCCGTTACTGACGCACGTCTTGTTGCGAAAAACCGGTATCCCCTTTTTCGCGACGTGCTCTAGAGGCCAAGCGCACAGCCATCCTTACGGGGATCCGATGCTGCAGCCAGAACGCCGGTCCTGGCGTTTTTCCAGATGATCTGGCCGCCGCCGATCGGCCTTTTTGCCCAGCACGCGTCATGGCCGCGCCGCCGAAGGTCGTCCAGAACGCTCTCGTCCGCGCGCGGTTCCACCTCCAGAACGCCCCGATAGGAGAAGCTGCGCGGCGCATCCAACGCCTGCTGCACGTCCAGCCCCCGATCCAGAATATTCGACAGGAGCTCGGCGTGACCTGCCGCCTGATAGGGCCCCCCCATCACGCCGAAGGGGGCAACACAGGCTCCGTCTTTCATGACCATGCCGGGCATAAGGGTGTGCAAGGGACGCTTGCCGCCGGCTATCGCATTGGGGTGTCCCGCCTGAAGGGAGAACTGGGCCCCGCGGTTGTGAAACAAGACGCCCGATTTCGGCGCCATGATGCAGCTGCCGAAGGAATGAAACAGCGAATTGATGAAGGAGATGGCATTGCCTTCCTCATCGACAATACAGGCATAGACCGTATCGCGCTGGGTGACTTCCGGCCAGACGGTGGGGGCTGCCGCCTTTTTCATGTCGATGCCCGCGCGAGCGAAGGCGGCCCACGCGCCGGACAAGAGCTCCTGCACCGGTGTGGATGCGAAATCCGGATCGCAGAACAGCTCGTTCCGGTGCAGATAGGCCAGCTTGGCAAGTTCGGCGAGAATGTGAATACGGTCGGCTTCCGACACTGCGGGATCGGAAAGCTCCATACCGTCCAGCGCATTCAGCATCATCAGCGCCGCAAGCCCCTGACCGCTCGGCGGCAACTCGACGATGTCGAAGCCTTTGTAACGGGATGAAATTGTCGGCACATAGTCGGCCCGGGCTGCTGCAAAATCCGCCATGGTGTGCAAGCCGCCGTGGTTCCGCAGGCAGGAAACCATGTCGTCGGCAATTTCGCCGCCATAAAAGCCTGAGTGCCCCTTTTCTGCGATGGCCTCGAGGGTCTTGGCCAGCAGCGGCTGACGGTGGAGACTGCCTTCGGGCACGGGCTTGCCGTCCGGCATGAAGACACCGGCAGCAACCGGATGGGAGGCAAGAAGGGCGCTCTCGGTGGCCAGGTCGAAACCGACCACCGGCTGAATGACATACCCGTCCCGAGCCATACGGATGGCCGGTTCCAGCAGGGTGCCTAGCGGCAGGCGCCCATGATCGGCCACGAGCCGGCACCAGCCTGCGACCGCCCCCGGAACCGTGACGGAATGGGGCGAGTCCAATGCCAGTTCAGTGATGTTGTTATCCGCATAGTATTGCGGATTGGCCGCTTCCGGTGCGCGTCCGGCACCGCTCAGGGCAATCGGCTCCGCCGCGCCCCGGGGCATGTAAAGAGCAAAACAGTCTCCGCCTACACCGGTCTGGTGGGGCTCGACGACACATTGAACCGAGATGGCCGCGACTGCCGCGTCAACCGCATTCCCTCCCTTGCTCAGTGTCTCGATGGCCACCAGCGTCGCCAGCGGATGGGAGGTCGCCGCGGCAGCCCTGTTCGAATAGACGATCGATCGGGTGCGGTTCGGGATCATTGTCATTCGCGTCTCCAAACGAAGGCCCTCCAGACGTCCAGTTCCGTCAGGTCTCCTACATAGTTTCGGGGGGCGTTCTAAGGACTTTCGCCACTATTCCAGTTCGACATCCAGCTCGCGCAGACGAGTGGTCTGCGGATGCTTCGTGCGGCCTGCGCGCAGGTCTTCGGCTGACAGGATTTCCACCATCTCGCCGTTTTCCATTACCCCCAGCTCAGGGCACAGATGAGCGACCACAGCCAGATTGTGGCTGACCATCAGATAAGTGAGATCGCGCTCCCGACGGAGATCGGCAAGCAAATTGAGGATTTCCGCCTGGACCGAAACATCCAATGCACTGGTCGGCTCATCCAGCAGCAGCATGCTGGGTTCGGAAATCAGCGCCCGAGCGATCGCCACGCGTTGGCGCTGGCCGCCGGAAAGCTGGTGGGCATAGCGAAAGCGCGCAGTGGATGGCAGCGCCACATCGGAAAGAATCCGGCTCACCCGCTTGTCGACGTCGCCGATGCCCTGGACGAGCAGCGGTTCGATCAGCGTACGGTTGACTGTCTGGCGCGGATGCAGCGAACCGTAGGGGTCCTGAAACACCATCTGCACCTTGCGGGAGAAGTCGAGCGAGCGCCGGGGCCCTTGAGGCTTGCCATCGATACACACCGTGCCTTCCCAGGTTTCGTTCAACCCCGCCAGAACCCGCATGATAGTGGACTTGCCCGATCCGCTTTCTCCAACGATGCCGAAACTGCCGCCCCGAGGAACTTCGAAACTCACGCCGCGCACCGCTTCATGATGACCAAAACTGACCCGCAAGTTCGCTACGGATATCATGTTGCTGTTCATCTCGGTCATGTCAGCCATTCCGGATCTCGTGTCATGATAGGCAAGCGGGACTTGGGATGGGTCAGGCTCGGCAAACAATCGAGCAATGCGCGCGTATAGGGATGCTGCGATTGTCCAAGCTGGTCGGCTTCCAGCACCTCGACCACCCGGCCCGAATACATGACGACCACACGATCGCAAAAGTGGCGCACCAATGGCAGGTCATGACTGATCAGCATCAGTCCCATGTTCCGGCGGGAGACGAGATCTTCCATCAGCTTGAGGATCTCCGCCTGCACCGAAGCATCCAGCGCCGACGTCGGCTCATCGGCAATCAGGAGCTCGGGGTCGGGGGCCATCATCATCGCGATCATCACCCGCTGGCCCATACCGCCCGACAATTCGTGCGGATAGCTGTTGGCGACCCGTTCCGGATTGCGGATCTGGACCTGCGCGAGAAGATCGATTGCCGCTTCCCGCGCCTCCCGACGGGAGCCCTTGTTAAAATTGCGCCAGGCTTCCGCGATCTGATTACCGACAGTCATGATCGGATTGAGTGAATATTTTGGATCCTGAAGGATGAGTCCGGCCCGACGGCCGCGGATCGAGCGCATTTTCCTCTCGCTCGCCGACAGCACGTCGATCCCGTCAAATTTCATCTTGTCGGCGCTGACCCTAGCCGAGGGAGGCAACAGTTTCAGCAACGCACGGGCGGTCATCGATTTGCCGGATCCGCTCTCGCCGACGATGCCGAGCTTTTCCGTGCCGAGGGTCATGGAGACATCCCTAACGGCACTATGCAAGCCGTGGGCGGTTGGGAAATCGATCCGAAGACCGGAAATTTCTACTAACATGACCTGTCTCCTCAGTCCTGCTTGGGATCAAGCGCATCGCGCAGCCCATCCCCCATGAGGTTAAAGGCAAGCGAGATGATGAGGATGGCAAGTCCCGGAATGAGAGGCACCCACCACTGTTCGAGAATGAAGCGGCGCGCCGTCGCGATCATCGTGCCCCATTCGGCCGTGGGCGGCTGCGCCCCCATGCCGAGAAAGCCCAGGCTGGCAGCGAAGATCACAATCGAACTCATGTCGAGCGTCACCCGCACGATCAGAGAGCTGAAGCACAGGGGCATGATATGCCGGACAACAATGCGCGACGACGATGCTCCGGTCATCTTGAGCGCCGCGATATAGTCGGCATCACGGATGATCATCGTCTCCGCCCGGGCCAGGCGCGCATAAGGTGGCCAGGTCGTCAAGGCAATGGCGATGATCGCGCTGGTCATGCCCGGCTGGATAGCCGCGACGAAAGCCAGGGCTAGAATGAGACGCGGAAAGGCCAGAAAAACATCGGTGATGCGCATGAGGATGACATCCGCGATCCCGCGATAGTAGCCGGCGGCGCAGCCGATCAGAAGCCCGACCGGGGCCACCAGAACGACAACCGCCAGCACCATGCCGAGGGTCACGCGAGCACCGTAAACCAGACGAGAGTAGACGTCACGGCCCAACTCGTCGGTTCCCAACCAGTGCTCGAAGGATGGCGGTTGGAGCCTCTGCCCCAGTTCCTGCGCATAAGGATCATGGGTTGCCAGCAAGGGCGCGAAAATCGCGCAAACCAACGCAAGTACGATAACGAAAAGGCCGAGTAAGGCAGACTTGTTGGCGTAGAACGCAAGCCATGCCCGATAGCGTTGGCCCCAGATTGCCTGGGTTTGAGAATCGGGACTCTCACTAACCCACCAGGAGCGGTCGAGAAATTGCATGGTCATAGGCGCGGATCCAGAAGTCGATAGGCAATGTCGGCCAGCAGGTTCATCAGCATGTAGACGGAGCCGACGACCAGGGTTGCGCCGATAACGGCATTCATGTCCGCATTCATGAGCGAGACGGTCAGATACTGGCCGATCCCGGGCCAGCTGAAGATCATCTCCGTCACCACGGCGCCTTCGAGAAGCCCCGCATAGGTCAATGCCAGCACCGTGATCAGACGAACGGAAATATTGAGGAAGGCATGGCGCCAGATGACACGCATCGGCGAAAGCCCCTTGGCCCTGGCGGTGATGATGTACTCGCCGCTCAGCGCATCGATCATGAAAGACCGCGTCATGCGAAGGATGTAAGCCATCGAGAAATAGGCGAGAACGAACGCGGGCAAGAGCAGGTAACTCACGGCATCCCAGAACACCTCCAGATCACCGTCCAGAAGCGCATCGACCGTCAGAAAGCCGGTTACCGTCGGCGTCAGGCCGGCATAGGCAACACCGATACGGCCCGTGCCCGGCGCCCACCCCAACTTGGCATAGAAGACGAGCAGCGCCACGAGTCCGAGCACCGGAATGGGCGTCGAATGACCGACCAGGGAGAAGACCCGGATGAATTGGTCAAACAGGGTGTTGCGTCGAACCGCAGAAAGCACACCAAGAGGCACACCGAAGACCGTGGCGATTATCATTGCCATGGTTCCGAGCTCTAAGGTCGCCGGAAAGTAACGCTTGATGTCATCCAGGACATTGTTGGATGTCATGATCGACTTGCCCAGATCTCCCTGCGCAAGATGCTGGATGTAAATCCAGAACTGGACGAGCAAAGGCTTGTCCAGGCCGAGTTCGGCACGCATCCGCGCGACGACCTCGGGCCGGGCGTGATCGCCGAGGATAGCAACGACCGGATCGATCGCGATGACGCGACCGATGAAGAAGGTGATCAAGACGAGGCCGAACAAGGTGATGAAGAGGCTGGAGGCGGTTGCCCCCAGCTTCATTATTGTTTTGGCGGTCCGTTTCTGGAGCATCCCGCGGGACCTATGACTTCCTGACATCCGAGTAGTGTGTAAAGCCGGTTTGCGGGCCAATCTCGAAGCCGGAAACCCCCTTTGCCATGACTGCGGATGCGGTCTTCTGCAGCATCATCGCGAACGGCGCGCGGTCGGCGAAGATCATCTGCATCTTGTGGTAAAGGGCCATGCGCTTGTCGCTGTCGAATTCCGACCGCGAGGCCAGGGACATTTCGGTCAGCTCCTTGTCGACGAAATGGCTGCGCCAGGCCAGAAGCTGAAGGGAAGCATCGTCGCTGTCGTCCGGGTTCTCGCAGAAGGCCTGACTGTTGGAATAAGGATCGAAATAGTCCGTTCCCCAAGGCAGCAGGATCAGCTCGTGGGCTCGTTTGCGCGCCTTGGCGTAGACCTGACGCATCTCGCCGGCAATGATATTGACCTTGATGCCGATTTCGGCGAGATCCGCCTGAACAGCCTGCCCTATGTCCGCATAAGGAGCCGAGGAGGGAACGTCCATGGTTATCTCGAAGCCATCCGGGAAGCCGGCCTCGACCATGAGCGCCTTGGCTTTCTCGACGTCCTTCTTGTAGACCCGCTCGGTCAGTCCGCCCGGAAGGCTCGGCGGCAGGAAACCCTGAGCAACGCTGTACATGTTGGGCGTGATATTTTCGGCGATACCGTCATAGTTGATGGCCCATTTGATCGCCTTCTGGACCTTCTGATTTTGCAGCGCCGGAACGGACTGGTTCATCGCCACATAGACCGAAACGGCCTGGCCGGAGGAAACAACCGTCAGATCGGCATCGTTGCGCGCTTTCTTGAGCAAATCCGGCGTCAGGTTACGCGCGATGTCCGCGTCGCCGCGCTGAAGCATCAGAAGCTGAGCGGAGGGATCGGCAACGTGACGGATGTAGACACGGCGGGCCTGATCGGGATTGCCCGAATGGGGGTTGGCATCGAGGGTGACATGGTCGCTGGCGACCCATTCGGTGATCTGATAGGCACCCGAGCCGGCGGAATTGGTTTTCAGCCAGCCATTGCCCATGTCGCCATCGACCTCGTGAGCCAGAGCAGTCGCCTTTTCCACGATCCCCCCAATGGGGGCCGTCAGACAGAAGAGCAGGAAGCTCGGCGCCACGGCTTCGGGCAACGTCATGACCAGAGTCTTGTCGTCGGTGGCCTTGATCAGGCTGTCGACGTTGTCTTTGGTGAAGCCGAACTGTGACAGGATGAAAGCCGGCTGCTTGTCCAGCTTAATGGCCCGCTGGAAAGAAAAGGCCGCGTCTTCCGCAGTTAAATTGGCGCCCGACGGGAACTTCGCGTCGGTCTTCAGAATAAAGGTGAAGGTCTTGCCGTCTTCGCTGACGTCCCAGCTTTCGGCCAGATCACCGGTCACCTTCGTATTGTCGGAGGCATCCGGCGCGATGAGGCCGCGATAAAGGTTCGGGACCACTTCCAGGTTGGTGATGTCATAGGCCTCGGCCGGATCGAAGCCGGTGGCGAGGTCGTCGATCTGCTTTGCCATGACGACGACGCCTTTGGGCGTGCCGGCAAACGCATTGCGGATCGACAGGACATTGGAGGCCATGATCGGTGTAGCCGTGGCGAGAGTAAGAAAAGTCCGACGCGTAAGCATAACTGTTCCCCTGTTGGTTTTTGCTACGTAGTCACGCCTCTTGGGTGGCGTTAAGACATGATAGGCACGTAATTCTGAAATGCGAACTTTTGTTTTTATTTGCTCATATTTGAGCCAGTTTGGCGAATAAACTTGCGTCCGTGCCGAGCACAAGCCACCCGCTTCGGGCAAAGGCGCCAAGAAAGCGCCTTTGACTGTTCCTGCGTCAAAAGCAAGAAGCGGTCCGAACGCCGCACCGCCCCTTTTCCTCCCCTATCAGCAAGGAATATTGACGTCCTTGGCGAAGCGACGGATGGCCTTTTCGACACCCGTAACGATCTTGTCGACTTCCTCACGACCAGCGGTCAGCGGAGGACCGAACTCCACGACCTGGAAGGTCCGGGCAAGAATTCCCTCATCGCGCAAATAGTTCGTCATCCGAACAGACATCTGATCCCCGGGAGCAAAGGGCTCTCGGGTCTTCTTGTCCCGAACGAGTTCGACGGCGGCGAGAAGACCCCGGCCGCGAATATCGCCGACAAGTGGCAGTTTGCGCAGGGTGTCCAGGCTGTCGAGCAGATACCGGCCCATCTCGCGGGAGTTCTCGACCAACTTTTCCCGTTGCAGAATCTCGAGGTTCTTCAAGGCGCCGGCCGCGGCAGCTGCATGGCCCCCAAAACTCAGGACATGGTTGAGTCCGGCTTCGCGGCCGCTGGCGTTTTCGAAGCGATCGATCACGCGCTTGCTTGCGGCCACGGCCCCCATGGGGATGTAGCCACTGGTGAGCCCCTTGGCCATGGTCATCACGTCGGGGACGACGCCCCATTGCTCGCAGGCGAACATGCTGCCCGTCCGGCCGAAGCCGTTGATGACCTCGTCGATGATCAGCAGCACGCCGTACTTATCGGCTATTTCCCGCAACATCGGCAAATACTCGTCGGGCGCGGGATAGATGCTGGCAGCGGCGGGAACCGGTTCGGCGATAATCGCGGCAACCGTCTCCGGGCCTTCATGCAGAATCTGCCGTTCAATCATGCTGGCACACAACATGCCGCAGCTCGGGCGCGACAGACCGTATTCGCAACGATAGCAGTTGTTGTGCGGCACCTGCAGACAGCCGGGAACCAATGGTCCGAAGATCTTGTTGTTGAAGTCATGGCTGGCGCCGCTGATGCTCATCGCATACTGGGTCGAGCCATGATACGACCCACGCCGGCTGATCACCTTCGTGCGTTTCTGGTCTCCACCAAGCCAGTGATACTGCTTGACGATCTTCATCGCCGTCTCGACCGATTCCGACCCGCCAGAGGTGAAGAACACCCGATCCAGATCGCCAGGAGCCAGATCGGCGACAACCTTCGCCAATTCGACCGTCGTCGGTGCGATGAAGTTGTAAGGAGCCACATACGCCAGCTCGCGCGCCTGAGCTGCAATGGCGTCCGCGATCTCGGCGCGTCCATGTCCGACATTTGTGACGAAGGCTCCGCCGGACAGTGCGTCCAGGTACCGGTTGCCTTTGTCATCGATGAGGTAACAATCTTCACCCTTGGTGAAGACCGTCATGCCCCCTTCCGCCCGCAGGGACTGCGTACTGGTGGCATGAAACCAGACATGCTTGAGGGCATCAGCTGCGGTGCTCATAAATTCTCTCCCTTATGGCCCATATTCCAAAACACTTTCGATTTTCGCGTCCGAGAAAGGTCGTGATCACCCAGCCAGACGAAGCTTCCTTTGGTCGGGACCGTTCCGGCCCTGGATGAGGGTGGCGCGAACCGCTTCCAACCAGTCGGAGAACCAGTTCGCCCAGCTTGTCGCCACGTAGAGGTCAAAGCGGTCCGCGCCGACCGCATGGAGGATGACCGGAACCCGGCCACACAAGGTCGAGACAGCATGTCCGGTCGGAAACGCCCGTTCGTGAAGATCCAGCGCGATGCCACGGGTCAGCAGATCCTGCGCCCACGGACCCTCGATCGAAAAGGGAGCCCAGGCATGACTGACATCCACGATCCGCGCGCCTGCGGCGGTGACGGCTTCCCAGCCTCCTTCCAACTCGTGTGCTGCGCGCAGGATGCGGCGCTCACTGGACAGGTTCAGGACGAAGCCGCCGGACGCCATGTCTGCAACCAGTTGGGACAGCTCTCCGGCCCAGGCTTCCCTGCTTGCGACAACTTCCACCATCACTGCGATCGGCGATCGCGAGATCTTGCACATGTCAACCACGGAGACGTTCTCCTTCTGGGTCGATGAAAACCGGATCGCAGATGGTCACGGGCACATTTTCGCCGGTCACTGGCGAGGCAGCGACTCGCGTCTCCCCATGGGCGGACCGGCCACCTGCCAGGAGGGCCAGAGCAACCCAGCGATCAAGTTCGGGACTGAAGGCGATGGATGTGACGTGTCCATCCATCGGAACCGGCTTTACGGCATCCGGATCGACAACAAGTTGCGCGCCCCGCGGGATGACCTGCTCGGGGTCGATCGCAAGCAGCCCCACGAGTTGCTTGCGATCCGTTGCGGTAAATGCGGCTCGCGTCAGGGACTGGCGGCCAACAAATTCCTTCTTCTTGCTGACCATCCGGGAAAGTCCCAGATCGGCCGGCAGTGTACGGCCGTCAGCTTCGAAACCGGGAACGAAAAGCCCCTTCTCGATGCGCATGGTCATCATCGCTTCCGTGCCGTAGGGCATGAGGCCGAATCCAGCTCCGGCTTCAAGGACCGCCTCCCACATCCGCAGGGCCTCGCCGGAGGCCACATAAATTTCATATGCACGCTCGCCGGAAAAACTCACCCGCAGGACCCGAGCCTGGATGCCGGCCAACAGACCCTCGCCCATGCTCATGAAGGGCAACGCCTCGTTGTCGATGGCGAAATCTGGAACGAGCGCCTGCAGCAGATCGCGGGACCGCGGCCCGGCGATGGCCATTGCGCCCCATTGTTCGGTCACCGGTGTAATGGTGACGTCGAGGTCCGGAAGCTCGATCTGCCGCAACTTTTCAAGATTGGCATAAACCCGCTCCGCGTTGCCGGTGGTGGTGGTCATGAACCAGCGGTCTTGCGAGAGCCGCGTCACCGTGCCGTCGTCCAACACCATGCCGTCTTCACGCAGCATCACCCCGTAGCGGCAACGACCCGTCTTCAGGGTTTGAAAACCGTTGATGTAGGCATAGTCCAGCAGCTTGGCCACGTCGGGGCCCTGAAGATCGATCTTGCCCAGGCTGGACACATCCGACAGCCCAACCTTGGAACGGACATTGATTGCTTCGCGGACGACCGCATCGAATTCATCTTCTTCTGCATGGCGGTAGAGCTGCGGCCGCTGCCAGGTTCCGACATTCGCGATGACAGCCCCATGCGCCACATGCCAGTCATGCATCGGGCTCCGACGCGCCGGGCTCGACAACTGACCGACGAAGGGGCCGGCCATCGCCCCGAGGGTGACCGGTGAATAGGGTGGCCGGGAACGACTGTTGCCAATCTGTGCCGTCGTCAGGCCCTGGGTTTCGGCAATGACATCCACGCCGTTCAATCCGGAAAGCTTACCCTGATCGGTTCCCATGCCGAGAGTCGTATAGCGTTTGACGTGCTCAACCGACCGATACCCCTCTCGGACCGCCAGCTTCAAATCGGCGGTGGTGACGTCATTCTGCAGATCGACGAACTGCTTCTTGCCCGGCATTGACGGCAGGATCGAAACTTCGGCCGCCGTCATCGCCTGGGGCACAGGTCGGCCGAGCCCTGCGGCACGACCGGCCGTCAAACACTCATCGAGATCGTAGGTGCCCGCACAAGCACCCGCAGCCACCATGCCGACCGACGCCCTGCCGTTCCAGGAAGCATGATCGGGCACCATGGCTGCCAGGCGCTTATCATAGCGCAAGCGCCCGCCGGTATGGGTGAAGAGCTGGGCGGTCGGTGTCCATCCCCCTGCCGTCAGAATGAGGTCGCAGGACAATCTGACTGCCCCGTCCTTGCCGTCGAGCGAACAAATCGTGCAACCGGAGACCCGGCGCCGGCCGTAACCGCGCTCAATACGATGGGCGATGAAGAGACGAATCCCGGCCTTCTCGGTGCGGTTCCGCAAAGCCTCGGACACGGATACCCGGTTATCGACGACGGCCTCGATTTCGGTTCCGGCGGCCTGAAGCTGGAATGCCGTTTCGTAGGCCTCGTCATTGTTGGTGTATAGAACCACCCGCCGACCCGCGGCCACGCCATGACGCTCGAGAAAGTGCCGGGCAGCGCCGGCCAGCATCACGCCCGGCCGGTCGTTTTCCCTGAACAGCAACGGCCGCTCCAAGGCGCCGGTTGCCAGAACGATGTGCTCGGCTTCGACCATCCAGCGGCGCGAACCGATGTCGGATTCGACGTTTTCGACGACAGCCACCAGATTGCCGTCATAGTGGCCATAGGCCGTGGCCCGGGAAAGCATCAGAACGTGCTTGCAAGCCGACAACTCTCGAACGATGCCGTCGCGCCACTCGCTGAAAGGTTGGCCTTCGACCATGGTCAGATTGTCGGTGCCGAGACCACCGAAGACGGGCTGATCGTCAACGATCATGACGCTCTTGCCGTCTTTGCCGGCCGCTTCCGCCGCCACAAGGCCGCTGACGCCACCACCGATGACCAGAACATCCACGTGATGGTGGACGGTCTCATAGCTGTCGGGATCCGGGTCTGCCGGTGCTCGGCCCATGCCGGCGGCGCCACGGATAATCTTTTCGTACAGGCCCCAGGCCGAGACCGGCCACTTGAACGTCTTGTAGTAGAACCCGGCCGGGATCAGCGGCGAGATCAGATCGTTGACCGCCATCATGTCGAAATCGACAGAGGGCCAGCAATTCTGGCTGCGGGCGACCAGTCCGTCCCGCAACATCACCTGGGTGGCTTTGAGGTTGGGAGTGCGCCGGGGTCCCTCGCCCACTTCCACGAGCGCATTGGGTTCGTCTGCTCCGAAGCCGACGACGCCGCGCGGCCGGTGATACTTGAAACTGCGGGCGACGACATCGACGCCATTGGCGATCAGCGCCGAAGCCAGCGTGTCGCCTTCATAGCCGAAATATTCGCGGCCGTTGAACCGAAACACAAGCTTGTGCTCGCGATCGACGCAAGTCCCGCCCTGCTCCGCGCGCCAGCCGCTCATTGTTCTGCCTCTTCCAGAAAATCGTTGTTGCGCGTGTCGCGCATCACGGTGAACCACTGCCTGCAGCCGGCGGCGTGAAACCAGCGCTCCCGGTTTGGGCCGGCCGGATTGTCACGGCGATAGATATAGTCGTTCCATGCTTCGCCCGGCTCTTGCGAAGCTCCGAAGGCCAACGCTTCGGCGGGGCGCTCGACAACGGCACCGCCGTAGGTGAACTCGGCGACCGGTCGAAAACCGCAACAGGGACACTTAATTCGCATGGCTCAATGCATCCACGGGCTGGAACCGGAGCCCCGTTCATCGAGCAGGTCGCCCGTGTCGAAGCGGTTGAGGGTGAATTGTCGGGCAATCCGGTGCGGCTCGCCGGTGGCCAGGAGATGAGCCATCGCAGTGCCTGCCGCAGGTGTTCCCTTGAACCCCCCGTAGCACCAGCCGCCGTTGAGAAACAGGCCCCGGACCGGCAAGGACGTTATGATCGGACTGCCGTCCATGGACATATCGACGATGCCGCCCCAGCTGCGCATCATCCGGAGACGACGCAGGGCCGGAAACAGGGAGACGGCAGATTCCACCACATGATCAAGTACATGGGGGTCACCTCGTTGAGCAAAGGAATTGCTTCCGTCGATATCGCCCCCGATGACGATCTCGCCCTTGTCGGACTGATTGATATAGACATGCAGGGCTCCTGAAACGGCAACGACATCCAGCATCGGCTTGACCGGTTCGGTTACCATGGCCTGCAGGACGTGGCTTTCCATCGGCAACCGCAGCCCGGCCATCGCGGCAAGCTGACTGGAATGACCAGCGACACAGATCGCGACCTTTGAGGCTTCAATCACCCCGCGCGAGGTCTCCACGCCGGTTATGCGGTCTCCGTCCCGACGCAACGCCGTGACCTCGCAATTCTGGATAATGTCGACGCCGCGACTGTCGGCCGCCCTGGCATAGCCCCAGGCCACCGCATCATGACGGGCGGTCCCGCCGCGCTTTTGAATGAGCCCGCCCATGACCGGGAACCGTGCCTCCGGCGACAAATCCAGCCCGGGCATGAGTTGCCCGAGTTCCTTCGGCGTCAGCAGGTCCGAATCCACACCGTTGAAACGCATCGCATTGCCACGCCGGTGCAAGGCGGTCATTTCCGCGTTGCTGTGGGCGATGTTGACCATACCTCGCTGGCTGAACATGACGTTGAAGTTCAGATCGGCAGTCAGGTCTTCCCAGAGCTTCAGGGAGTGTTCGTAAAAATGGGAATTCGGCGTCAGCAAATAGTTGGACCGGACGATTGCCGTATTGCGGCCGGTGTTGCCACCACCGATCCAGCCCTTTTCCAAAACCGCGACATTGGTGATGCCATGGCTCTTTGCCAGGTAGTAGGCCGTTGCCAGCCCATGACCGCCACCGCCGATGATGACGACGTCATAGCGCCGCTTCGGTTCCGGCGCCCGCCAGGCGGCCTTCCAGCCACCATGGCCGGTAAGGGCATTCCAGGCCAGGGACAGGGCGGAATAGGAGTTCATGCCGGCAACCCCGGCACGAGAACGGCCGGTTCATAGGCAAACAGCGCCGGCGTACCACCGGTGTGCAGGAAAACCACCGTTTCGTCCTTGCCGATGCGGCCCTGGCGAATATGGTCGATCAGGCCGGCCAGACATTTTGCCGAATAGACCGGATCGACGAGGACCCCTTCCAACCGGCCAAGCAGGCTGATTGCTTCCTGCGCCGCCTCGGTGGGCGCCCCGTAGTGGGGGCCGATCTGGTCATCAAACACGCTCAGGTCGGAGGCACGCGGGACTTCCGGCAGACCGAGAATCTCCCGCGCCTTCCCTGTCTCCTCGACCACCTTTTCGACCAGATAATCGGCCGTACGGCTGACGCTTACACCGGTTACGTGATAGCTTGGCTTGAGATTGCATTCGCCGAGCACCAGGCCCGAATAGGTGCCCCCCGAACCGACACCGACATAAAGATGTTCCGGTGCGATATCGTTTTCCAGAAACTGTTTCTGCATTTCCGCAGTCGCCAGCACATAGCTCGCCATGCCTTCCGGGCTGGAGCCGCCGAGCGGCATCATCAGCGGTCGCCGGCCTTCCTTTTCGAGGCGTTGGGCGAGATCTTCTATCGCAGTTCCGAAATCCCAGCGCGGCTCGGTTTCGACCAGATGAACGTTCGCGCCCAGGAGGTAATCCAGAAGCAGGTTCGCAGACACCGGATGCGGTTCACCGGGCACACCGCCCAGCACCAGTTCGACCTGCAGGCCCGCACGCGCCCCAATGGCCGCGGTAATACGGGCGAGATTGGACTGATACCCGCCGCAAGCGATGATCGTGTCGTACCCTTCGGCCACGGCCTTGCCGAGAATGAATTCCAGCTTACGAACCTTGTTGCCGCCAAGACCGGCAGGCGTCAGGTCATCGCGTTTCAGAAAGATCCGCGGACCGCCGAGATGGCGAGACAGGGCCCGGGCCTCCTCAAGCGGAGTCGGACCGTGCAGCACCCTTTGGCGCGGCAACGATTCCAGATGCGAAACAATGGAGAATGGGCTGGTCATTGTTACGCCTTGGCTACGGAAATCGTCTGGATGTCGGTGTAGGCCGCAAGGCCCCAGGGCCCGTTTTCAACCCCGATTCCGGACCACTTGTGTCCGCAAACCGGAGAAATCGGCAAGATGGTGAGATGCTGGTTTACCCAGGCGGTGCCGCAATCAAGCTCGGCAGCCAGGGCGGCGGCACGATCCACACGGCCGCTCCAGACGGAGCCGGACAGGCCGAACTTTGTTGCATTGGCGCGCTCGATGACATCCGCCTCATCCTTGAACGGCAGAATAGGCAGGAGGGGGCCGAATTGTTCCTCCGCCACCAGCCTGTCGTTATCGGAAAGATCGGTCACCAGCCTGGGTGCCATGAAGTAACCGGCCGCGTTGGGAAGTGACGATTCACCGTGCATCTTGCCGCCGGCCTTGCGGGTGTCCTCCGTAAGCTCCTGGAGACGTTCGAACTGGGGGGCGGTGGTCACGGGACCGAGTTCGACGCCTTCATCGAAACCACTGCCGATGCGCGTTCGAGCGATCCGCTCGAGCAACGCAGATTTCACCGGCTCGAAGGCCTTCTCATGCACATAGAGGCGCTTGATGGCGGAGCAGACCTGTCCGGAGTTTTGAAAACCGCCCCAGAACAGCTTTTCAGCAATCGCCTGCGGATCGACGTCGTCGAGAACGATCGCCGCGTCGTTCCCCCCGAGTTCCAGGGTGATACGCTTGAGATCGTCGGCGCTGGTCCGGGCGACGCTCTTACCCGCCTCGACCGAACCGGTCAGCGACACTTTTCGGATCTCCGGATGAGCGGCAAGGGCGCGGCCGAGCCCGTCGCCGCCGCTGACGATTGTCAAGACACCCTCGGGAATGAGGTCCCGAAGAATGGCTCCGAGGCGCAATGTCGAGAGCGGTGTGAAAGGCGACGGCTTGATGACGATGGCATTGCCCGCCAGCAGCGCCGGCGCAATCTTCCATACTGCGGAAATAAGCGGATAGTTCCAAGGCGCGATCCCGGCGACCACACCGAGCGGACGACGATGAACAGAAACACGCATGTCGTCATCGTCGCGCAGCACTTCGACGGGCAGTTCAATGCCGGCGGTATGTTCGAACCAGCGTGCCGATCCCATCACCTCACCGATGGATCCCGGCAACGGCCGCCCCACTTCCCGGCAGATAAGGCGACCCAGCTCCTCAGCATGGGCACGAACCCTTTCGGCACAGGCAACGAGAACGCGGCGGCGTTCGGTAATATCCGTGCGAGACCAGGATTGGAAGGCCCGAGTAGCGACTTCGATGGCCTGATCGAGCTGAGCCTGGCTACATTCGGGCGCCTTGTCGAAGGCCTCGCCGCTTGCCGGGTCGACGACGTCATACGCCTCGCCCGCGCCAACCATCTGGCCTCCTATCAACATCTTCATAGCCATTCGCCTCGACACCTGCTTCTTGTTATCCGGTCAATCTGGTAGAAATGTACGTTATACGAACTTATGTACGCAAGATGATTTTTTAATCGTGCACTCCGTTTGAACGAGCGCAAAATGTCGGGAAATTCCTCGGTCGCGCGATCGACACGCGATTAATGCGGATAATTTCGCCAATAACTGCGTATTATTTAATCAGAGGCGCGAGCGTGCTTAAGATGTCACCGCCGCACAATGGCGGCTTGCACCGACGAAACCGCGCCTGTATGTAAACTTATGTTCACCAAGTGAAAATTGTTTTGGTGAGATTGTTTCTACTTGAAATCAATAGAACGGCGACCGCCTGCAACGCCCACCCCGGACAGCGGTCCCACGCCACACACCAACGGACCGGCATTCTTTCGTGCAGCAACCACGTCAACACCTGAAAAACGGTATCAATCGCATCCTCAGCCCTGGCCCGGGCAGGCCCTCGATGGCGTGCGGAGACACCCGCCGGCAGATGATCCGTTCGTATGGCCCGAACGTTTATCCGGCTTCAATCATGTGGACATGCAGCCACCCCGATACAACCTGCTTGTATTCTCGGGGGAAACAGAGATTAGTCGGTAATGTCGATCATGACATTTGTTCAAAACCGTTGAAGCGGGCATTAGACTACCTTCCCTTTGCGGAAGTCATTTGAAATAAGGGAAGCACCATGAGCGACGATCAGGCCGACTCAGACCGGAAACCACGCGACTTCGTCGCATCGCTTGAGCATGGCCTCGATGTTCTCGGCAGCTTTGACGCTGCAAGCCCCGCTATGAGTCTGACACAAGTCGCTGATCGCACCGGCATGAACCGGGCAAGCGCAAGGCGGTATCTGCTTACGCTCGCCCATCTGGGCTATGTGTCTCGGGACGGGCGTGCCTTCCGCCTCGCACCAAAGGTCCTGCAACTGGGCTATTCCTATCTTTCCGCCCTGCCGTTTTCGGCCTTCGCCCAGCCTCTTCTCGATGAGGCCAGTGCCATTTCCGGACAGACGGTGGCGCTTGCCGTGCGCGATGGCGATGTATCGGTTTACACAGCCCGTGCCATCGCACAGCGCTCCCTGGCGGTGACCGTGCCCGTCGGCCGAAGGCTGCCGCTTCTGTCGACCTCCACGGGCCGGGCCATGCTTGCCTTCGATCCGGCGGAGCAAATCGACGCGCTGATCGAGAGCAGCCAGCCCATTCTTTTGACCGACAAAACCAACGTCGATCCGAACCTGCTGCGCCGGGAACTGGAGCTGGTCAGAAACCACGGTTATGCACTTGTGGAGCAAGAGGTCGAAGTCGGCGTGCGTTCGCTTGCGGTGCCGTTCTTCGACAATAACCAGAGGGTGGCGGGCGCCATCACGGCCCTGACCAGCATGAGCGCCGTGACTACCAAACAATTGCTCTCCGACATCCTGCCCGTTGTCCAGAATGTCGCCGATCAAATGCAAATCGCGCTGAAGGCGGGGCGGACGGACATCAACTCTTAAGAACCCGTGCCCTCGAGCGCGACCTTTGCGTTCTTCCCACCCGAACGGCTTGCGGCATCCGCACGCCGTTTGGATCAGATCCAGACTTCCCTGAAAAGCCGGGTCCAGTTCGCGCCAAGAATACGGGAGATGCGGTCCTCGCTCCAACCGCGCCGCTCCATGGCGTTGGTAAGATTTGGATATTGCTCGATGCGCTTGAACTCTTCCGGGAAAACAACCCCTTTGGGTTGCAGTAGAGAACGGCCGTAGCCCTTGTAATGGAGGAAATAGGCCATGGCTTCGGGCGGCACGTCCTGGGTGAAATCCGTGCCGATTCCCACCTGTTCTTCACCGCAGAGATTGATGACGTATTCGATGACCTCCAGATAGTCCTCCAGGGTGGACTCGCTCCCCCGGGGCATGAAGGGCGGGAACATCGTCACGCCGACCATCCCACCGCTGTCGGCCACCATGCGCAGATCCTCGTCACTCTTGTTGCGCGGATGATCCTTCAGCGCCTTGGGTGCACAATGAGTGTAGGCCAACGGCTTTTTGGAGACCCGCACCGCATCCGCCGAAGTCTGCGACCCCACATGGCTGAGATCCATGAGTATGCCTGCATCGTTCAGGGCTGCGACCAGTTCGTGGCCGAAGTCGGTAAGTCCCCGGTCGATGGTTTCCAGACACCCGGCACCAACCGAATTGGCATTGTGGTAGGTGAGCTGAACGACCCGCAGGCCCAGCTCGGCATAAAGCGCGACGGTCCTGATATCCTCGCCGAAGCCGTCCGAATTCTGCCATCCCAGGATGATTCCGACGCGTCCTTCCGCCTTGGCCTGTTCAATGTCGTCGGCCGTATAGACTTGACGAATAAGGTCGTCGTTTTCCCGCAGCCATTGTTTCCACTGCCCCACGGCGCGCATGGAATCTTCGAATCCCTCCCAAACGCTGCAAGTGCAATTGGCGGCGGTCAATCCGCCGGCCTGCATGGCTTCGAACAGCTTTCGGCTCCACTTCGAAACGATCAATCCGTCAATAACGGTGGAACGGCTGTGCAGATTCGGCTGCGGCATCTCTTCAAATCTCCTGTATCGGCAAGGCCCGAAATCGCGGTGGCTTTCCCATCCGGACCGTTTCCCTGTCATTTTCTTCCGGCTTCATTCGGGCCTGCAGGAAGCCGGTTTGCCAAACCACCAATGAAACCGGTCAAGCGCCCCAATAGTCATACATTGTGAACTTTTGTTCGTAAAATAAACAGTTTCTGGTGACAGGCAAATCTTCATATGAATTTATAGAGACAGGTCAGCGCCTTCACCCACACGGGGCGGTCAGCGTAAGGCGAACAAATATTTGGAGTTTAAAAATGCAAAAAACGCCCTTCCCGATCGTCCTTGGCATTTGTCTCGATGCGGAGGCGATCTGGCTCGGTATCGATCCGGAAAACGCCGGACGACCGTCGCTGCTTTCCCACGGCACCTATGCGGTTCTGGAGGGTTTGCCTCCCCTGCTCGACCTTCTCGACCGACACGACGTGTCGACCACCTTCTTCGTGCCCGGGATCACCGCCGACCGCTATCCCGATGCCGTGGCCGAAATCCATCGGCGCGGCCATGAAATCGGAGGCCACGGCCATCGACACCTGTCACCGACCCGGCTGTCGCGGGCAGAAGAACGGGATGAACTTGTTCGCGGCAACGATTCCATTGCCAATATCATCAATGAACGGCCCGTGACATGGCGCTCGCCGTCCTGGGAATGGTCGGAACACACCCTCGACCTGATGATGGAGGACGGCATCACGGTGTCGACCAACTTCCACGATCGAGCCGGACCTTACCGTCACACCCGGGATGGACAAGCGCTCCCCCTGGTGGAACTGCCTGTGCAGTGGCACTTAGCCGATGCACCGTATTTCATGCATGGCGGACGCATGGAGCGGGTAATTCGCACCGCGTCCGAAGTCGAAAGCCTGTGGCAGGAGGAATTCCTGGGCCATTACGACTGGCCCGGCGCCTTTTTCCATCTCACGCTGCATGTTCAGCTTATCGCCCAGCCCGGCCGGCTGATGATGCTCGACCGGCTGCTCACCTACATGAAAAGATATTCGCGGTCCCGTTTCATGCACTCTCGTGAGGTTGCGGCAACCGTCGGCTAGAGCATCGGGCGCACTTCAGGTTTGATCTTTGTCGGACCGTTTCGCAAATTCGCTTGCATCAGAGGTCGTTCATTGTTGATTTTCAGTAAGCGCCGTCTGCTGCCCACCGGTTTTCAGCTTGACGGCATGAAGTTCCATGGCAGGAGTTCATCGATCCGCCTTTTCGGATGGCCGGCGGCGATGGCTTCGAGGGTCGCCTTGAGATAGGCGAGCTTCTCGCCGAGACGGGGCTTGGCGGATACCCGAAGGCGTTGCTCTTGCAGCCATTGTCCGAACGCGGTGACGAGAGGCGCGGTGCGGGCCTGCCTGACCGAGAGCCGCTGCCCGGATCCAGCACCGGCGCCGTCGTCTCGTCCATGAACAGTTTGGTCGACGCCTTCAGATGTTTGGCCAATCAGTCGACCACCACGGCGAGGTGGAACGCGGCAGTACCGACCCAATCCGCCAGCATGCTCCGATGAATATCGATGCCCGACCGGGCACGGATCTGGCTCTGCCGGTGCAAGGGCAAATAGTCCGCGTACTTGGCAACCAGAACATGCGCGATGGCCCTTCCGTCGGCAGACCGCCTTCGATGAGATGAGCCGGTGCCGGCACCTGTGTGACACCGTCTGTACAGGCGCGGCAGGCGTATTTGGGGCGAACGGTGACGATCACGCGAAGCTGTGCGGGCACGATGTCCAGCCGCTCCGTGCGATCCTCGCCAATCTTGTGCATCACTCCGCAACCGCAGGGACATTGCAGGCTATCGGGTTTCACATGGCCTCTCCCGACCCTGCGTGCGGGAAAGCTGGCTGAAAAAGGGCCCCGGCTCCAACCGGCATCTGCGCGGTCGGGAACCCTTCGCCGAGTGATTGGGAGTGGGCGCCGGTTAACGCCGCTCCGGATAGGGATGGTCGATCGCGTCGCGGTCGGGACGGTGTAAGAGGAACGTCAGCACCACCGAAGAAGTTCCCAGCCCGGCGAGGATGTAGAAGGCCCGCTCAAAACTGCCACTGCTGCCAACCACCCAGCCGGTGATGGCGGGCGCGGCAAAGCCCGAAACAGCGAAGAAGAAATCCATTATCCCCAGCGCCGTGGCCGACCGGTCCGGGGCCACGTCGACATTGACGGCGTAGTAGACCGCGTTCGCCCCCATGGAGGCCGCGACCGCCACGCTTATCAGGGCCAGAGCGACCCAGAGTGTCGAGGTGAAGGCGACGGGCAGGATGACGACGGCGGCGATCAGCTGCGTGATGATGATCTGCCAGCTGCGCGAGATCCGAAGGCTGTGGGTTTTCTCCAGCAGACGGTCGGAAAGATTGCCAAGCAGCAGCAGCACCAGACCGGCGACCGCCCAGGGCACGAAAGAGAACCAGCCCACATCGGCAACCGAGATCGAAAACTTCTGTTCTAGGTATCCCGGCAGCCAGGTCATGAAGAAGAACAGGAAATAGCCGAAGACGAAGAACGCCCAGTAGTTGGACAGAAGCGTCCCGTTCGTGAACAGCCGCTTCCAGCTCGTTTCGGTTGCGTTGTCGGATTGGGCCGGAATGACATTTCCGTCACCGCGGTCGGTGTCGGGGTCCTCGGTGGTCTTGTACCGGATATGGGCCAGTTCGGCTTCGTTCACGTGAGCCGATTCCCCGGGCCGGTTTCGGAACACCCAGTACCACAGCGGAAACCATACAAGGCTGGCGGCGGCGAGGATCCAGTACAGCGAGCGCCAGTCGGTAAAGGACAGGATGCCGCTGACGACAGGACCGCCGATGGCCAACGAGAGAGGCACCGCTGCCAGTGAATAGCCCAACGCCCGCGCGCGTTCCCGCGGTGACAGCCAGTTGGCGACGGCGCCGGTCAGGCCCGGAAACATCGGCCCTTCCGCAAGACCCAGAAGCGCGCGCAGGGCCAGAAGAAGGAAGAAGCTTGAGACGACGGCGGTCAGCGCGCTCGATACCGTCCAGAGGACGACCGCAACCGCCAGGATGATCCGTGGACCGAAACGGTCGGTCAGGATGCCGCCGATGAAGGTGGTGAACATGTAACCTACCCCAAAAGCCCCGAGGATGAGTCCCTTCTGGCTGTCCGACAGGCTCAGCTCTTTTGAGATCGGGTCGATGGCGTAGGAGATCGCCGAGCGGTCGATGTAGTTGATCACGACGATGGCGAAGAGAAGCGCGACGACGACCCAGCGATAGTGCGTCATGGCTCCGCCGGAGCGGGATGTTGGGGCTGCCATTCGGATCACTCCCGTCCTGGCGTTGCAGTATGCGCAGCGCTGACCGCCCACCACCGACAGGACCAACCCCGCTGCGCTCTCGTTTCAAGTCCGGCGATCTTGAATTGTATTCCTGTCTTCAGCCGGTTCCGAAGATCAAAGAAATGTAAAGTTACGGTCGGTCGGGCTGGGGCTCATCTGAAGAGGTTGCTGGTGGCCAGCTCCACGATCTCGTCACCGCGTCCGTTGAGGATCGCGCGCATGCCGTAGAGGCTGAACCCGATGCCCTCCTTGGCCTCGATGGTAGGCGGCATTGCCAACTCTTGCCGGTTCGACACCACATCGATCAGGGCGGGGCCATCGTGGGCGAAAGCGTCCTGCAGCGCGCCCTTGAGATCGTCGGCCTCCTCAACCCGGATGCCCTTCAGTCCGATGGCCTCCGCGACTTTTGCGAAATCGGGATTTTGCAAGTCGACGTTGTCGGGCAGGTAGCCGGCGGTCTTCTGCTCCAGCTCCACGAAGCCGAGCGAGCCGTTGTTGAGCACCACAATCTTGACAGGCAGGTTCAGCTGCACTGCCGTCAGCAACTCGCCGAACAGCATCGCCACCCCGCCGTCACCCGACATCGACACGACCTGCCGGCCCGGAAACGCCGCCTGTGCCCCCAGCGCCTGCGGCATCGCGTTCGCCATGGAACCATGGTTGAACGAGCCGATCAGTCGCCGCTTGCCATTGGTCTTGAGATAGCGCGCAGACCAGATCGCGGGCGTGCCGACATCGACGGTAAAGATCGCATCGTCCGCGGCCACCTCGTTGACGACGGAATAGATGTGCTGCGGGTGCAGAGGTTTGCCCGGCTTGCTGGGGGTCGCCAAAGCGTCGAGGTCTTCGCGTGCCTTGGCATAGTGCTGGAGCGCCTTGTCGAGGAACTCTCGCGGTCGTCCCCCGTCGATCTTCGGCGTGATCATCCGCGCAAATTCGACCACGTCGGCCTCGATCCCCATCGTCAGGGCCACACGCTTGCCGAGCGCCCCGGGCTCGCGGTCGACCTGGATGACCTTGGCGCCTTTGGGATAGAAGTTCCGATAGGGAAAGTCGGTGCCGAGCATCAGGAGCGTGTCGCAGTCTTTCAGCACGTGATACCCCGAAGAAAATCCGATCAGTCCGGTCATGCCCACGTCGAAAGGGTTGTCCCACTCCATATATTCCTTGCCGCGAAAGGCGTGGACGATCGGCGCTTCCAGCGCGTCGGCCAGCGCCACGACCTCGTCATGCGCGCCCGAGGTCCCAGCCCCGGCCAGGATGGTGACGTTGCCCGACCCGTTCAGAAGGTCCGCCGCGGCCTCGATATCGCTGTCGCCCGGCACGCGGCGCACCGGTGCGGGCGGCACGAAGACCGGGGTGTCGCCGTCGAAATCCTGCAGAGACACGTCGCCGGGGATCACGATGACCGACACGGTGTTCCGCCCGATGGCCGTGCGCAGGGCCCTGTGCAGGACCCCGGGCATCTGCTTGGGCGTGGTGACGAGCTCGCAGAAGTCGCTGCATTCGTCGAACAGTTTCGTAGGATGGGTTTCCTGAAAGAAACCCAGCCCGATCTCGGTCGAAGGGATATGCGACGCGATGGCAAGCACGGGAACGCGGTTGCGGTAGCAGTCGTAGAGCCCGTTGATCAGGTGCAGGTTGCCCGGCCCGCAGCTGCCCGCGCAGACCGAGAGTTTGCCCGTGACCGCCGCCTCTGCGCCGGTGGCAAATGCTCCGGCCTCTTCGTTGCGGACATGCATGAATTCGATCTCGCCGTTCTCGCGCAGTGCGCCGTCAATGGCATTGAGGCTGTCACCCGTCACGCCCCAGATCCGCGTCACCCCGGCGGAGGCGAGTGTTTCGACGAGAAGTTTGGCAAGAGTGGTCATCTGTATGGGCCTTTCAGGAATGGATCAGGGGCGCCCTCGGGGAGGGGGCGCCTGTGCGGGACGCAGGGTCAGCTTATGCCAGGGCGGTTCGGGGTCAAGGTTGCGGGGCTCCACCGCCGGGCGTGTCGCAAAGTTCTTGGAGAGCTTGAATACGCGGAAAACATATCCGGTGTGACTGCCGAAATTGTAGCCCCATTGTCCGTTGGGCATCTCTCTGGTGAGAAAATCAACCCGAAACGTGGCAAATTCGACATTCAGATCTGCTGCGGTGGAATGAAATTCTCCGGCGAAAAACGTCGCGACATGCCCCGCTCATCAGAGCGGTGCCGTGCCGAGCGACATCCGCGTGTTCCACACTCAACGTCGAAGATCATCAGGATCCGAGTCTACCGGGTTTCCGTGGTCTGCTTTCCTGCTCTTAACCACCAAGACAATGTATCGCGAACAAGATACAACGCAGTTGCTCCGCTTCCGACTAAAACTTTACCCAACTGCAATTTTGTCAGTCACGGATGCCGAACATCAGCGAACGGTGCAGCCCTGCACCGGCGAGGTGTCCATCGCCAACGGCAAGTGCGACAGAGGCCATCGGCATTGCTGCGTCGCCACAGGCAAAGACGCCCGTCAGGCTGGTTTCCTTCATCGGGTCGGTCTTGATTATCGATCCAACGGCTCCCTGTACGAATTCGAGACCAAGTTCCTTTGGAATGGGGTTGGTCATTTCGAAGGGAGCAATTGCGTACAGGCCTGCAAAGGACAAGGTGCGCCCATCGACAAGCCGGATGTCGGCATGGCCGGTGATCGCTTCGACCGGACTGCGCTCGATGGTCACGCCCCGCGCTGCCAGGTCTTGAAGCTGTTCCGGATTCGGTTCGAAGGCGTTGTTTAGGAGCAGCGTCGTTGGGCCCCAATCAGGCAGCATCAGTGCGTGATGCATGGATAGTTCCGATCCTGCAATGACGCCGATCTTGCCTTGGTCCAACTCGTAGCCGTGGCAATAAGGGCAATGGAAGACTGCCTTGCCCCAACGCTCGGCAAGACCGGGTATGGCTGGCAGGATATCCCTCACTCCGGTCGCCAGCAGCAGCCGGCGCGAAAGGTGCCGCTGTCCATCGGCGAATACCTCAAAGCCGGCGCCCGACGCGTCGACCCTGGCAGCGCGATCCGCCCGTCCGGACAACCAGCTGACCGTCTTGTATCGCATCACCTGTGTCCGCGCATCAGCGGCGATGCTTGCCGGATCGGCACCGTCCTGCGTCAGGAAGCCATGGGAATGGCTGGCAAAGCGGTTGCGACGCTTACCCTCGTCAATGATCAGCACGGTGCGGCGGGCGCGACCGAGCTGAAGGGTAGCGGAAAGGCCAGCATAGCTGCCGCCGATGATGATGACGTCGTGAACCGGATCAACCATGACATGCTCCTTATGATTCACGACACAACATAAGTTGCGAGAAAACGAAGAGTCAATAGTCACGAAACCTTTGATGTGACATGATGCGCCTCGCGTAGTGACAATCAGACTATGATCATGACGTTCATCTCAGACATTGGACGGGGATTATCGAAATGCGGCACGACAGCCGACTATCCAGAATGCTGCACGTGTTGATCCATATGGGCCATCATGACGGCCCGATGACGTCGGACATGATCGCTTCCATGCTCAATGCGAATCCGGTCGTCATCCGTCGCACCATGGCCGGCTTGCGTGAGCAGGGCTTTGTTCACTCCGAGAAAGGTCATGGTGGTGGCTGGACGCTGGCAAAGCCATTGAAGGACCTGACGTTGCTCGACATCTATCGCGCGGTGGGAGAACCGTCCGTGTTTGCCGTCGGCCCCGCCTGCGACATGCCCGATTGCCTGATCGAGCAGGCTGTGAATGCCACGTTGAAGGATGTATTCGCCGAGGCTGAACAATTGCTACTCACCCGGTTTGCCGGCGTAACGCTGGCCGATATTGCCAAAGACTTTCCGGCCAAATGCCAGGGAGAGACCGACGATGCGACTGAAAATCAAAAGGGAAAACCGCTCAGATTCCCCGGCTGAGAAGCATTCTTGTGTCTCCGCTTTTTCAAATAACGCAGACTGCGAATTTCCAATCCTTGCATAATTCAAGGCAATCATCGGGATTGTATGTGCGGCGACGGGCTTCGTCGGCCACTTGGCCTGCATACTCGGTGACCCGGCGGTTGAGCGTCGCGCGGTCGACCATCACTTCGCGTTCAGCGAGAATTTCCTCAAGGTCGCGATAGGATACGTCATACGCACATAGAAGAAGACCGCGAACAGGATCACGTCCTTGGGAAAATGGGGCCCTCTGCAGGAATTGGCCATCGCAGTCTCCGGAAAACCGGAGAATCAGCCACGCATCCATACCACCATATCAGTTCATCAAAAGTTTGCGACAGTACGGTTCCGGCCAGGGGGCATCGATCTCCGCCAGCTTGGGAGAGAGTGCATCGTTTTTATCCTGATTCAATTGGTTCAGTTCTCAAAGCGCGAGGCAGAGCAATTCTCGAGAGCCGATATCGCGTCGACGACATCCTCTTGCCCCGTCTCCATCAGAGGTTTGTGCACAGCGAACTTCCGCGCTGGCGCGGACGCGCACAGGATGAGAACCACGACCTGTTTCGGAGGGCAGTCGGGCTGGCTGCAGGCGACTTCATTCACGGACACGACGGCCTCCTCATCGAGAGAGAGTGCCTCCTTTGTCCATGTCTTGATGTCAGAGACACGGGCCGAAAAGCCGTTCGGCCGCTGTCTGCCCAGAGGGTTCACGAAACGGGTCATGTGCGGGAAAACCATCTCCGGCGTTGCTTCGGACGCAATGCGTCGAACAGGTCTTTAATGGGTTCGACCGGAAGGTTGTTTCCGATCACGACCGCACGGCTGCGGACATCGATGCCGGGCCAATAGTCGAGGCGAACCGGCGGATACAGCCTGTGCTGAACGGCATGTGCGACAAGCGGCCGCGAATGGTCGTCCGCCAGAGCGAAAATGCCTTTGAAGCGGAGCAGACCTGCGTGAGGCTGACTGGTCATGATCTTGAGGAACCGGTCTACGGCACCCGGATCGAGCGGTTCGTCATGAAACAGAGGCAGGGCCTTGATGCCAGCGCCATGGCGGTTCGGGTCATGCTCGTGGGAATGCCCGTCGGAATCGGAAAATCTTTCCATGGCGAGCCAGCCGGGGACGTCCTCAGGTTTGTCCGTCGTCGAATACACCCGGGTTCCGAACAGGGGAACCGGGTCGAACGCCGGCGCCTGGCGGTCATGTATCACGGCGGTCGGATTGAGTGCGCTCAGGTCCTTTTTACACGCCACGCCGGATACAAGATCGGTCTTGGTCAGCACGATGTGGTCTGCAAAGGCCAGTTGTTTCCAGCATTCGAAATGTTCGCCGATATTTGCTGCGCCATGCTCAGCGTCAAAGGCGGTGATCACGCCGGTCAATTGAAAGGCCCGTGCAACGATATGATCCCGCAGCCCGATTGCGGGAGCGCCTCCGGGGATGAGGCTGTTGATGATCGGGGCCGGATCCGCAAGCCCCGTCGTTTCGATAATAACCCGTTTGAAATCGGGTATGTTTCCCCTTTCGCGCGCGGCATGGAGTTCATGCAGGGATTCACGGACATCACTCGTCGCTGTGCAACACAGGCACCCGGTACTCGTGGTAATGTAGCCCTCGCGCCCTTCGTGAATAAGATCATGGTCAACTGCAACCGATCCGAACTCGTTGATCACAACGGCGGTCTCGCGCATGCGGGGATCGGCCAGAAGGTCGTTGAGCAAGGTTGTCTTGCCCGATCCGAGAAAGCCGGTCAGCAATGTCACCGGTGTCGCTTTCGAACCGCTCGCAGACAGAGGGGGCTCGCACTCTTTCGGATCGATAACGCTCATTTGTGCCTTACCGTTGCAATTGCGGCACCCGATTTCGCGATAGGCGCCTGCAAGGTTGAAGTGTGTCCGGAGATCTGAAAACGAAACGTCAGAGCCACATTATTGATATGTTATAACATATCAATATAGATCAAAGTCTAGCAACGTCAATCGATTGCAGCAGACCGGCGAGAACACGTACACGGGCGTAAAAAGCCTTTCCCTCCATATGCGTCGGCTACCCGACATAGCCATCACGGCAGTTTTTGCGCCAGGGGATCATCTGCTGGAATGCAGATGCTTGTGAGGCCGCGCCTGCCCAGAGCGTCAAGCAGTTCCCCACCGGACATGGCGTGGTCGAGACGCTCACGGCTTGTTTCGTCCCCGGCTGTGCGGATCAGGACGTCGATACAGTCTTCGTCACTCCGTACAAGAGCATCAAACCCTTCCGGAATGCCCGGTGCCTGGAAGGGCGTTTCGCCTATGTGGACCAAAGGCCGGCCGGCCGGTCGCGATGCGATGGAAAAAACCGGCCATGATCTCCCGGGCTTCGTCAGCGGCGAGGCCGACCTCCACCTGGAGACCGGCCTCCCTCAGCTTGCGGAAGCCGCCCCCGTTGACACGGGGGTCCGGGTCCTGAAGCGATGCGTGTACTTCCCTGATTCCGGCGCGGAAGATGGCGTCGGCACAGGGCGGCGTCTTGCCTCAATGGCAACAGGGCTCCAGGGTCACATAAAGAGCGGCGCCATGCGCACGCCCTCCGGCATCATCAAGCGCCACCCGTTCCGCATGAGGTCTCCCGCCGAATTGCGTTCGGCCACGGCCGACGATTTTACCTTCGCGAACGATGACGCAACCGACGGCCGGGTTGGGCCAGGCCCGTCCCTGCATCGACCGTGCAAGCCCAATGGCTTCATTCATCCAGCCCGCGTGACCGGCACCTGTGCCCGGCCGGGGGTGTAGTCCCCTCTCGGAACATGATGCGTGATCGATATCGCCTGTGGCGTCTTGTGACCCGGCGGGCTGTCGTCCCAAAAGCGCAATCCCCACGACTAAAGCTGCGTCGGGTTCGGAGCGTCGCCATAAACCGCCACCGGGTCGAACGTCTTCTCTGCCTCGGTAAAGGTCAGCGCGATCGGATCGCTGTTGCTGTCGGGAGTAACCGCCCGATAGAAGCAGGAGCGGTATCCCACATGACAACTCGCGCCGCCGGAGACGGAGACGCGCAACCAGACAGCGTCCTGGTCGTCGTCAATCCTGACTTCGATCACTTTCTGGATGAGGCCGCTGGTCGCGCCCTTGTGCCACAGGCAGTTGCGGCTCCGGCTCCAGTAATGGGCTTCACCCGTCCGGATTGTCTGAAGAAGAGCCTCCGCGTTCATGACGCCCATCATCAGGACTTCGCCCGTTGAGGCATCCGTGGTGACGACCGGCAGAAAACCGTCCGGTCCGAATTTCGGCGCAAGCACGGCGCCCTCTTCGACCTGCTCGATTGAAAGGCGTTGCGCAAAAGGTTTGGCGGCGGTCATGATCAGGCGCTCCTGGTCGACATGGAAAGTGAGGTGAGGAATTCTCTTCGAAGCTCTTTGTCCGTCTGGAACTCGCCCAGGAGCCGGCGGGTCACCATGCTGACGCCCGGCTTTTTGATACCGCGCGTGGTCATGCACATGTGAGAGGCTTCGATGACGACGGCGACGCCGCGCGGCTGCAGGACTTCCTGGATTGTGTCGGCGATCTGCGACGTCAGGGTCTCCTGGATCTGCAGGCGCTTGGCAAACACCTCGACGACACGTGCCAACTTGCTGATGCCGACGACCCGTTTCGCGGGAAGATAGGCCACATGCACCTTGCCGATGATCGGCACGATGTGGTGCTCGCAATGGGATTCAAGCCGCATGTTGCGCAGGACGATGATGTCGTCGTAGCCGTTCGTTTCCTCGAACGTGCGGGCGAGAATCTCGGCCGGATCGGTGTTGTAGCCTTCGAAGAACTCCTCGTAAGCGCGGACAACACGGGCCGGCGTGTCGATCAGGCCCTCGCGGTCCGGATCATCTCCACTCCACTCGATCAGCAGGCGGACGGCGGCCTCCACGTCCGCACGCTCAGGCCGGCGCCGATGTGATTTCTGCTTTTTCGGCGTCGTCGGCGCACTCACAGCCAAGGTCATAATGTTCGGGACTCCACAGGTTGGTCTTGCGCCCATATATGCAACGTTATAACATATCATTCAAGCTGCCGAATTTGGCTCAAGGATAAAGGTCCCGATGGCCCTGTTGCGCCACCACAAGTTTTTATGCCGCAGTCCCGAAGCTGTTTTGGACGGATTGCATGCGGTCGAGACGATTTGCCGGAAGCGCGGACTTCAGTTCACCAAGAACCGTTGGCTGGTGCTGGAAAGCCTTCTGCAGGCAGAGCAACCGATGACCGCATATGAGCTGCTGCGAGCGCTCGAAACCAGGCTCGAACGGCAGATTTCACCGCCGACAGTCTACCGGGCGCTCGCGTTTCTGTCGGAACACGACTTCGTATCGCGGATCGAGACGACGAATGCCTATGTCCCGACGCCCTACCCCGATCACACGCAGCCCTACGTGTTCTTTATCTGTGAAACCTGCGGGTCTTTGGCCGAAATCGAGAATAGGAAGCTTGAGGCATTGGTTGACAGCGACGCCGCTTCCCTCGGATTTCGCATCGGCAAGCGCGTCATTGAGCTCAAGGGGGCATGCGCCAATTGCCAGGCGATGGAACTCACCGCCGACTGAAACATCGGCTCAATCAAATCTCAAACAGGAGGCAATCCATTGGAACCCGCCGCGACTGCGCACGCCACCCCTATCTCCCTGCTGACCGGTTTTCTGGGCAGCGGCAAGACGACGGTACTCAATTATCTGCTGCGGCAACCCGACCTGGGGCAAACGGCGGTGGTCATCAATGAATTCGGCGCGATCGGTCTCGATCATGAGCTGGTGGAATCCAGTACGGAAAATATGGTTCTGCTCCAGTCCGGCTGCCTGTGCTGCACGATCCGCGGCGATCTTCTCCAGACCCTGCATCAGCTGCTCGATCGGCGGAACAAGGGAGAAGTCACACCTTTCGACCGGGTCATCATCGAGACAACCGGCCTCGCGGATCCGGCGCCGATCCTGCACACCCTGATGACGGATGGCCTGCTGTCGCAGGAATTCCGGCTTGATGGTGTGATCACCACGGTCGATGCGACGTCCGGGTCGTCGACGCTGGACAAGCAGGTCGAGGCGGTCAAGCAGGCCGCTGTCGCCGACCGGCTGCTGCTGACCAAAACGGACCTCGCAGATCCCGGCACGGTACATGCCCTCGAAGCGCGCTTGCGCGAGATTAATCCCGGTGCGCCCATCATCCGGGTGCACAACGGGGTCGTGGATCCAACGCGCCTCCTTGACGCCGGGCTGTACAATCCCGCCACCAAGAGCCTCGATGTGCAGAACTGGCTCAAGGCCGAAGCGTATTCGGAACCCGGACACCACCATGCCGGACACCATCATCACAACCACGACCACCATGATCACCATCATGATGGGCACGGGCATCACGATCATCATCATGACCCGAACCGGCATGACGATCGGATTTCGGCCGTTTCCTATACGATCGACGATCCGATACCGGTCAAGACCTTCGACGAGTGGCTCGAAACCATGATCATGCTGCGGGGGCCGGATATTCTGCGTCTGAAAGGCATTGTTCATGTTGAGGACATGCCTGCTCCTTTCGTCCTCCATGGTGTACAGCACATCTTCCATACGCCCATATTGCTTCGCGACTGGCCGAGTGAAGACCGCCGTTCGAGGATCGTTCTGATCGGCAGGGACCTTTCCGATGAATTCCTGAAACAGAGCTTCGACTTCCTCGGCTCGAGGACCGACCGGGAAACCGGCGATGGTCACGAAGAGCACCACGAACACAGCCAAGAACGCGACGAAATCAGCGCGTGAGTTTTCGGGGCATGAGCAAAGGGTTTCGCGGCAGCGGCAACCGTTGCGGCTCACCCTCACGCACGATCACGAAACTCTTGAGGACCCCATGTCCCTGACTCTCACCAACAGCTCCGGAGGTCGCAAGGAGACGTTCATTCCGCGGCGTTCCGGTGCGTTCTTCCGGCTGACGCGGATGGCCCGGTGCGAGACCTCGCCTGCCATCCGCGGTGCTCTCAGAAAGGCGTTGCTTGAAGCCGGTGCAAAACTGGTCCTGCTGCAGCAAAACCCAGACGGCTGGTTCCGGCAATCAGGTACCGAACACGACGATCTCGTCAATGTTCATCAGTTCGAGGAAGCGGACCGGCTGCGCGACGCGCGGACCGAGCCCGGCATCACGCTTGAAGACAAGGATGGCCACGCCGAATGGCGGAGAATGTCGACATGATCCACCGGAATGCGACGGCGGTCATATCCTGCCGGCAACAGCGTTTCATCGATGATTTCCTGCTCTTCGACGATTGGGCCGGACGCTATCAGTATCTGATCGATCTGGGAACGCATTTGCGGCCATGCCGACCGCATTGCAGATCGAGCGCAACCGCGTACCGGACTGCCGCGGAGATACCTTTTTTGCTGGCGAGCGCCGGGACGGGCTCCTCTTTAAAATGTCATTTCGGCGAGGCCCGCAATGCCGAGACGACAGACGAGATTGCAAACAGGATCGCGGCCAGACTGACAATCGTCGGACCGGTCGGTGTATTGAACTGGTAGGCGGCATGAAGCCCCGCCAGGGAGGCCGTTCCGCCGATCACGGCGGCAATGACCGCCATCGCCTCGGGCGTTCGGCTGAATGGCCGGGCTGTTGCCGCCGGCACGATCAGCATGGCCGCAATCAACAGGACGCCGACAACCTTGATCGCGACCGCGACCACGACGGCCAGGGACAGGATCAGAACCAGTTGCTCGCGTTTCGGATCGACGCCCGCCGCATACGCCAGATCGGGGTTCAGCGTTGCGGTCAGCAGTCCCGACCATCGCCAGCTGATCAACGCCAGCACGAGGACGGCCCCGCCCCATATGATTGCGAGATCCATCGGTCTTACGGCCAGAATATCACCGAACAGATAGGCCATCAGGTCGATCCGTATCCCGCTGAGGAAGGAGACCGCGACAAGCCCGAAGGCAAGTGCCGAGTGGGCCAGGACGCCGAGGAGCGTATCCATCGCGTAGCCCCGGCCGCTCAGCGTCGACACCGTCAGGGCCATGAGTATCGAAACCGTCAGCACGCCGGCGAAAACCGATATCGATAAAGCCAGCGAAATGGCAACCCCGAGGATCGCAGCGTGGGCGGTGGCATCGCCGAAATAGGCCATCCGTCGCCAGACCACGAAACAACCCAGCGGCGCGGCCGCGATCGCGACGCCGAGCCCGGCCAGGGCGGCGCGCACCATGAAATCGTCGAGCATTATTCCGCGGCCTCCGTTTCGTCGCCCGCCCCGTCGTGACTATGGGTGTGATGGTGTCTGTAGAGCGCCAGCGCACCCTTGGTGCCTTCGCCGAAGAGCGCACGGTATTCCGGCGCCGATGCGACATGCTCGGGTTCGCCCTGGCAACAGATATGGCCGTTGAGACAGATGACGCGATCGCTCGCGCTCATGACCACATGCAGATCGTGGCTGACCATCAGGACGGCGCAGCCGAGCTGTTGACGCACGTCCGCGATCTGCCGGTAAAAATCCGCCGCCCCCGGCTGGTCCAGGCCCTGGGTCGCCTCATCGAGGATCAGCAGTTCCGGGCGCTCCAGAAGTGCACGCGCCAGAAGAACGCGTTGAAACTGCCCTCCCGACAGCCGGGTCATCTGACGGTCGGCGAGTTCCGGAACGCCGGCTTGTTTCAGGGCTTCGCTGATCTGCGCCGTGCCGGTCCTGCGGGGCAGGCCGAGAAACCGGTTTACGGTCATCGGCAGGGTCGGGTCGATATGCAGACGCTGCGGGACATAGCCGATGCGCAGGCCTGCGCGCCGTTCCACCTGTCCCGACGTTGGCGCAAGTGCACCGATAATGACTCGCAGAAGTGTCGACTTACCCGATCCGTTCGGCCCGACAACGGTCACGATTTCACCTGGCTGAATCGCGAAATCGACATCGTGAAGCACGGTGTGCCCGCCGAGCCGAACGACGAGCTTTCTAATTTCAATGAGTTTCATGCGGCATCGGCCGTGATGCAGTTGGGACAAAGGCCTTCGGCCTCGACGACGGTGCGTTCGATCCGGAAGCCCGCCTTGCGGGCAGCCGCGCCGAGCACGATTCTGGAAGGGGGCAAGCATGCTTCCGCGACGGACTCACACAATCTGCAGATCATGAAAGCCGGCACGTGCGCTTCTTGAGGATGGGCGCAAGCGACAAAGGCGTTCAACCGTTCGACCTTGTGGACGAAGCCGTGAACGCCCAGGAAGTCCAGAGCCCGATAGGCCACGGTGGGCTGCGCACCACGACCTTCCGCCGACAGGCGTTCGAGGATGTCATAGGCACCGAGCGCCCTGTGTTCCTCCAGCAGAATTTCCAGAACCCTGCGCCGTACTGGCGTGAACTGCAGCTTGTTGTCACAGCAATAGGCCTCGGCCGTCGCCATCACGCCGGCTGCGCACTCTGCATGATCATGATCCTTGAACCCGACCGGATCCATTTTCGAATTCCTTCATATCGCATTCTTGTAATGTTATTACATCACATATACACCTCTACCGCTTGTTACACAATGAGATGGAGTAATCCCATGCGCAAATCTCTGCTGGCTGCCGCGGTCTCGACCCTGGCACTGACCAATGCAGCTCTTGCCGAAGTCCCTTCCGTCGCTGTCGACATTCCTCCCGTTTACTCGCTTGTCGCACAGGTCATGAAAGGTGTCGGCACCCCTGATCTGATTGTTCAACAGGGAGCCTCTCCTCACGGCTATTCGCTCCGTCCGGCTGAAGCCGAAGCGCTGCAGCGCGCCAATATTGTGTTCTGGGTCGGCGAGCCCCTGGAGCCCTGGCTTCACCGGTCGATCGAATCCCTGGCCGCAGATGCCAAATCGGTGGAGCTGATGGAAACCGAAGGCACAACCGAACTGGAATTTCGTGAGGGCGCGACCTTCGAAAAACACAGCCATGCTCATGGGGACGAAGATCACGACCATGACGCTGAAGGTCATGACGACCATGAACACGAAGCCGGTAAAGAGCAAGATCATGATCATGACCACGAGGCACATGAGGAGCATGACCACGACCATCACGGCCACGATCCGCATGCCTGGCTCGACCCGGAAAACGCCAGTGTCTGGCTTGACGTGATCGCAGCGGACCTCGCGGCACTCGACCCCGAACATGCCGACACTTATGCTGCGAACGCAGCCGAAGGAAAGGCAGAGCTGAAGACGCTGATCGGCGACGTCAACACCGAGGTAGAAGGGGTTCGCGGCAAGAATTTCATCGTCTTCCACGATGCCTACCAGTATTTCGAAAACCGGTTTGGCCTTTCCGCAGCCGGTTCGATCAGGCTGGGTGACGCTTCCGATCCGAGCCCGGCGCGGATTGCGGAAATTCGAGAAAAGGTGACCGACCTGCACGTTTCTTGCGTTTTCGCTGAACCGCAGTTCAACGCAGGGCTGGTGCAGACGGTGTTTGAAGGAACCGATGCCAAGGTGGGCGTTCTCGATCCGCTCGGCAGCGATCTGACCCTTGGACCGGATCTTTATCCGCAGATGATCCACAACCTCGCGAACAATCTCACGTCCTGCTTGCGATAAGAGAATGCGGTTCGGCACAGAACGGATATCGCCCGTGCCGAACCGCCTCCGATTTTGCGGACAGGCTTCCAGGCACCTGTCATATTGCATGATGGCAATTCGGTGTGCATGAGGACTTTACCCCGGTGGCGGAATGCACCGCTGGGTGCCCGGAAAGGAGACTGAAGGGGCCTGTCGCAAACTTTGCCATTGGGCGCATTTCTCCCGTTTTGGGCGCGCTTTTCAGGTTTCGTTAACTTCTGCAACAAAACCTATTCTCCATCCTCTTCCTCTGGGATATCGACTAATTCGGGCGCTTGCCGGTTGAGCAGCCCGGCGTCTTCGAGCCGCTCTATGTCGGGCAGATCGCGTAGCGTGTTCAGACCGAACGCCGACAGGAATGCCTTTGTCGTCACATAGGTATAGGGCGCGCCGGGGGTTGGACTGCGCGGGCCTGTGCCGAGGAACCCGGCGCTGCGCAGGCTGGCGATCGTGTCGCGGCTGACTTCCTTGCCGAACAGGCTCGTAAGCTCGCCGCGGGTGACCGGCTGCAGATAGGCAATCGCCGTCAGTACCGCGGCTTCGGTCTTGGAGAGCAATTGCGCCGGGGATCTTGCCTGCGCCTGAGAGGCCCGGATCACCGGGCCAAAGGAGGCCCGGGTGCGATGCTGCCAGCCGCCGGCTACAGCGACAAGTTCGTAAGGGCGCCCCTTCAGATCGTCCTGAAGATCTTCGATCAGGAGATCGATGCTAACGTCCTTTCCGACGACGCGGACAAGCGTTTCCCGGGTAACCGGCTCGTGGGAAGCAAAAATCACCGCCTCCACCCGGAGCATCCATTCGCGCCAGCGCATTTCCGGCGACAGGTCCTCCAACTCCCTATCCAACGGAATGTCTTCTTGAGACGTCTTCCTGGCTCGCATGGGCGTCGTGGTTGTTGCTGCGGCCATGGTCACAGCCCGTAAATCCGGAAGGAGGAGCGGCCCGAGAGTTCACGCACCGCGCCAAATTTTTCAAGCCGGTCGAACAGGCGGGAGCTTGCCCACCGGGAGAGACCCGTTCCAGGTGCAGGGGCGGCAATCGCCTCCTCCTCGAGCAATTTCTGATAGACGGCATCCGCCCCCTTCGTCCGGATTTTTGGGGAAACAGTCACCAGGCGCTCGGCCCGCCGGGCGATATCGCCGGCCGAGCGTAGGGCTGTGCGCGTCGCCTCAACGAGCGCCTGGCAGACGGCCCGCTCAAATCCGGCGTCACCCGGACGCACCGGTCCACGTCTGCCTTGCGTTCGGAAAGCAGGCTCATAACGCTGGCCCATCAGCAGCGGCACAGAACGCTCCCATGTCAACTTCCTGGCAATCAACCAGTCTCCCAGGGCGAAGGCGAATACTTCAGCGTCGGGGCGGGCGGACCAGATTGCTGTTATCAGGTCCGCAGCGGCAAAGGGCGCCGCCCGACCCGATTGCAGGGCGGCATCGAGATGATCGAGGCTCAGTGCCAGTTGCTCGTCCCACGAAAAACCCATCAGATCGGTGAGATCGGCCAGGAACGGCGTGGTGAGTGTGCCGTGCCTGTTGGCCAGCTTCTTAAAGGCCAGAAACATCCGGCCGGCCGGACCCGGATCGTCGCCGGGGGCCGTGAGCAGCAAAGCGTCGCGCAGCTCCTCCGGCTCCTCGTTCCGGCCCGTGAGCCGGACGGCGACGGCGGCGCACTCGAGTGCCTGGCGGGCCCGCCAGCAACCGGCCCATGCAGGGGCGGAGCGAACCAGATCATCGAGGGATTTCAAGGCGATGCCGGCAGCGAACGCGGCATCCGCATCGGTGATGGCCTGCCCCCGCGGCACGGCCCAGCCGGGCAGAGGACCGGGCGCGACAACGGACGTGGCAGGCGGAGAAGCAAACGAATTCATATGCGCAAGCTTACAGAAAGCGTGCAGTTAATGCTATGAAAAAGGCTTCAAACCGCACAGCATGTCGACACATGAAAACGAACGATAATCTTGTATTATCGTTCGTTTTGTTCTTTATATAAAGAATGGCCTCTCTCATCGATCAAAACCCTGAAAAACATGCACAGGAAGGCTCCGCTCGGCCGCAGGAAGCCTCACCGGGTGTCGAGCCGATCACGCAGGCAGGCTCGGCCGAGCCGGACGCCGCAATCGCAAACGACCTTCCCGACACCGTCGACGTCGTTATGGAGATGGGTCGCGCACCCGAAGAGCCACAGGCCTTGGTCCCCTCCCCTTTTCTTCCAGCCGTTTCGAACGCCCCCCACCCGACGCATCTCGACGCGCTCGCAGGACGCGCGCGCGACTATGCCGAGGCCGCGAGCTCCGCTAATACCCGCCGCGCCTATGCCGCCGACTGGAAGCATTTTGCCGGTTGGTGCCGGCGCCAGGGCATCGAGATGTTGCCGCCAGACCCCCAGGTCGTGGGGCTCTACATCGCTGCTTGCGCCTCCGGCGCGGTGACCGGCGACAAAAAGCCGAACACCGTTTCCACGATCGAACGCCGGCTTTCCTCTCTTTCGTGGAACTACGCACAGCGGGGCCTGCCTCTCGACCGCAAGGACCGGCACATAGCCACCGTCATGGCCGGAATCCGCAATAGGCACGCCGCCCCGGCCCGCCAAAAGGAAGCGATCCTGCCCGAGGACCTGATCGCCATGTTGGAAACGCTCGATCGCGGCAACCTCCGTGGGTTGCGTGATCGCGCCATGCTGCTGCTTGGCTTTGCCGGCGGCCTGCGCCGCTCCGAAATCGTCGGATTGGATTGTGGACGGGACCAGACCGAGGACGGGCGGGGGTGGGTGGAAATCCTCGAGAAGGGACTCTTGGTGACATTGCGCGGGAAGACCGGCTGGCGCGAAGTTGAAATCGGCCGCGGCTCATCCGACGCCACCTGCCCGGTCGTGGCTCTGCAGGCCTGGATGAAGTTCGCCCGCATCGCGCATGGCCCGCTGTTCCGGCGAGTGACCGGACAGGGAAAGAAGGTGGGCGGCGATCGTCTGAACAGCCAGGAAGTCACCCGTCTGGTCAAGCGCGCCGCGCTGGCCGCCGGCGTGCGCGGCGATCTGTCGGAGAGCGAGCGCAGCCAAAAATTTGCCGGACATTCGCTGCGGGCGGGCCTCGCATCATCGGCCGAAGTCGACGAGCGCTATGTGCAAAAGCAGCTTGGCCACGCCTCGGTGGAGATGACCCGCAGGTATCAGCGACGGCGCGACCGCTTCCGGATCAATCTCACCAAGGCGGCCGGACTGTGAGCGCCCCTCCCCTACTCATCAAAGTCAGAGATCGGTGGTAGGGCACTAAACGGATCGATCGCACGAACTCCCAAAGGTTCGAAGTGCCGCATGTTTCGGGTCAGGATCGTCAGTCCGTGCACCTTTGCTGTGGCCGCGATCGCAATATCCTCAAAACCAGGTTGGTGGGCTCGAGCCTCATCAAGGATCCGACCGGCGACGTGTGCGCAATTCAGATCGAAAGGCAGCAGTTTCTGCGCGTAGAGATATTCGATACTCTGCCACCATTCGGTCAACCGCTGCGCTTTGGTGGTTGCGCCTTCTCGTTCAGCCTTCGCAATTCCCGATTGAACCTCGGCAGCCGTAATCACCGACAGAAAAAGATGCGCGCTGGCCTGATCGAGCCAGTCGACAAGCTGCACGACAGTCTGGCGTTTCGACGGCGCCAACGCAGATATGACATTCGTATCGACCAAAAACATCAAAGATCGACAGCACGGCCAGGTTTGTTGCTCCGGGCTGGAATATCACTCTCATCCCCGGGAAAGGACGCCAGCAGCCGGCCGAAGCTCGGAATGTGCGAAAGCTTCTCGTATTCGTCGAACGAAAGCACGACTGCTTCCTTCTTGCCATGCCGGGTGATGATTGCGGGATTGCCGCGAACAGCCTGATCGACAACCGCAGAAAGCTTTGCCTTAGCGTCCTTAAGCTGAATCTCTCTCATAGCAATTCTCCATATATGACCATAGTAGTCATATAATGCAAGCTGATCACTCTAACAAGGGGCCGACGGTTTGTTCGACGCCTACAAACGATCAGTTATCGGTATCTTCCATGTTTGGAAATCCGGCTCCCAACGATCTCTCAGGCGCTGCAAATGATCGCTGGCATGCACAATCGCACCTCCCGTCGACCACAGGGCCAGCTTATCGATTTATGCTCACATCTCCACTGACGATCAGGCCGCACAAGCGCATCCTGGGCGGCGAAGTCCAAAATCCGGTCGGCGAACAGGGACACCGTCCGCTCCAGCCAGGTTCTCAGATCTGCCGCGAAGACCGGATCGCGGAAATGACGTTGGTGTCGAGAATGAAGATCAAAACGCCACATCACGGGGTTTGGCATCTGCTGGCCTTCCTCCAATCCGGGAAAGGCCAGCAGATGATCGGTGAAACTCTCCCGATGGACCCGGGCCGCCTTTATCAGCCTGTGGTATTCCTCGGCCGA
Organism: uncultured Roseibium sp.; assembly: GCF_963675985.1. Lineage (NCBI taxonomy): Bacteria > Pseudomonadati > Pseudomonadota > Alphaproteobacteria > Hyphomicrobiales > Stappiaceae > Roseibium > uncultured Roseibium sp. The sequence goes on along the minus strand of NZ_OY780956.1, from coordinate 16,505 downwards.
AACAACGACAACGGCAGGCTTTCCACGCCGCAAGACCTCCTGCGGTCGGTCGGCAAGCGCAGCCTCTACGATGGCACTGAAACGGTTTTTCGCATCTTGCAATGTGATCATGATCCCTTGCCTTTTCTGGCTAGCCATCTAGCTAGATTGATCCATCGCCATGGTTAGAAAATCAAGAATACGCCAGATATCACCACTCTCAACCGCGGTTTCTCAAAGAGTCCAGCATCGGCCGCACGCGGAATCTACCGGCTTCAGCTTTGCCAGTTAACGCCCGCAAATAGCCCCCGGCGGATTTGATCTCCGTGGCCCGCTCAATCAGATAGGCAATGGCAATGGTCGCGCCCGCTAACCCCATTGCCGAAACCGCTTTTGCCCAGGCATCGGCCGATATACCCAGCATCGGCCGAGCGAGTTCCGCCGCGGTTCGCGCATCATGCCAATTGTTGAGACCGTTGACCGCGTAATCGCAGAAATCCGGGCAGGCTCGCTTCAGTTCCGAAAGAGAAACCTGTTCGCTCTCCCCTCTCCCGCTTTGGGTCGGCTTCGCTTCGGCTTCATTGGCAATGTTCGATTGTTTGCCCGTTAGATCAGATATGGCCGCCGCTTCAGTTTTTTCTAAGCTTTTTTCAAATGAGGTGTCTTTATTTGAATTTTGAATATGGCGCTCGGTTCGAGCGTCATTGCCGCTCATATTCTGTTTTACATAATTGTATTTTCTCGCCTCTTCCCGTTCGTAGGCCTCATCCGCGGCATTCAGATCTTCCTCTTTCATGCCCGCCAGAAAGGCGCTTTCGACCTCAGCGCGCAACCGAACAAGCTTTTCCGCCCGTATCCGATGCGCCTCAAGTGCCGCATGACGCGACACCTTGCCGGAAAGCCCCGCCAGGCGTTCGGCAAAACCCGCCCACAGATCCGGCTCCGACGTCCCCAGTCCGTCTTCATAGGCCGCAGCAATGGTCTTGGCGATATCGCGCAAGTGCAGGGTGATCTCCCCCCTCACCTTCCGCACCGCGGCCACGTGCGCGCGCACTTCTTCGGCCCGCTGGAAGATCTCCGGCGCCATAAGCGCGACCGGAGCCAGATTGAAGCCGAACGCCTCCTCCACCGCTCCGCCGGCGCCCTTGCGGGCGAAGCGCTTGCCGTTGGCGCTGTCTTTCCTGAGCAAAAGCCCGGCATGGACCAAAGCCGCTATATGCCGGCGCAGCGTTGGCGCTGCCATGCCTCGGCTGCGCAGAGACAATTCGTGGTTCGACGGAAAGACAATCAAATCCTGGCGACCGTCCAGGTCCTTTTCCGGATGAAAGCTCATCAGGGCCTCCAGAACCGCGATGGTCCGGTCGGACAGGCCATAGACATGCCGTGCCTCCGTCAATGCTCTGAGGAGCTGCCATTTGTTAACCGTGCCGGTCTGATTTGTGCCCGGCTGGTCGGCTTTTTTCAACGCCTCGCGCTTGGTTCGGAGCGTTTCCTGAGCTTGGAACAAGGCAATAGAAAACCGTCCGCCGCCAAAAGGCGTCGTTGCAATCCGTGTCGTCATGGCATCACCTTCAAAGAGGCAATAAAAGAGCGCGCCCGCAGATCAAAACGATCAGCACAGACTTGACTTTCAAACGGGGAAGTGATTCTCTGAGATTGCTACATACAAAGAGGGCTTCCAGGGTGTTCGTGCTTTGGGGGCCTTTTTTGTTGCCTTCGTCCTTTCCTTGCTCTTCCGTTTCATGTGAGGCCCGCAGGGGCCGGCGTTGACAGCTGTCAACCTGGCTTGCGCCCGGTCTTGGCCGTGTTTTGTTCGTACTCGTCCCAGATCTCGGGCAACCGATCTGCCAAATAGGCTGCAAAGGGCTCCGGCACTTTTTTACCGAGGGTCAGCGCCGGGCCCTTCAGCTCGGCGATTATGGCACCTTGTCGGCTTTTCACCTGGCGCGTTTTGGGCTTTTGGGATGCCTTGACCTTGCGTCGGGCCAGAAGAGAGAACAGGCGCTGAAACCGCTGGTCGGAGTCGGAGGTCAGAAATGCCTCGGAATGAAGCTCCTCGCCTGCGATTTCCTTTGCCGCGTCCGCTTCCAGCATGGTGCCCAGTTCCAGCCAACGCGGGCGACCGGCCTTAGGTGCGGGCCCGATCGCCTTGGCGATGTAAAACGGCACACGCTCCGCCACCTGCAACAAGCGGGTCATTTCCGTCTTGTGCACCGCCAACGCGTCCTGCACAGTGGCACGCTCGAAGCCTGCGTCTATGAGACCTCGGGCGAAGAAGGCCCGCTCTATGAAAGATAGATCCCGACGCTCGGAGTTTTCCTTGCCCTGAGCGAGGACCAGGGCCTCATCGCTGAGGTCCTTGATCTGGGCGGCAACCTCAAGTCCAAGCTCGCGCGCGGCACGGATCCGCCGATGGCCATAGGCGGCCTGATACCAACCGTCTGCGCGCTTCGTCTCATCCGGATGCGGCCGCACCAGAACCGGTACCTGCTGGCCGTGGGTCTTCAGGCTCTCTTTCAGTGCCTCGAAGCCCTCGTCCAGAAGCGCCTCTGTCGTCAGCCGATCGGCGATCATGGAGGATTCGATCTTGGCCGGGTCCAGCTTGGCAATCCGCTCGCCGCTGCCTTTTTTCAATTCGTCCGCCATCTGGCCGAGACTCAGTCCCATGGCCTTGACGGCACCGGATGCGGCCCGCGGCCGCGGACTTTGCCCCGTTGTCGGTTCCGGAGTGGCCTGCCCCTCTTCCGGAGCCGATCGGGCCACGGATTGCGGTTTCACGGGAGCCTCTGCCGGATCGCCGGCAAAAAGCGCCTTCAGGCGGTCCTTGCGTGTTGTCATCGCCTGATCTCCCCCAAACGGGTGCCTGGTTGGCATGACCCTGTCGAAGTTTCAGCTTCGGAGAGAAATGATACGTTTCTTTTCATCATCTCACGCCCTCTTACCCGACCGGCCCCAGGCTGCGGAAATCAGCGCTTCGACTTCCGAGTTGACAGCTGTCAACGATTCCATCGCCCGGTCGTAGGTCGCTCGGGTGAAATTCTCCCGACCCACTTCGTAAAGCGTCTGCTTCGTCAGACCGGCGTCGGAGATCGCAGTCGATTTCAGCATCGGCGCCGTCAGCACCCGGTCGCCGAATTGGGTGCGCAGGAAGGCGGCGATCTGGGTTTGCGGCCCGTCCTGCGGCTCGAACCGAGTGATCAGATAGCGCAGGAAATCAAAATTCAGCGTGCCTCCGGCCTCGCGCACCACAGACAGAAGATCAGAAGTCATGAACAGGAACTGGCTCATGGAGGCCACGTCCAGCATCTGTGGATGCACGGTGACGAGAACGGAGGTCGCCGCGCACAGGGCGCCGAGCGTCAGATACCCAAGCTGAGGCGGGCAATCGAGCACGACCACGTCGTAATTTTCTTCCACCGAGGCCAGCGCGGTCTGCACCCGGGCGAAGAACATTTCCGATGGTGCCTCGCCCCCCGGCCGATTGGCCAGATGCTGCGGCGTGGTGTGCTCGTATTCCTGAAGTTCCAGATTGCCCGGCACCAGATCAAGCCCATCCACGTAAGTGGGGCGGATCACTTTAGCGAGTGGCACGCGCGCGTCGTCATAGCGGATCGCGCCATAGATGGTGTCGTTGCCGGTCAGATCCAGTTCCGGCTGGTAGCCGAGCAGGGACGACATCGATGCTTGCGGGTCCAGATCGACCGCCAGCACTCGGTAGCCCTGCATGGCCAGATATTGCGCCAGATGAGTGGACGTCGTGGTCTTGCCGCTGCCGCCTTTGAAGTTGGTCACAGCGATCACTTGCAAATGCTCGCCACGCTCCGGGTCCCGGTGCTTCAGATAGGTGCGCGCCTTGGCGCTGCCGACGCCATGCTGTGCAGCGAGGTGAACGCGCAAGGCATTGACCTCGGCCAGCGTATAGAACCTGCGGCCACGTTCGTCGGTCGCCGGGGAGGGGCCATCGCCGGACAAAGCCAGCTGGCGAAGATAACCGTCGGAGACGCCGATCAGTTTTGCGGCCTCGCCGGAGGTAAAGGAACGCATGACCTTTCGGCTCGACGGCGGGAACAACCGAGCCCGCATTTCCCCAAGCTGGGTGGATAGGATTTCCGCATCCTGCGCAATCTGTTCGTCGGCGATCATCGCCCCTTGCTCCTACCGCGTTTCGGCGCAAATCCTGTGCCGGGTATTATCCGTGCCCGCTCCGCCATCGGGGGAGGGGATTTCCCTAGAGCATGTCGCGTTCATTCGAATTCACGTGGCATGCTCTATCCGTTTCTGACGCACGTCTTGTTGCGAAAAACCGGTATCCACTTTTTCGCGACGTGCTCTGGCAAACAACCGAAACCAGCCTCTCAGCACTTCCGCCTTTGCAAAATTGAAGGGATTCGCACCGGCAGACAAGAACATCAACGGCGATGTCCGCAAACAACGCCAAACACTCTGAGTTACGGCAAAGACCTCGATTTTCGCGATTTGGCGTTAAGTAGCATGCAAAATCCGAGTCGCGTCAAGAAGTTTAAGGTTAACTGCCGTTAGCATTTCTGCAACCGATTGGGCGGTTTTCAAACGCTTCCGGACGATAGGCTGTTGGAAATACCGTCGAGGTATAGGCGACGGAGCCGCTGCATCCGTTTATTCCTTCGGCCGACCTTTCGCTAGAACGGTCCTGCGGCGACAGGCCAGAAGAGATGGGGGCGGAGCGTTGACAGCTGTCAACAAGCACCGAACCAGCGGACCTGAATTTCGGGAGAAAGTACCCGGTGTTGATTTTCACCGAGAGCTGTACCTGCCGCCTTTTCAAACGGCTTCAGGGAAGAGCTTGGCCACAAAGTGGATCTCATTCGTGACCCCGATCTCGCAGTTCTCATACTGGCCCTTTCGGATGGCGCGGAAAGTTTCGATGCCGGCAAGGGCTGCTTTGGCACCAGCCGGAGCCCGGAAGCCGCGCAAGGAGCGGTGAGCGCCACCGGCTCGTTTGTGGATCTCCGGTCCGGATTTACGCACTCGGCGATGGATGGTAGAGGCACCGACCGTCACGCCGCGCACGTCCAAGCGAGAACGTGGCTAGCGACACTACCAGCGGGCCGCCATGAGGATGATTTCACGCGGGAACCGATGCCGAGTAAACGAGGTCCTGTGCTGCGCCATAAGCCCCTCCACCACCACAAACAACTAGACCCTGCGGCTTCCCTCGAATTAACGCAACGGATCTGATCAAGCCGCCGATCTGCTCAAAACGTCTGACGACGGACATGTCGCGGCGCATGAAGGAAATCCGCTTTTGCAGCTGGTACCAAGTAGATCGACACACGCCTTCAATGTTCTCTTTTTTTCACTTTATCTCTATCTCGAATGAACTTTTATCACCTTCTCTCGTGGCTTATAGCTGGAAGACAGAAGCGAGCATCACATGTACGAGCCCAAGAAAACCGCATTTACCGCCATGAAATTGCATCAGCAACTTGCTCATGCGCTGGCCGAACACGGTGTCACGCATCTCTATGGTCTTGTTGGAGATGCCAACCTGTTCATGGTGAATGCCTACCTTGAAGCACGGCTTGGACGCTACATCGCCTGCACACATGAGGCGAATGCGGTTCTGGCGGCCATCGGCTTCGCGCAAGCCAACGGGCGCACCGGCGTTGCGACGATCACCCACGGCCCGGCTCTGACAAACGTATCGACCGCTTTAACGGAAGCCGCCAAGGGAGGCATCCCCCTGGTACTCCTGTGCGGCGATACCGCCCCCGGCGATGTGCAGCATCTGCAGAAAACGGATCAGCGCAAGGTGGTCGAAGCGACAGGTGCGATGTTTGTCGACATGCGCAGCCCGGAGACCGCGCTTGAGGATCTTGCGCGGGCTTTCCGGCTTGCCGCGCACCGGCGCTGCCCGGTGGTGTTTAACATGCGCGTCGATCTGCAGTGGGCCGAAACGGAGAGACCGTTTCCATCGAAAAAAATCCCCGAAATGAAAATGGCGCCGGCAACAGGCTCGGACCTCGAAGAAGCGGTCGGCATGCTGGCCTCCGCACGCCGGCCTCTGCTTGTGGCCGGACGAGGAGCCATCGAAACAGCGGCGCGTCAGTCCTTACTTGCGCTGGCTGAACGTCTGGAAGCACCTGTCGCCACCACCCTCAAGGCTCAGGGGCTTTTTCGCGGCATCCCGTTCGACCTTGGCATCTGCGGCGGGCTCAGCCATCCGACCGCAATCGAGGTGATCATGCAATCCGATTGCATTCTCGCCTTCGGCGCCAGTCTGAGCAAGCACACCACGGAAGAACGGGCCTACACCCGCGACAAGCGGATTATCCAGGTGCTCCCGGATGCGGAGGAGACGCCCCGCCTCGACACGCCGACCCTGCGGCTGATCGGCGATATCGCCGGCACGGCGGACGCGATGGTCGACCTTCTCGATCTCGCGGAGATCCCCGGATCGAAGGCGGTTGACGAGGATCTGACCGCCCGCCTGCGGAACGAGGCGGCGCAATTTGCCGAAATTCCCGCTGCCCGGGAAACCGCGGCCGGAACGGTGGATATGGCGCCGGCGTTGCGCCGCCTGCACCAGGCGCTACCCGAAGACCGCGTGCTGGTCGCCGATCTCGGGCGCTTCGTCACCACCGCCTGGCGCAACCTGCCGGTCACCCGTCCGCAAGATCTCGTTTATACCTGCCATTTCGGCGGGATCGGGTGCGCGATGGGACAGGCGATCGGCACGTCGACTTCTGTCGATGACCGACCCACCGTCCTGGTCGCGGGGGACGGCGGTTTTCTCCTGTCCGGATTGAGCGAGCTGTCGACCGCGGTGCGCGAAAAGGCCGATCTCGTCATTATCGTGTGCAATGACGGCAGCTACGGCGCCGAGCACATTCAGTTCACGAACCGAGGCATGGCACCGGGCCTTTCCATGATCTCGCCGCCCGACTTTGCCGCCGTTGCGGCAGCAATCGGCATGCGGGCGGTGCGGGTCACCGATCCGGGAAGCCTCGATGCCGCCTGTGCCGCGGCTTCGGAGCGCGCCGGGCCGTTGCTGATAGACCTGCGGCTCGACCCGACGAAGATCGACATGTAGCCGCGCTTCCAGAATTCCCGTCCTCTTCCTTCCAGACGGGCAAACAGGGGTCTGCTGCCCTGGTCGTCAGCAGTCCGGAAAACCGCAGACCAACAGGAGATGTAGACATGAGCTTTACGCGACGCAACTTCCTCAAGACCTCGGCCGGGGCCGCTGCGCTTGGCGCAATGGGACTGCCGGCCTTCGCCCAGTCCGACACGTTTATTACCACGATGTACGGCGGACGCTGGGAGCACGACTGGCGCACGCAGGTTTTGCCGAAATTCTCCGAAATGATCGGTAAGCCGGTCGACCTGGACATCGGTCTGGGCATGGCCTGGGTCTCCTCCCTGCGTGCATCCGGACCGGACAAGCCGCCGTTTCCGGCTTTGATGACGAACGAAAAATACATCGCAATGGTCCGTGACGAGGGATATTTCGCCAAGCTGACGCCGGCCGAGGTTCCGAACATGAAGGACCTGATCGGGCCGGCTATCCTCAAGGGCGATACCGCTGTGACAGGAATGCTCGCGCCGCTCGTCATCGCCTACCGTACCGACCTGGTCGAGACGCCGCCAAAGGGCTGGGCCGATTTGTGGGATCCGCGCTTCAAGGGACAGCTCGGGCTCTACAAGATCACCAACTCCGCTGCCACGATGATGGCGATCTGGGCTGCAGAACACTTCGGTTCGGGACCCGACGACATTGAAACCGCCGTCGCCAAATTCAAGGAACTCGCTCCCTTCCCGCAGATCGGTTACTCGTCGCAACTCACGCCGTTGATGACGCAGGGCCAGGTTGCCGTTGCGCCGATCGATGTCGGAGAAGTCAAGATCATGCAGGAACAGGGCGTGCCGGTCGACTTCGTGGTGCCCGAAGAAGGAATGCTGGTCTTCGATCAGTCCTTCAGCGTTCTCAAGAACAGCCCGCAGGAAGACCTCGGCTTCAAGTACGTCAATTTCGTGCTCAGCCCCGAGATTCAGCTCTGGATGGCGAAGAACTGGCTGATCGCGCCGACCAACAAGACGGTCGAACTGCCTGAAGAGCTGCAAAAGTGGCCGCTGCAGGCCGATCAGGTCTCGAAGGCCATTCGCTTTGACTGGGACATGGTCCTCAAAGTGATGCCGCGTCTTAATGATCTCTGGGAACGGTCTATCTGATCCATGGCGACGGTTGAAGTAACGGGGCTGCGGAAGCGCTATCAGGACTTTCTTGCGCTTGATGGCGTTTCGCTCAAGGCCGAAACCGGCCAGCTGATAACGCTGCTTGGGCCCTCGGGCTGCGGCAAGAGTACAACGCTGCGATGCCTGGCAGGTTTCCTCGAACCCAACGGTGGAGACATTCTTGTCGAAGGCAAGAGCATTGTTTCGACCCCGGCCAACCGTCGCGGTTTCGGTGTGGTCTTTCAGGACTACGCTCTTTTCCCGCACATGACCGTAGCCGAGAACATCGGCTACGGCCTCCGATTGAAGCGCTTGCCCAAAGCCGAGATCACCACGCGTGTCTACGATGTCATGAAGCTGGTTCGTCTGGACGGGCTCGACAGGCGTTTGCCGAAGGAAATTTCCGGCGGCCAGCAACAGCGTGTGGCTCTGGCACGGGCACTGGTGCTGCAGCCGAGGCTGCTGCTGCTCGACGAGCCGCTGGCCAATCTCGACGCGCGGCTGCGCGACGAGGTGCGCTGGCTGATCCGGGATGTTCAGCAACAGTCGGGCATCACCGCCTTTTATGTCACCCATGACCAGTCCGAAGCGATGGCCATGTCGGACATGGTGGCCGTGATGAAGGCGGGCCGGGTCGCGCAATTCGCGACCCCGCGCGAAATCTATCAGAAGCCGACCGAACGCTATGTCGCGGATTTCACCGGCGAGGCGAATTTTCTTCCTGTGTCCCGGGTCGCCGGGACGGGGGAGGGCAGTTATCGCATTACGGTGGCCGGAACGGACCTGGAGGTCCCCGGCGTGCCGGACATTCCGACGGGTTCGGATGCCGAGCTTCTGCTGCGGCCGGAATCGCTTTCGCTGGTGGCTCCGGATGCGGGCACCTTCCGGGGCCGGGTGACAAAGAGCGCCTTTCTCGGAGCGGCCCTGCATTGCGAGATTACGCTGGCCGACGGCGACGTTCTCAGACTGACGGCCGGCCCCAATGAACAAGTGGCCTCCGAGGGAGAGGTTGGCGTCGCAATCGACCGCAGCCATGCCTGGCTCATGCCGAAGGTGGCGCCATGACGCGGCTGTCCCGATTACAGATCCTGCTCGCGCTGCCCGCGGTCGCGCTGATCTTCGTGTTCATGATCCTGCCGATCACCAACATGGTCGACATGAGCTTCCGCACGGCGGGGGTGACGGCCCCCTTTGGCGACGCGTATACGCTCGGTCATTACAGCCGGATCCTCGGGGACGGATACTATTGGGGCGTGCTGCTGCGCTCGCTGGTCACCGCGGCTGTGGTGACGCTGTTGTGCCTCATCGTCAGTTATCCGATCGCCTGGCACCTGTCGAAAGCGCGCGGGACGAAGGCGGTGCTGCTCTATGCCTGCATCGCCTCGCCGCTGATGACCGGGGTTCTGGTGCGCAACTTCGGCTGGATGATCATCGTCGCGCTCAACGGTCCGCTGAACGAAGTGCTGCTGGCCCTTGGGATCATCGAGCGTCCGCTGCGTCTGCTGTTTACGCAAGGACTGGTGATCCTGGCGCTTGTCCATGTCTTCATCCCCTTCATGGTGCTCCCCATCAACAACGCGTTGCGCAACATTTCTCCGACTTTAACCGACGCGGCTGCGTCCATGGGCGCGACCCGGCGGGACGTTCTGCGCGACATCATCCTGCCGTTGAGCTTTCCGGGCATCTACCCGGGCGTGATTCTGGTCTACGTGCTTGCCGTCGCCGCCTATGTCACTCCGGCATTGTTGGGCGGGCAAATGGTCAGCTACATGCCGACCCTGATCATCAGCGAACTCACCGGAACGTTCCAGTGGCCGCTCGGCTCGGCCATGGCCATCGTTCTGTCGCTCTCGAGCCTTGTGGTCGTCATTCTCTTCACCGGTCTGACATGGAAGATGATGGAAAGGTCTCGCGCATGACGTCCTCCGCTACGACCTTCGCCCACCAGCGCCCCGTCTCTTTCGGCTTCGCGTTGTTGGTGGTTGTTCTCTACGTCTTCCTTTTGGCGCCGCTTGTCGCGATCGTCGGATCGTCCTTCACCCAGAGCCTCCTGATCGAGTTTCCGCCCAAAGGCCTGACACTGCACTGGTACGAGGAATTTTTCAGCCGGCACGACCTGGTGACCGGACTGATCATGTCGCTGCGCATCGGCATGATTACGGCGATTGCAACGACGGTCATTGCGATGATGGCCGGCCTCGCGGGACGGACGCTCGGCGGACGGCTGTCGGGGTGGTTCCAGATCGGAATGGCCCTGCCGCTTCTGGTGCCCGAACTCCTGACTGCCGTGGGGTTGCTGTTCTTCCTCTACAAGATCGACCTGGGCAAGACCGTCATCGGTCTGCAGATGGGGCACATCCTTATGTCGTTCCCCTATGCGTATGTTTCGATCTCGGCCGCGCTACGCCAGGTCCCTTCCTCGCTCGAGGAAGCGTCCGCCAGCATGGGGGCGACGGGCTGGCAGACCTTCCGGCTGGTGATCCTGCCGCTGGTCATGCCCGGTGTCGCCATGGGTGCGATCTTCGCCTTCATCAACAGCTTCGATCTCTACACGATCTCGCTGCTGCTCAAGCCTTTGGGGGGCAATACCCTGCCGCTCGCCCTGTTCGATTTCCTGACCTACGAGTTCAAACCCACCGCCGCCGCGGCCGCGACGATCTCGATCGTGCTGTCGCTCATCGGGGTTGCCCTGGTGCAGAAACTCGTCGGTCTTCAACGCGCTTTCTGATCGTCCGGTCGTCAGCGTGCCAATGTGAAAGTCTCCGCCATGTCTTCTTTGTCCGGCAGGCCACGTCTTCTCTATCAGCTGGTAAGCCCGCTTCACCGCTCCGCCGGCGAGGCCGAGGTCGCACGGCGGCTGGACATGCTGCGGGAGTGGTCGCCCAATTCGACGATCGAGATCGCTTCGCCGGAAAACGGTCCGGCAGCGGTGGAGTCGGCAGCCGATGCGGCAATGGTTTTCCCGAGCCTTCGCCGGGATGCGGAGCGCTGGACTGCCGACGGATATGACGCGGTCATCATCGGCTGCTTCAGCGATCCGAGTACCGAGGCGCTCACTGAAATCGCCGGTCTGCCGGTGATCGGACCGGGCGAGGCCGGCTTGCTGGCTGCGGTTCAGCTGGGTGAGCGGTTCTCGGTGCTGTCCTCCAATCCGACGCCGCCCGGCCTGCGCCGCCGCATCCGGGGGATCGGCCTGGAGCCGATGTTCGTCTCGGAAGTCCTGGTTGGCGGGTCCGTTGCCGAACTGGTGTCCGATCCCGACAGGCATATGCCCTCCCTCGAGGCTCAGGCCCGTGCCTGCGTCGACCAGGGAGCGAGCGTGATCGTCCTGGGATGCTTTGCCATGTCCTTCACCCCCGGCTTGCCCGAACGACTTTGCGAGGCCTTGGGAGTGCCGGTGGTCAATCCCGTCGTTGCCGGGCTCAGAGCGGCCGAGGCCGCTGTTCTTTACCGCGCCGGACTGACGCGGCCCCATGCGACTTCCACAAAACTTCGGAGTGCCGAATGACCCTCGCCGATAGTGAGGCGCCAGTAACAGACGCCTTTCAAGACCTCGTCCGGATTGGACGTTTCCAGCAATCGCGCCGCCTGCCGATTCCCGATTTCGCCTATCCCGAAGGCGTAAAGCTCGCGGTGAATTTCACGCTCGATTTCGATGCCATGCTGCTGCGCCGGCTGTTGAACGAGCCCTGGGGACAGAAAGCCAAAGGCGAGTTCGGAGGACGTGTCGGCATCTGGCGCATCCTCGACATGTTCGACAGCGAGGCGGTGAAGGTGACGCTGTTCACGCCCGGGCGTATCCGCGAACTCTATCCCGAGGCGCTGAAACGGGCCGTCGATGCCGGACACGAGCTGGCCGACCATATGTGGGAGCACGATGTTTCGGCCGATCCGGCTGTCGAAGAGGCACATCTTTCGCGGGCGCTCGCGGCGCTCACGGAGATTTCGGGCATACCTGTTACCGGTACGCGTTCCAGCCACACACCCGCTCTGCTCCGCGCGAAGGGAGTGGTCTATAACTCGTTCTCGTCAGCCAGCTACATGCCGTTCTACGAACTGGATGAAAACGGTAGGAATCCCATGCTGCAGCTTCCGTTCCACTACTCGCTCGACGATGCGATGTTCTTCAGCTTCGGGTGGCTCGACACTCCGAACGCGGCCCAGCGGGTCATGGATGTGGACGAAGTTTTCGAGATCTGGTGGGAGGCGTTCGAACAGCAGTACCGGCAGGGCGGCTACGTCAACTTCCTGCTTCATCCTTTCGTCTCGGGGCATGCGATGCGGGTGGATATGCTGCAACGGCTGATCCAGCGAATGAAGACGCTGCCGGGCGTCTGGTTCCCGACCTGCGCCGAAGTCGCGGAGCACATCCTGTCGAATTTCCCTTGTCCGATCGTGACGGAGTAAACCCATGCCCTGGAAAGATTTCTATACCACCAGCAATGAAATCGGCATGCGCGATGGCGAGACCCGGTGGCCGCAGGGTCGGCAGATGGCCATGGGCCTGACGGTCAATCTGAACCCGGCGGCCGGCCCGAAGGGGATCTCGGCCAAGGACCTTGCCTATCCAACCTGGCATTTCGGGATGAACGAAGGCCTGGACGCCTTTCTCGGTTTGTTTCGCGATCTTGGCGTTCGCGCGACGTTCGCCGTGCCGGCCGTGGTCGCGGAGACTTACCGCGAGCGAATGAGCGCCATCCTCGATGCGGGGCACGAGATTGCCGGGCAGGGGCTTTACGGAGAGGACCCGGCCACGCTCGAGCCCGGTGGGGAAGCGGCGCATATGGCGCGCGCGACTGAAGTCCTGGAGCACGTCATCGGTGCTGCGCCGTGGGGATGGTACGCTCTGTCGCGCCCCGACGACCAGGCGGCGACCGGTTGCGCGACGAACGACACGATCAGTTTGCTGAAAGCGCAAGGCTACACCTATTTCGGCAATGGTCTTGCCGACGATGCGCCTTATTGGTGGGTGAGCGACGCCGGCAAGGCCGAAGCTCTGCTGACCTTGCCGTATTACTACCATCTCGACGACTGCTTCTTCCTGATGTTCCCGCGAGAGGGCACCGGGCTGGAGCGCCCGGCCGCGCTATTGCGCAACTGGCGAGCGGAGTTCAAGGCTCAGTATCGCCGGGGCCGCTACTTCAATCTCTGTGTCTCGCCGGCCCGTTCGGGATGGGGGCACAGGTTCGAGAACCTCGCCGCTGTCCTGCGCGAGGTCATGGGGCATCCCGGCATCTGGGCGGCAACAGGCGCGGAGATCGCCGCGCATTGGGAGGCGACCTATCCGGCGGCCGAGACCCTGAAGCTCGCGCCGTCGATCTGGAAAGACTACGCCGACAGCCTGAGCTGAGACATGTTGAACAGTGAAGATATCCTGCAAGGGCTGCTGACGTGGGTCGGGATCGACACGCCGACCGGCTCGGTGGAAAACATCGCCCGGCTGATCGATCTGATTGCGGCTGACCTGTCCCCGCTCGGGGCCGCGCTTGAGCGGGTACCCGGTCGGGACGGCATGGGAGATCATCTGATCGCCCGCTTTTCCGGCGGGCCGGGACCTGGCGTCCTGATCTCGAGCCATATCGATACGGTCTGCGCCCCCGGATCGGTCGCCCTGCGGCGCGAGGGCGACCGGCAATACGGACCGGGCATTGCCGACATGAAGGGTGGCGGCTATCTGGCGTTCTGTGCGATGCGCGCCATCCGTGCCGCGGGTGTCGAGCTGCCCGGACCCGTGACCCTGCTTTACAACAGCGACGAGGAGATCGGCTCGCCCACGTCCCACGAGCTGATCCAGACCGAAGCCCGCAAGCATGGGGCGGCGCTGATCCCAGAACCCGCGCGCGGCGACGAGGTCATCACTTTCCGCAAGGGACGGGCCAAATACACACTGGATTTCCTGGGCCGCGAGGCGCATGCGGGGTCGGCCTTTGCGGACGGGCGTTCCGCGATCCTTCAAATGGCGCGCACCATCCGCGCACTTGAAGCACTGACGGACCTGGAAACCGAAACCACGGTGAACGTGGGACGGGTGCGCGGCGGAACGGAACCGAATGTGGTCGCCGGACATGCCGCCTGCGATATCGACGTCCGTTTCGCCGACGACGCCCTGGGGACGGCGGTGGAAGAAAAATTGCGGGGCCTTGTCTCCGAAGACCCCGATGTGAGGATCGTGCTTTCCGGGGAAATCGAGAAACCCTGCCTTGCCCGGACGCCGGCGACACGCGGGATGCTGGAGACCGCGCAGGCAATCAACCGGACACTTGGCGTTTCGTTGACGGAGACACGGTCGGGCGGCGGCAGCGACGGCAACTTCACGTGCGCTGCCGGCGTGCCGACACTGGATGGCCTGGGGGCCATCGGCAACAACTGGCATTCGCCGGACGAACACATCCTGATCTCACCCCTGGCGCGGCGGGAGAAGCTGCTGCGCGAACTCATCCTGACTTTTGCGGGCACGCGCCCGGCGGAGACCTGAAATGTCTACCAACTTTGGCATGACCCGATCTGATATTCAGCGGAACCATGCGCTTCTGACACCGGAAAGCCACGAATGGATCACCCAGCCGGACTGGCCAGGCGCCGAACTGGCCTGGCTGATCAGCCCGGACATGGGGGCGAAATTTGCCATGGGGATCGTGCGCAGCACCGACGGCATTCCGGCGGCAGCGCCTGCGCCCGAGGGCATAGCGCGCTTCCTGTTCTGTCTCGATGGCAAAGTCAGACTTAAGAGCGGCGTCGCGCTTGCCCCGGAAGGCTTCGCATTCATTCCGCCCGGGGCCAGGACCGGGGACGGGGACGTGGTTTCGGCCGAGCCCGGCAGCCGGTTCGTCCTGTTCGAATGGCATTTTCTCGCGCGCGGTCCGGTTCCGGAACTCGTCTCCGGATCTGTTGCCGATACCGCCGGAACGCCTTTGCGGGGCGACGACTGGCTCATGGTGCAGAAACTGCTGCCGACCGACCCGGCCTTCGATGCGGAGTTCAACATCATGAATTTCGAGCCCGGCGCATCGCTTGCCTATGTCGAAACCCATTTCATGGAACATGGGCTCCTGATGCTGGACGGCGGCGGGATCTACCGGCTGGACGAGCGCTGGTATCCGGTCCAGGCCGGAGACGCGATCTGGATGGGGCCGCATGTCCCTCAGTGGTTCGGTGCTCTGGGACGGCAGAAGAGCCGTTACCTCATCTACAAGAACTACAATCGCCCGCCGCTCAGTCAGCGATAATGTGTTCAACACTTCTGCCCGACGCTTCACCCGCCGTATTGGGCGAACAGCGACTTGATCGCAAAGGCGAAAGCCACGGACGAGGCAGTCGGCGTGCGCCCGGCCATGCGGCAGCAGGACAACGGTTTGCTGACGATCATCGGATTGTCGATCTCGATGAAGGCAATGTTCTCGCGTTTTTTCTGAAGGAAACGGCCGATCACCACGCTGACGCCGACGCCATCCTGCACCATTTGCCGCAGAAGCGTGAAGGAGTTGGTGGTCATGACGTCCTTCACATCGACGGAGGAGTGCACCAGCGCGTCCTGTAGCATCTGGTAGAGCGCCAGCGATTTATCCGGAAAAATCACCTTTTCTCCGGCGATTTCTTCCAGGCGGACGCTGCGACGGCGGGCGAGGGGGTGGTCGAGCGAGGTGATGAGAAAGGTTCGCCGCTGCAAGGTGGCAAGGGTTTCCAGTTCGGGCGAAGACGGGAAATTGTAGCCGAGGCCGATGTCGATATCCCCGTCATGCATGCGGGACAGCATTTCCGGGGTGTTTTCGACGAAAATGGTGTAGCGCAAATTCGGATGGTTGCTGTGCAGGTTTCTGATGACGCCGGGAAGGAGATCCGAAGCGAGCACTTCGTTCACACCCAGGCGTAGATGTCCCCGTTGCAGGCCGCGCAACTCGCTCAGCTCGTCCCGCGCGATGCTGAGTTCGTTGATCACCGATGCGCAGCGGTAGAGCAGGATCTCACCGGCTTCGGTCAGTTCCAGCCCGGCCCGTCCGCGGGCGCGGCGGAAGAGTTCGGCATCGAGGCTGAGTTCGAGATTCTTGATTTGCTTGCTCACAGCCGACGGCGCGACGTTGAGTTTGTCCGCGGCAGCGCGAAACGAGCCCTGGCGGGCGACTTCGACGAAGTGCCGCAAGCCGGGAAGGCGGGCAAGAATGTTGCTGGAGGCCATCGTGAACCGTTGACAGCAGGTCACCGAGAAATGAGAGCTGCATAATAGATGGAGCAATTGAAGATGCAAGAAGACTTGGCCGGCCGCCGGCATGCAGGCATTCAGGACCTGAAACGAGTTTTCGGCCCCGAGGGGCTGC